>DVMI01000049.1 GCA_018715085.1 Candidatus Avidesulfovibrio excrementigallinarum | reverse complement strand
AAAACGTTTTTGGGATACAGCTACAGCTACGGAGACATTGTCATGAGTTGTTTGGATACCTGCCTTACCCGTCTGTGCGGGGACAGAGTGCCGCTCGAGACGGCGCGTAAGACATTTTTCTTTTTACTGGGCATTGCCATCATGTTGCTGGTGATTGCCCTTCCTACGCCGCCGCCCTTCTATAGGGGGAGGAAGCCATTCCTCTGACGCAGAACGCCAAGGTCGTCATGGGTGCCTTGTGTTTTGCGGTCATTATGTGGATGACGGAAGCCATTCCCTTCCCTGCAACCTCCCTCAGTCTGATTGTGCTTTTGCACATCATGAACATTGACGGGTTTGGCAATCTGGTCAAGTCGGGCGTCGGCAATCAGTCCATCATGTTCCTTATGGGGGCTATGGGACTGTCGGCAGCCATGACGGAATCCGGCCTGGCTCGCCGGTTCATGCTGTGGATGCTCACCAAGGTGGGGCGGCGTACCGATCGCATCATCCTGGCCTTCATGCTTGTAGGCATGCTGACATCCATGTGGGTTACGGATATGGCTGTGGCGGCCATGCTTGTGCCGCTTGGCATGAGCATCCTGCAGGGCAGCGGATGCAAACCGCTGGAAAGCAATTTCGGCCGTGGGCTGATGATTGCCATTGTCTGGGGCGCGCTTATTGGTGGAACGGCCAGCCCGGCCGGCTGCGGCGCCAATGTGCTCGCCATGCAGTATGTGCGCGACATCGCCCATCTTGACGTGTCGTTTGCCCAGTGGATGATGGTGGGTGTTCCCGGCGCGTTGCTGATGGTTCCTCTGGGATGGATCTGCCTGATCAAGGCCTTTCCCCCGGAATTCAAGGAAATCCCCATCACCCTTGACAGTATCCGTGAGGAATTGTACTCGCTCGGCAGCCTCAAAATTAAGGAAGTCCGCACGCTCATCGTGTTCGTGGTGATGGTTGTTTTGTGGCTTGGCGGTTCCCATGTGGAATCTGTTCTGGGCTTCAAGGCTCCGGAAGCCTTTGTGGCCTTGCTGGGGTTTGTTCTGCTCTTCATGCCCGGCCTGCGTGTCTTTGAAAGCTGGAAAGACGCCTCCCGCAGCATCGACTGGGGCGGACTCATTCTGATTGCCGGCGGCATTTCTGCAGGCATGCTGCTGGCCAGCACAGGTGCGGCCCGCTGGATTGCCTGGGGCGCACTGTCTGAAGTGGGCAGTCTGCATCCTGTACTGCGCGTTTTGGCGGTGATCACTCTCGTGGAACTGCTTAAAATTTTCTTCTCCAGCAACAGCGTCACTGGCGCTGTGGTCATGCCGCTTATCATCGCCCTGGCTATGGACATCGGCATGAATCCGTGGGTGCTGGCCGGCCCGGCAGGCATTGCCTCCAGTCTGGCTTTCATCATGGTCACCTCCAGCCCCACCAACGTCATTCCCTATTCTTCCGGTTACTTCAGAATTTCTGAATTTGCCAAGGTCGGCGTGATCATCACAATCATTGCCATCTTGTGTGTCACGTTCTCGGTGTCCGTATTCGGACGCTTCGCCGGCATGAACATCTGGATGTAAGCCTGCCGGTGCAGACATAGTTTGTGTTTAACTTTTTGGAGGAATTTTTCATGAAGACCGTCAGCGAACAAATGGAACTGGCCCGCAAGGCTCAGGCTGCCATCAACGATTATACTCAGGAACAAGTTGACGACATGTGCCTGGCCATCGGCTGGGAAGTGTACAAGGACGACAACATTGCCAAGCTGGCCAAGATGGCCGTTGAAGAAACGGGCTTTGGCAATGTGGAAAGCAAGATCATCAAGCACAAACGCAAGGTCGGCGGTGTGCTGCATGACATCAAGGGCGCCAAGAGCGTGGGCTGCATCGAACGCGACGAAAAGAACGGGATTTCCAAGTATGCCAAGCCCGTGGGCGTGATTTGCGCCATTTTGCCGGCCACCAACCCGACCTCTACCTGCGGCGGCAAGGCCGTGGGCATGCTCAAGTGCCGTAACGCCGTGATTTTCAAGCCCAGCTCGCGGGCAATCAAGTGCACCACCGAGGCCGTAAACATGATGCGTGCGGGCCTGCGCCGCGTGGGCGCGCCTGAAGATCTCATTCAGATTGTTGAAGACAACAGCCGCGAGGCCGTGGGCGAACTGATGAAGGCGTGCGACCTGGTGGTTGCCACCGGCAGCGGCGCCGTGGTGCGTGCGGCCTATTCCAGCGGCACCCCCGCTTACGGCGTGGGCCAGGGCAACGCGGTGCCGATCGTGGCCGAAGACGCCGACGTGGCCGAAGCCGCCAAGCTCATCTGCAGCAGCAAGCTGTTTGACTATGCCACTTCCTGCTCGTCCGAAAACGCCGTGGTGCCGGTGGAAGCCATTTACGACCAGTTTATGGCCGAGATGAAGAAGAACCACTGCTACCTGGTGGAAGGCGAAGATCGCGAAAAGCTGAAGAACTACATGTGGCAGGTGAACGCCAAGGGCAAGCTGGCCCTCAACCAGAACGTCATTGCCAAGTCCGCCGCCGTCATCGCGGCCGGCGCCGGGATCACCATTCCTGAAGGCACCGACATCCTGCTTGTGGAAGGCACCCAGCCCATCAAGGAAGACAAGTTCCACGACGAAAAGATTTCGCCCGTGCTCACCGTGTACAAGGCCAAGGACTTCATGGACGCCTACCGCATTCTCACCGAACTGACCACCCTGGTCGGGCGCGGCCACTCCTGCGGCATCCATACGTTCAAGAAGGAATACATCGAATTCCTCGGCGAACACATGAAGTCGGCCCGCATCACCGTGCGTCAGTCCATGAGCGCGGGCAACGGCGGCCATCCCTTCAACCGCATGCCCTCTACAGCGACGCTGGGTTGCGGCACCTGGGGCGGCAACATCACGACGGAAAACGTTCACTGGAAGCATTTCATGAACGTGACCTGGGTCAACGAACCTGTGGAACCCTGGAGCTTCACTGACGAAGACATGTGGGGAGAATTCTGGAAGAAGTACAATAAGTAGGCGGACAGAAGGGCCGCTGCGGCCCGCCCCCACCCCAACACGGCGCGCCCGGGCGCGCAAGAGGACTGATTATGAAGCTGTTTGAATATCAGGCAAAAAATATCTTCAGGGACAAAGGGATCGCCACCCCCAAGGGCCGGCTCATCCGCAGTGTGGATGAACTGGACGCCGCCATCGCCGACATCGGGTTGCCGTGCGTGCTCAAGTCGCAGGTTCTGCGCGGCGGACGCGGCAAGGCCGGACTCATCCGTCTGGTGAAGGACGCCGAAAGCGCACGCAAGGAAGCGCAGGCGCTGTTCGATTCCGAACACAACGTGCACATGATCCTTGTTGAAGAAGCGGTCAGCATCGCCAGCGAAATTTACCTGGCTGTGACCGTGGACGCGGTGACCTCCACCGCCATGCTCATCGGCTGCGCCGAAGGCGGCGTGGAAATCGAAAAGCTGGCCGCCACGGATCCCGACAAGATCGTGACCGTCAAGGTCGACATGGCCCAGGGGCTTGGCGGCTTCCACGTCAACAACCTGGTGTACGGCATGGGGCTGGCTCCGGAACTGATCAAGCCCGTCAGCGCGGTGGTGCGCAACCTCTACAAGACCTTTGTGGCCTATGACGCGCAGCTGGCCGAAATCAACCCGCTGTTCATCACCACCGACGGCACGCCCATTGCCGGCGACGGCAAGGTCATCATCGACGACAACTCCGAATGGCGTCATCCCGACTATCCGCTGAGCCGCGAACAGTTTGACTCTCAGGTGGAATTTGAAGCCGCACAGGAAGGCATCCCCTACCTGGTCTTCAATGGCGACGTGGCGCTGATGTGCGCCGGCGCCGGCCTGACCACCACCGTGTTTGACCTGATCAACGACGCAGGCGGCAAGGTGGCCACCTATGTGGAATTTGGCGGCGCCAACTACACCAAAGCCGTGCGCACCATGGAACTGTGCCTGAAAACCCCCAGCAAGGTCATCCTGGTGGTGACCTTTGGCACCATCGCCCGCGCGGACGTCATGGCGCAGGGCCTTGTGGAGGCCATCAAGATCCACAAGCCGCAGCAGCCCATCGTGACCTGCATCCGCGGCACCAACGAAGAAGAGGCCTTCAAGGTTCTGCGCGAAGCCGGCCTTGAGCCGTTGACCAACACTGAAGAAGCTGTGCAGCGTGCGGTGGACATCGCCGCGGGGAGGGCCTGATGAGCATTTTCGTCAACAAAGAATCGCGCGTGATCGTGCAGGGCGCCACCGGCAAGGAAGGCGCTTTCTGGGCCAAACACATGAAAGACATGGGCACCAAGGTGGTGGCCGGCGTCACGCCTGGCAAGGAAGGCCAGGACGTTGACGGCATCCCGATCTACCACTCGGTGCGCCGCGCCACGGCCGAACATCCGGCCGACGTGTCCATGCTGTTTGTGCCGCCCAAGTTCACCAAAGACGCCGTGTTCGAAGCCCTGGACGCCGGCATCCGCAAGATCTGCACCATCGCCGACGGCATTCCGCTGCACGACTCCATCCAGATCCGGCGCGCGGCCCAGTCCTGCGGCGCCATGGTCATCGGCGGCAACACCTCCGGCGTGATCTCCACTGGTGAAGCCATGCTGGGCACGATCCCCTACTGGATCGAACGCGTGTACAAAAAAGGCCATGTGGGCGTCATGACCCGCAGCGGCTCGCTGACCAACGAAGTCACGGCCGAAATCGTCAAGGGAGGCTTTGGCGTGACCACGCTCATCGGCGTGGGCGGCGACCCGGTGCCCGGCACCCGCTTTGCCGAACTGCTGCCCCTCTATGAAGCCGACGAAGACACCCACGCCGTGGTGATCATCGGCGAACTGGGCGGAACCATGGAAGAAGAAGTGGCCGAAGCCATGGAAGCCGGCATCTTCACCAAACCCCTGGTGGCCTTTATGGGCGGCCGCACCGCGCCCGAAGGCAAGCGCATGGGCCATGCCGGCGCCATCGTGACCGGCGGCCGCGGCACCGTGAAAGGCAAGACCCTGGCCCTGACCAAGGCCGGCGCCAAGGTGGCCAAAAAGCCCAGCGAAGTGGGCCTGCTGCTGCAGGAATTCCTCAAGAAGTAAGTTCCATAAAGGGGGGCAGCAACGCCCCCCATGGCTGATACAAGTGACCTGATGACCTGCAGGGAGCGCCCTCCCGTCCGTACTGCGGCAGGAGAGGGCGCTTCTTGTTTGCCCGCAGGCGGCAGAACGGAACAAGGACAGGATGACGGGGGAAGGGGGGAACCTTTTCAGGCAAAAAGGTTGCCCCCCTTCCCCCGTGCCCCCATTCCCCTTCCCAAAACCGTTGCCTGGGAGGGCGGCCGGACGCGCAAAAGCCGTTCTGCGGTGCGCAAAAGCCTTCTGAGACATGAGCGCCAGGCCGGAGCGCGGCGGCTGCGGTACAAGGCCCGGCAGCCAGAAAAAAAGTTTTAGGAAGGTGGACAGGGGGTCCGGGGGGAAGGAGGAGAACCCTTTTTCAAAAGGGGTTCCTCCTTCCCCCCCGGCGTCATGACGCCGCCTGTCCTGGCGCGTGAAGGCCGCTTTAAGGCGCACGGCGTGCTGAAAGGAGGGCGGTGCGTGTAAGGCGCGTACAGGGCTGGATACATGCGGATGCTCGAGTGTACGGGGGGAGAAACGACAAAAAGGCCGCAGGATGGTGTTCATCCTGCGGCAGTATCAGGGGAGTAAAAGAGGGGAATAAAGACGTTAGGCAATGGCCTGGCGTGCTCGAGAGGCGGCGACCTTTTGGAAAATAACCAGGAAGATCAGCCCGGCAACGCCGATCAGATCGCTGTACAGTCCGCTGTGGATCAAGAGCAGCGCGCAGCCGAACGACAGAATGCGCAGCAGGATATGCACCTTGGTCAGGAAGTAGCCTTCACATGCCACGCCAATCATGAAGACGCCAAGGCAGGCTCCAATGACGACCCGCACGCCTTCAAAGAAGGTGGTATCGATCAGAAGGAGTTGCGGCGAATAGACGAACATGAACGGTACGATAAAGCCTGCTATGGCCAGCTTGACGGCAGCCCAGCCGGTCTTCATCGGGTTGCCTCCGGAGATGCCTGCAGCGGCAAACGCCGCCAGCGCCACAGGAGGCGTGATGTTGGCGAACATGGCGTAATAGAAGGAGAACAAATGGGCGGCCAGGTTCGGAATGCCCAGGTTGGCGAGTGCTGGGGCGGCAATGGCGGCGGTGATGATGTAGGCGGGGATGGAAGGAACGCCCATGCCGAGAATCATACAGGTGATCATGGTGAAGAGGAGGGTAAAGTCGAGGCTTTTGCCCCCCAGCGTGATGATGGTGTTGGCCATGGTCAGGCCAAAACCGGTTTTGGAGGTCACGCCGATGATAATCCCCACGCAGGCGCAGGCCATGGCGACAGAGACGGTTTGCTTGGCGCCGTCGGCAAACGCGTCACAGATGTCTTTAAAGCTCATTCGGGTGGATTTCTTGCAGTTGGCCACAATGATCGTGGCAACGATGGTGATGACTGCAGAAAAGACGACCGTTGTGCCGGAAAAGAGCAGCAGATAGAGCAGCAAGAAAATGGGGATAAGAAGATGTCCCTTATCCTTGAGCACGGCCCGGACGCGCGGCAGTCTGTCGCGGGGGATGCCGACGAGTCCGGTCTTTCCGGCGCGGAGCTGTACCTGGATAATGATTCCCAGATAGTAAAGCAGGGCAGGGATGGCTGCGTGAATGATGATGACGGAATAGTCCACGCCCAAAATTTCGGCCATGATGAACGCGGCCGCGCCCATGACCGGCGGGAGGAGCTGGCCGCCTACGGAGGCGGTGGCTTCTACAGCTCCGGCAAATTCTTTGGAGTAGCCGGTTTTTTTCATGAGCGGAATGGTAAAGGCGCCTGTTGTCACCACGTTGGCAACGGCAGAGCCATTGATGGAGCCCAGCAGTCCCGAAGAGATGACCGCGACTTTGGCGGGACCTCCTTTGGTGTGTCCGGCAAGCGCCATGGCAAGGTCATTGAAAAAGGCTCCCATGCCCGACTTGCTCATGACGGTTCCAAAGAGGATGAACAGAAAGATATAGCTGGCCGCAACACTGACAGAAGTGCCGTAAATGCCCTCGGTATTTGCAAAGAAGTGGTTGGAAAGCTGCAGCCAGTTATATCCCCGGTGCATGAAAATGCCGGGCATGTCGCGGCCAAACAGGCCGTAAGCAATAAAAATGAGGCTCAAGATGGGCAGGGCCCAACCCGACATTCTGCGTGAAGCTTCCAGCACAAGTCCGACAAGGATGGTGGCGACTATCATGTCCATCGTATTGGGCATGCCGGCGCGTTCGACGACGCCCAGATAATCACACCACACATACAGGGGGACAACGGCGGAAAGAGCTATCAGTATCCAGTCGTACCAGGGGACTTTTTGGTTGTTACTCTTTTTGCTCAGCGGGTACATGATGAAGCCAAGCACCAGCATCATGGCCACATGCAGCGAGCGGTGCTTGAGCACCACAGGGGTCCCCAAAAACGAGGTGATAAAATGGTACAGCGTGATCGCGATGCACAGAAGATAGAAAAAGGTCTTCATGGAGGGCGCGATCAGTGTCCTCGTACTTGACTCCTTATCCCACTCCTTGAGCAATTTTTGCTGTTCGTCACTGAGGGAACTGTCTCTGGCGCGGGCCAGCGCTTCTGCAATGTCGGCCTCGTTGGCTCCTGTTCCCTGTTCTGTATTATTGAAGGCAACGCTTTTTTTGTCGTTCTCTGGCATGACGGGGGCCTCATGCATCTTATTGGCATCGGACATGGTGTCACCTCTTTTCGATGATCAGGCGTACTCTGGTGTGCTGAGGAAGATCGCTGCCCCTGGCAACAAGAACGCCATCGAGCACGATATCTTGCGTTGCCGTATGGGAATTGAGCCAGACAAGCTCCGGAAAGAGCTGATTGATCTCCTCCATATGGATCAGACCGTCGCGCACATAACAAATCTGACCTTTATTTTCCGGAATTCCGGCTCCAAACGCCGGGAACGTGATGGCATCAAGCACCAGATTGAGTGAGTCATCGACATGGTAGTATTCATTCCAGGGAATTTTTTCCAGAGAATGGATCCACCCGAAAAAAAGATGACTCCCCGGAGCGGCAGGAGCTTCCGCGTAAACTTCACCCGTCTTCCAGTCGTAGATACGCAGCGTGGCCTGCTGCTGCGGGGTACAGCCGCACCCCGCGCACCAGACCATGAGGCTCAATACCGCAATAAGCATGATCCCCAGACGGAGGACGGAACGGTGTCCTCCATCTGGGTAAGACAGTCTATGGGCGGGCATACCCGGAATTACTCCAGTACGCCTTTTTCCTTGTAGTACTTGATGGCGCCGTTATGCAGAGGCACAGAGGTGCCTACAATACCGCGCAGGGCTGTTTCCGGAGTGATGTTGGCCTTGGCTGTGCCGTGCGAGGCGTGGATGGCTTGCAGGCCTTTTTCAGAATAGATGTTCGTCAGCAGATCGTAAACGACATCGTCAGGCAGCTTGATATCCACCAGCATGATGTTCATGACGGCCGCCGTGGTCGTATCTTCGTCGGTGTCATAAACTTCTTTGGGGATTTTGGCTTCAATATAGAACGGATACTTCTTGATAAGATTCTTCAGCGCTTCGCCTTCCACAGGAACAAAGGCGATTTTTTTGGTGATGCCCAGTTCGCGGATGGTGGCGTTGCCAAGACCCGAGGTCACAAAGGCTGCGTCGCACAGACCGTTTTTCATCTGATCGATGGCTTCGCCGTAGTTCAGATAATCGATCTTGGCGTCTTTGTACGACATGCCGTGTGCTTCAAACATCATACGGGCGTTGAGTTCCACGCCGGAGTTCGGAGCCCCGACACCCACGCGTTTGCCTTTCAGATCGGCAAAGCTTTTGATGCCGGAGTCGGCCGTGGTCACAATCTGGCAGTAGTTCGGCCACAGGCCCATCATTGCGCGCAGGTTTTTGGCAGGCTTTTTGCCTTCATAGGCGCCAAAGGCTTCTACAGCCTGAATGACGGAGTCGGCCATGGCAATGGCAAGTTCGCCCTGCCCCGTAAGAAGCGCGTTGATGTTTTCTACTGTAGCGCCGGTAGCCGTGGCGGAAGTTTTGTAACCCAGGGATCCGATAAACGTGGAGAAGGCACCGCCAATGGGGAAATAGATGCCGCTGGAAGGACCGGTAAGAACAGTGATGAAATAATCGCCGCGTTTGACTTCAGCCGAGGCCGGCGTGACGGCAAGGACGACAGCCAACATCATTCCTGCAATACTCGCTATAACCTGTTTGCCTTTCATTGGAACTCCTTCCTGGCTGTGTTGTTCCTGAATTCAGACGATCTCTCCGTATGCTATAAAATTATTATAATTTTAAATAGTTATGGATAGGTCGTCTTTGCCCGTTTCAAAACGCTGAACTTTGTATCTCTATACTAACCACGCTATATTATTGAGACGTAAAGGTCAATACATAGTACATTTCGCAGCGGCACTTTGTGCGTGATATAACATGCTGAAAGAGGCATGTCATACAGCTGTTACTGGAGTTTTTGCAGACGCCTCAAGATGAAAACAGAAGGAAGCGTTCGTAAAGATATATACGTCCAGCATCCTGTTTTTCAAAGAGAGGAGCGCGCTTCTTGTGTTGACTGTGTTCCGGATGGTCTTCAGAGCGGGGCGTGATCCAGAGAAAACCGGCGCTCTGCATGGGATACGCCGGTTTTTTTGCAAGGCGTCTGTGACGCGCTGAGGGGACGCACAGGGCCTTTTTCGGCGGATAAGCAAGGGAAACCGTGCATGGTCAGGTGTTCCCGTGGTTGAGCTGCACACCTGTGCGTCCTGCAACCGTGGCGCCTTGGCGCTGGAGGAGGCGTCTGTGCCGCGTGTGGGAAGCGTGTTCGCAAGCCAATTAAGGAGCAGAACCGGAATGCTGGCGGCGAGTCCGGCAGGCCTCAGGAAACCGTGAGAATGAGTCACCACTGTGCACTCCTGACCGGTTGTAGAGGAACGTCCCGCGGAAAAGGCCGGGCATGCCAAGCCTGCTTACACAGTGTTTTCAACGGCGCACGCAGGCGGCGCGCATCAGGGGAGTTGTAAACGCAAACCGGGAAACTGAGTACAGTGTTATCAAAAAAAATATA
>DVMI01000048.1 GCA_018715085.1 Candidatus Avidesulfovibrio excrementigallinarum | reverse complement strand
CAAATTGACGTGTATTGCTAACAGAAGTCTATAAATATCGCAATCCGCGAAGCAACAGGCACAGCGACACTGCAGACTGCGGTTGAAAGCAGTACACGTTTGGAGAAGACAGAAGAGTCCACAAGTGGCGGACAGAAAAACACAGCACACAAAGCCGTGGCCTGTGTGCTGTGTTTTGTGCTGTCTGGTGCAGAGGAAGAGCGCACCCGTACCAGTGGTTCAACGACGTACAGCCGTTATTGCTCAGTGTTGGCGCGTACAGGGCCGAGCATGTCCGCCAGGCGGGTACGGCTGATTCCCTGAGGAGGATAGGGCAGGTTGGCTGAAGGGACTGGTAGAGGATCTTCCATGCGGGCATCAAGCAGGTCAAAGGCGGCGTAGGCGCGTTGTTCAAAGGCGGCCATGGCGGCCGGGTCGGCGTCTGGCGGCAGAGCGGCGGCCGGCAGCGGCTCGCGGTATTCCACCATGACAGCGAACCGCCACAGCGGCAGCAAAAAGCGCCAGCGGCAGACCAGACTGCCACTGCTCCACGGCGCGTCGTCAGTGGTGCCTTCGGCAAGCCAGGGATCCTGCTCGGGCCGTATGGCATACAGCATGAGTTCGCCTTCTGTGTTGATGTGCCGGGTCGTTTTTTGTTTGAAGAGCTCAACGCCTGCTGGCCGCGGGGCATCATAGCGCCATTCGTGGTGCGGCCGTGCCTGGGCAAACAGGACGATCAGGCGGGCCGGGGGAATTTGTTCGTCCTTGGTTGTATAGAGTGCGTACCAGACATCAGCTCTGGAGGGAGTAGGCTGGTGCTCTACTGCGATGGAGACGGTAGAACGCCGCGCATCAATGATGCCGAACTGCGGGGCTGGCCGGACGGCCATATCCGGCCGGTGGGGCGAAACAAGCATGCCGTCGGCCACACCGCGGATAAGCGCGGGCCTCGAGGCGATCAACCAGACGATCAGGCACAGGCCAAGAACGAGCGCCAGAAGAACAAAACGGGGCACGGCAAACCTCTTTCGATCAAGTATGATTGAGTAAGCGGTACGGCCTGTACGAGTTTGCCCGTCTCCTTGCGGTAGAGTGCCGCAACAGGCGCGGTCAAATCGTTATGGAGCACACCGGCGTGGTGCGCCTTAGCGGCGGACAGGCGCGCTGTACAGAAGTCAGAGCTCCTTTTTCCAGAGGGCATGTCAGCCTGTCAGCGGACTGGTGCAGCGTGCAGTTTTGCAGCCACGTCATGCCAGACGGCTTCGGCATCAATGTCCTTCATGCAGCGATGGTGCCCCTGCGGGCAAACTTTTGCTCCGTGCAGTCCACAGGGCCGGCAGGGCAGCTGGCCCCTGTCAACTTCAAAGACGTTTGCGGTATCTCCCCGCGGGAAAAAGCCCAGTTCGCGCACAGTGGGGCCGAACAGCGCCGTGACAGGCGTGTGCTGGCACCAGGCCAGATGAAGCGGGCCTGAGTCGTTGCTGACATAGACGTCAAGCCGCTTGAGCCAGGCGGCCAGTTCGGGCAGAGAGAGCGCGCAAGACAGATCGTGCAACCGGGGATGGCCGCGCAGTCCCGCTTGTTCGATGACGGCGGCAGCCATATCCTCTTCGCCGGGGCCGGCAAACACAAGCACATGGGCGCCGGTATCGGCTGCCCGGCGGGCAATGGTGGCAAAACCGCCTGTCGTCCAGCGTTTGGTTGCCCAGACCGAACCGGGGTGCAGCCCGAGGCATGGCGCGAGGGGCAGTGCGGCAAAGAACGTTTCGGCCTTATGCTCTGCTTCGGCCGGTAGAACCAGTCTGGGCCAGTGGCCCGGACCCGCCGCACAGTCTGGATCAAACTCTGGCGGAAAAAACGAGGGGAACCGGTTCCGCACGGGGCGGAGCAGTTGAAGGAGGCGTTCGATTTCGTCCAGCTGTTTGAAGCGACGGGGTACCGCATCGGTGTGGGCGAAATCCCGCAGCCCGCCGCGATACCCGATGCGCCAGGGGGAGCCGCCAAGGCGCGCCATCAAGGCTGAACGGAAGCTGGGGTGGGCGTTGATCCACAAGTCATAGCCCCGTTCGCGCAGCAGGGTGCCTTCACGCCAGAGGAGCCGTGGAGAACGGGCCTTCTTGTTCACGCCGTACACCTGGCGTATTTCCGGCTGGGCTGCAAACAGCGGTTCCAGGCCGGCCCGGACATAAAAGTCAAGGCCGGCGTCCGGAAAGGCGGCCTTCAACACGCCAAGCAGCGGCAGAGTAAGGACGGCGTCTCCCAGAAACGCCGTATTCCAGACAGCAATGGTGCTCGGCGTCTTCATCAAATTTCTTTCTCGCGCTTTCAGAACGGGAACAGAACCTATTTTCTGCTTCGCCGCCTGTGCAATCATTTGTGCGTGGTTTGCACTGGTGGCTGCGTACATGGCGGAATGGCACGTTTCTTCCGGTCTTGTTGAAGTGACCTTTGGCATATCTGCCATGGATTGCGTTTGGAACATGCAACCCCGATTATGCCACGCTTCAGGGTAAACGCTGCAACGCCAGGGAGAGGGAGGAGCTTTTTTTCAAGCCCCGCCTCCTCCCGGGCAGTGGTGGCAGACGCCGGATTAGGCTTTGCCTCCGCAATGTTCGCAGTGGCCGCAAGGCGTATTGACCGGCACCGGATAATTGCCGTCGAAACAGGCCAGGCAGTATCTGTCCGGATGCTTGACCGTGCGCAGCAGGCCTTCAATGCTCAGATAGTGCAAAGAGTCCAGATTGAGCACATGCGGCAGGTCTTTTTCCGGATGGTTGGCGGCCACAAGTTCTTTGGGCGAAGAGAAGTCAACGCCGTAGTAACAAGGATGGCGCACGGGCGGGCAGCTGATGCGCACGTCTACGATTTTGGCGCCGTGTTCGCGCAGCTTGCCCACACGGGTTCGCATGGTGGTGCCGCGTACGATAGAGTCGTCGATCACACAGATGTGCTTGCCGCTGATGACGGAACGCACGGGATTGAGTTTGACCTTTACGCCAAAGTTGCGCATGCCCTGCGTAGGCTGGATGAAGGTACGGCCCACATAGTGGTTGCGGATAAAGGCGTGTTCGTAGGGAATACCGGTGCCCTGGGCGTAGCCGATAGTGGCGTAGATGCCGGAGTCGGGGAAGGGAATGACGATTTCGGCTTCGCTGCCGCTTTCTTTGGCCAGTTCAATGCCCATGCGCTTGCGGCAGCTGTAAACTTCTTCGCCAAAAATGAGCGAATCGGGCCTGGCAAAGTAGACCAGCTCGAAGATGCACTGGCGCATGGGAACTTCGCCTGCGCCGGGAATCTTTTGTGAGTTGAGATTGTCGCCGTCGATAATCAGCATTTCGCCCGGATCGATGTCGCGAACGTATTCGGCCTCCAGCAGGTCAAAGGCACAGGTTTCGGAGGCAACAACCCACGACTTGTCCACACGGCCCAGAGCCAGCGGGTGGAAGCCGTGCGGATCGCGCAGGGCGATGATCCGCCCTTCGACAAGCACAACCAGGGAGTATGCGCCACGCACACGGGCACAGGCGGCCTTGATGGCTTCTTCGATGGTATGGCCTTCAAGGTTGTGGGCGATGAG
The DNA here is from genome assembly GCA_018715085.1 of Candidatus Avidesulfovibrio excrementigallinarum. Classification (GTDB taxonomy): domain Bacteria; phylum Desulfobacterota; class Desulfovibrionia; order Desulfovibrionales; family Desulfovibrionaceae; genus Avidesulfovibrio; species Avidesulfovibrio excrementigallinarum. Next base: position 7,263 of record DVMI01000048.1, on the reverse strand, counting down.
ATGCAAGAAGGTTTCGCTGTCGCTGTTGGTCTGAAAGATGGACCCCTGTTCCTCAAGTTCACGGTGCAGCTCGGCGGCGTTGGTCAGATTGCCGTTGTGGGCGAGAGCAATATTGATGCCCCGGACCCGCACCACAAGAGGCTGGGCATTGCGCAGCGCTGAAGAGCCGGCAGTGGAGTAACGGATGTGGCCGATGGCCTTGTCGCCGGTCAGACGCGAAAGGACCTGCTCGTCAAAAACGTCCGGAACCAGCCCCATGTCGGCATGGGCGTGCATGCTGCTGCCGTCAAAGGTGACGATGCCAGCGCTTTCCTGCCCGCGATGCTGCTGGGAGTAAAGGCCGAAATAGGCCATGCGCGCGGCCTCAGGGTGTCCGGAAATGCCAAATAAACCACACATGCAACGACTCCTCGTGGCGCTTGAAGGGGTGAAGGAACATCCGACGGCCTTTGCCTGTCGGGGTGAGGCAATACAAAAACAGACAGGGATGTCTGCAACGACGGTTTAAGCCTGTCATGCCGGCGGGGGGTACGGTAGCCGTTTTGACAGAAAAGGGCCTGCCCCGGGCAGGCCCCAAAAAGGTTACAGGTTGTAATAATCTTGCAGCGAGGTCACCTGCGGAGCAGAGAGCCCTTTGGCCCGGGCTGTCCGTATGGCACGGGCCATGGCGCGAGCGCCGGACAGTGTCGTCGAGTAGGGCAGGCCATACTGCAGGGTGGCCTGCCGGATGGCTTTGGAGTCGTTGGCCGTGTGTTTGCCCGAGGCCGTGTTGATGACCAGGGCAATCTTACCGTTTTTGATGTGGTCCACGATATTGGGACGGCCTTCGTACACCTTGAGCACCCTGGTAGAGGGAATCCCGTTTTGCTCGAGAACAGCAGCCGTGCCGGACGTTGCCAGCAGTTCAAAGCCCTCTTCGGCAAAGATACGGGCAAGGGCAATGACATCGTGCTTGTCGTTGTCGTTGACCGAGAGGAACACGCTGCCCGAGGTGGGCAGGCGCTGTCCGGCAGCCAGCTGGCTTTTGAGGAAGGCTTCCTCAAAAGTGGGGGCAATCCCCATGACTTCGCCGGTGGAACGCATTTCGGGTCCGAGCAGAATGTCAACACCGGGGAAGCGCCGGAAGGGGAAGACCGACTCTTTGACAGACACATATCCCTTGCGGCGGAGCTTTTCGGGGCACAATTCACTAAGAGACTTGCCCAGCATGATCTGCGTGGCCAGCCTTGGCAGCGGGACGCCCGTGGCCTTGGAGACAAAGGGCGCGGTTCGCGAGGCGCGCGGATTGACTTCCAGGATATACACCCTGCCGTCTTTGACGGCATACTGGATGTTCATGAGCCCCACGACGCGCAGTTCAAGGGCAAGGGCGCACGTCTGCCGTTCGATTTCACTGACAATGTCGGCCGGCAGCGAGTAGGGCGGCAGCACACAGGAAGAGTCGCCGGAGTGGATCCCTGCCTCTTCAATATGCTCCATGATACCGGCAACATAGACATCTTTCCCGTCGGCAATGGCGTCCACGTCGATTTCGATGGCATTTTCGAGGAATTTGTCGATGAGCAGCGGATGCTCAAGGACCTGATTGCCCACATGCGCCTCAAAGTACGCGCGCAGCTGTTTGTGATCGTAGACGATTTCCATGGCGCGCCCGCCAAGGACATAGCTGGGGCGGACCACGACGGGGTAGCCGATTTGCGTGGCCACGTCGTGAGCTTCCTCAAAGGAGCGCGCGGTGCCGTTGGCCGGCTGCAACAGGGAAAGCTTATGCAGCAGCGCCTGAAAGCGTTCGCGGTCTTCAGCGCGGTCGATGGCGTCCGGGCTGGTGCCAAGGATCGGCACGCCTGCGCGCATGAGCGGCACGGCCAGGTTGAGCGGGGTTTGTCCGCCAAACTGGATGATCACCCCGTCAGGATGCTCCAGCTCGACGATATGCATGACGTCTTCAAAGGTCAGCGGTTCAAAGTAAAGGCGATCTGAAGTGTCGTAGTCGGTGGATACGGTTTCGGGGTTGGAGTTGACCATGATGGCCTGGATCCCCATGTCGCGCAGCGCGTAGGAGGCGTGGCAGCAGCAGTAGTCAAACTCGATCCCCTGCCCGATGCGGTTGGGGCCGCCACCCAGGATCATGACCTTGTGCTTGTCGTTGGCACGGACTTCCTGGCTGGTTTCGTAGGTTGAGTAGTAGTAGGGAGTAAAGGCTTCAAACTCCGCGGCGCAGGTGTCGACCAGGCTGTAGGTGGGGTTGACGCCGGTCGATTTGCGCAGGGCCCGGATGTCGCCTTCCGGGCGGCGCCACATTTCGGCAAGCTGACGGTCGGAAAAGCCCATTTCTTTGGCTTTGCGCAGTACGAGCGCCAGTTCAGGGTTGCCCGGCGTGGTGTCGTTGGCCAGTGCAAAGTCGCGGATGGCCTGCTCTTCATCCACGATTTGCCTGATCTGGCGGAGGAACCAGGGATCAATGTGCGTGATCTCGTACAATTCCTCAAGAGAGAACCCGGCAAGCATGGCGTCGCACAGGGCGAAAATACGCCGCGAGTTGGGGGTGCGCAGGCGCGGCAGCAGAACGGTGCGGTCGACCGGTGTCGTGCGGAAATTGCCGCCAAGGCCGGTAGCGCCGATTTCAAGGGAACGCAGGCCCTTTTGCAGGGCTTCCTTGAAGGTGCGGCCGATGGCCATGGTTTCGCCTACACTTTTCATGGATGTGGTCAGCTCATCCACGGCTCCGGGGAACTTTTCAAAGTTGAAGCGGGGGATTTTGACCACACAGTAGTCAATGGCCGGCTCAAAGGAGGCAGACGTCTTGTGGGTGATGTCGTTGCGCAGTTCGTCGAGGGTGTAGCCAATAGCAAGTTTGGCCGCAATGCGGGCAATGGGGAAGCCGGTGGCCTTGGAAGCCAGCGCCGAAGAACGCGACACGCGGGGGTTCATCTCAATGACCACAAGGTCGCCGTTTTGGGGATTGACGCCGAACTGCACGTTGGATCCACCGGTTTCAACGCCGATTTCCCGCATGATTGCGATCGAGGCGTCGCGCATTTGCTGGTATTCGCGGTCCGTCAGCGTCTGGGCAGGGGCCACAGTGATCGAGTCCCCGGTGTGTATCCCCATGGGGTCAACGTTTTCAATGGAGCAGACAATGACGGCGTTGCCGGCTTTGTCGCGCACCACTTCCATTTCAAACTCTTTCCAGCCCAGCACCGACTGTTCCATCATGACCTCGTGTACGGGGCTGGCGGCCAGGCCGTCAGCCACGATATTCTCAAGGTCTTCCATGTTGTAGGCGATACCGCCGCCGGTGCCGCCAAGCGTGAAGGCCGGACGGATGATCAGGGGGAAAGGAAGCTCCTTGGCCGCTTCGCGCATTTCCTCCATAGAGCGCACGATGCGGCTGGCCGGGACTTTCAGGCCAATGCGGTGCATGGCTTCGCGGAACAGTTCGCGGCTTTCGGCTTTTTCGATGACTTCGGCACGGGCCCCGATAAGCTCTGTGCCGCATTCTTCAAGCACGCCGGATTTGGCCAGCTCCAGCGCCGTATTGAGGCCGGTCTGACCGCCCAAAGTCGGCAGAATGGCGTCGGGGCGTTCCTTGCGGACAATGGCGGCCACTGTTTCCGGCTCAATGGGTTCAATGTAGGTGCGATCGGCAAGGCCGGGATCTGTCATGATGGTCGCCGGATTCGAGTTGACCAGGATGACTTCGTAGCCTTCTTCTTTGAGGGCTTTGACTCCCTGCGTGCCCGAATAGTCGAACTCGCAGGCCTGACCGATGACGATCGGCCCGGAACCAATGACCATGATTTTTTTGAGATCAGTTCGCTTGGGCATGGTATCTCCAGCAGATATGGACAACGGAAAGGTGTGTGAACCCCTTTTTATACCCTGCATGATGGCCGGCTGTCAAAACAAGAATGTGCGAAATCCGTGGACGTTGCGCAACGGGCCTGGGAAACGTATGGTAGACAGTAGTCCATGTTGTTGCGCGACGGATGGCAGGCTCGGCCATGTCCTCATGCGGGCTGCGTTGCTGTGCATAGAGGGCCTGCAAAGACTGTTCTGCGCCGTCATCATCCGGGCCGGCGCTGTCTGCGGGCTTGCAGCGCTGTCGGGTTGCGGCACAGACCGTGCTGCGGCGGCCGTGGCGCGTTCTGTCAGAGAAACAAGCTGCCGGAAGCGCTGCGTCCTTTCTGTGCATGGCAAAATCGCTGCCGCGGTCAGAGTCCCGGTCCGGAGTGCAGATGCGCGAGCAAGACGCATTCAACGTGCAGCAACGCGTTCGCGTGTACTGTGCGCAAAACGCGTTGGTTTTCATTAAAAGCGTTACTTCTGACAGCTGTGGTTTTGGCAATTTGCCTGCGGAGAAGCATTTTCTCCATGGCATGGTTTTGGAGTGTTTCGCCGTCAGAGAGCGAAACACCCGGCTAAAAAACCTGGCCGGAAAAGCGGGCGGTCCTTAGCGCGTGCAGGGGAAGCGCGTAGCCGGTAAGGCGCGGGTGACGCGTCTTTTATACAATTTTCCTTTCAAAGAACGCCCGTTCTTACGAGATTGTCGCGCATAGCGTTTTTTTCAACAACGTTGCGCCAGACAATGCAAAGGCATAACCCACAGGAGACGAGGCAATGACTGTTCTGACCTGCCCGCAATGCGGGAGTGCCGTCAAGGCGTGGGAGAATCCTGCGCCTACGGTCGATATGATTATTTATGATCTCATGCGTGGTGTGGTGTTGATCGAACGGGGACAACCGCCTTTTGGCCATGCCCTGCCAGGAGGTTTTGTTGAGGTGGGCGAAACCGTGGAGCAGGCTGCCGTCCGTGAAGCCCTGGAGGAAACCGGTCTGGAAATCGAACTGGTCGGGTTGCTGGGGGTATATTCCGATCCCGCGCGCGACGCGCGCCGGCATACGATGTCTACGGTGTTTGTGGCCAGAGCCTCGCATCCAGAGGCGCTTACGGCCGGTGACGATGCGGCCGCGGCCGCGTTCTGGCCGCTGGAAGCGCTGCCCGAACTGGCCTTTGATCACGCGCGCATTCTGCAGCATTTTCGTGAAGTGCTGAGCGGTTCCCGGCAGCTTGCCGGCGTGGGCGACCTTCAGAGACTCTGTGACACAGGTTGGTTGGATATGGCAAAACGCTGAAGAAAGGCCGCCTGTTGCCGCCAGGATCGGCAGAGAGGTACGCCGGAGCGCCGTTTAAAAATATCCGCGGCATGTTTTTTTGCAGGGCAGAAAAGAGGCTAGCGGCGCAGTGGCCGCCAGTCCTCATTGATGCTGGTGCGCCGGCGGCTGAAGCTTCCCGACGGAAAGGCAGCCTTGTAACAAACGGAAATCACTGTGCGGTCAGGGCGTTTGGAGTGCTTTTTTGCCCCGGCGGGGCTTTTTCCTGTTGTATAGGCGATAATGCAGGATGTTGCCGCAACACGGCTGATCCGGAAGGGGCACCGCTGCGTTGCCAGTACACTGGCAGCCCGCACCAAGGGGGCGCAAGGGGACGCAAGGGAACGCGAAGACGCGCGCGGACAGCCAAAGTGGGGAGTTTGTCCCTGCCATGCACAGCGAAAAACGCCCTTAGCGGATTGGCGGTGTGTCCTGCACTGCCCCTGGCGTATGGCCGTAAAGTTTGCGGAAGGCGGCAATGAAGGCCGAAACCGAAGCGTACCCCGCTTCCAGTGCGGCCAGGGTGACGCTTTCGCCAGCTTCAAGCCGCTCCCTGGCGTGGGCAAGCCTGGCCCTGTGACGCCAGCGGCCGGGCGTTTCGCCTGTTTGCCGTTGGAACAGCCGGCCAAGATTGCGCTCTGACATGCCAAGTTCATGACTCCACTGACTGAGCGTTTTGGTAGAGTCCGGCGTGTTGAGGAGCGACGCGCACAGCTGCAACAGGCGTCTGTCTGAAGGAAGCTGCAGCGTGAGGGACACCTCGGTCAGTTTGGCCAGCTGATCAAGCAATGTTTGGACAAGACGCGCGTCAGGACCTTCACCGTAGTCGCGTGGCAAGTGCTCAAGCTCCAAAATGAGTTCGCGCACGAGCGGCGTGACGGCCAGCGCGCAGAAGCGGCTGAAGTGGGAATCGCACGGAAGCACGGAGGGATCAATAAAAAGGCTTCTGTCGTTGGTGGCATCGGGCAGATACCACTCGTGGCTCATGCCGGGCGGAATCCAGACCATGCGCTGAGGCGGGACAAGGAAATTGCCAAGCGCTGTGCAGACAACCATTTTGCCGCTGGCCATGTAAACCAGCTCACCCCAGCCGTCATGACGGTGTCTGTCGCTCCATGTGCCGGCTGCGAAGGAGTCGTTAAACCAGTACACAGGGCGAGGAAGCCCCCCGTAAGGGATTAAGTAGCTTTTGACTTCCCGGGTCCTAAGCGGCACTTTTTTCATAACACTCCGCAGTCAGACGCGCCTGGAGCGGAGCACGTTACGTTGTCAGCGTCTTTGCGGAAAGGCGCGATGGTTTCCCGCAGCTGGCACGTTTGCCCGCTCCCGCGTCCACCGGGAGCGGCTTTTGCGCACCGCTCCCTTTCTCATTCACGTTGAACTTGCGGCAATATCGTTTCTCTTGTCCAGTGAACCAGGCGATTTTGGCTCGGATGTCCGCCTGTCCCGGCGCTTGCCGCGTTTGCGCCGGGCTGTTGTGGTTACTGGCAGCCTGTTCTAGAAGGCAGCCATGGCGTCGAAAAACAACTTGATGCACATGACGGTAAGCAAAGCGGCAAACGCTTTTTTGAGTTTGCCCACAGGCAGACGATGCGCCAGTTTGGCGCCCAGCGGTGCCGTCAGCATGCTGATGGTGACCAGAATGAGCAGACCGGGCAGATAGACCAGACCCAGGCAGTATTCGGGCAGTCCGGGCATGTTCCAGCCATTGTAAACATAGCCGAGCGTGCCTGACAGGGCAATGGGGAAACCGATGGCTGCGGACGTGCCGATGGTCTTGTGGATTTCGACATTGTGCCAGAGCATGTAGGGCACGGACATACTGCCGCCGCCAATTCCAACAAGGCCCGAGACGCAGCCAATGACGCCGCCTGCGGCACTCAGACCGAGTGGACCGGGCAGGTGGCGCGAGGCCTTGGGCTTTTTGCCGAACAGCATAGAGTAGATGACGTACAGCAGAAAGATGGCGAACACGACCTGGAGCCATTGGGCAGGGATGCGCGCAGCCAGAAAGCTGCCTAGCAACGTGCCCACAAGGATGCCGGGCGTGATGCAGCCAACAATGTTCCACTGCACGCCCACATGGCGCTGGTGGGCCAGCGTGCTGGA
>DVMI01000047.1 GCA_018715085.1 Candidatus Avidesulfovibrio excrementigallinarum | reverse complement strand
GTTTACGGGCAGATGAACGAACCTCCGGGAGCCCGTGCCCGTGTGGCGCTGACCGCTTTGACCTGCGCCGAATACTTCCGCGACGAAGAGAACCAGGACGTGCTGCTCTTCATCGACAATATCTTCCGGTTCACGCAGGCCGGTTCCGAAGTGTCCGCTCTGCTCGGCCGCATGCCCTCCGCTGTGGGCTACCAGCCCACACTTGGCACCGACCTCGGCGCACTGGAAGAACGCATCACGTCGACGAACAAGGGTTCAATCACCTCCGTGCAGGCCGTGTATGTGCCCGCTGACGACCTGACTGACCCTGCGCCGGCCACGACCTTCTCGCACCTTGACGGGACGCTCGTGCTTTCCCGTCAGATTGCAGAACTGGGGATCTACCCCGCTGTGGACCCGCTCGACTCCACATCCCGTGTGCTTGACCCCAATATCGTGGGCGAAGAGCATTACCAGGTGGCCCGGCAGGTACAGCAGGTTCTGCAAAAGTATAAGGAACTGCAGGACATCATTGCCATTCTTGGCATGGATGAACTGTCCGATGAAGACAAGCTCACCGTGGCTCGCGCTCGTCGCATTCAGCGCTTCCTGTCCCAGCCGTTCCACGTCGCCGAAACCTTCACCGGCACGCCTGGCGTGTATGTGAAACTTGAAGACACCATCAAGGGCTTCAAGGGCATCTTGAACGGCGATTACGACCATCTGGCCGAAGGCGATTTTTACATGGTTGGCGACATTGAAATGGCGCTCGCCAAGCATCGCAAGAGCCAGGAAGCCAACAACTAGGAGTGCGGTATGGCAGCTTCGCTCCAGCTTGAAGTAGTCACACCAGACGGTGCCGTGCTCAGCACCGGGGCCGAGTATATCGGTATTCCCGGGATCGCCGGTCAGTTTGGTGTCATGCCTGGCCATGTGCCGCTTCTTTCCGCTCTGGCCATCGGCGAGCTTTATTACCGACTTGACGGAAAACAGCTAGAAGTCTTCATCTCCGGAGGCTTTGCCGAAGTGTCCGACAACAAGGTAAGCATCCTGGCCGAATCGGCCGAGCGCAAGCAGGACATTGATGTCGAACGCGCTCGTCAGGCTCTGATGCGTGCAGAAAAGCGCCTTGACGCTTCGCGGCGCGGGGATGCCAACATCGATGTCTCCCGTGCCCATGCCGCTCTCTCGCGTGCGCTCGGACGGTTGCGTGTTGCCGGAGTCTGACACTCTAACCCCTTACAGCCATAAACACCCCGCAGCCGAAACCAATCGGTTGCGGGGTGTTTGCGTCAAGACAGCTCACACGCATGCGCAGGCCTCTTGACAAGCCCCGCGCACTTCTTTCATCTAGAACCGCTGTCCTTAAAGCCGTATGTTTTCAACAGGGTTGCGGCGTGTGTACGCCCTGATGGCCGGATGCCTCATGTCCGTAAAACCGCCCCTCCGCTCCGGGCGCCTTGCCTGGGTGCCCTATTCCGCGTAGACGGTCCCTGCCAAGGCTGCGCGCGCAGGGGCCTTCTGTCATGCCGGGAGCGCTTCTGCATGTGCATGGCGACAGCTTGAAAGGACAGATACTCTGCCAGCAGCCTTTTTCTGCCCCCCAGGAAGGCACATGGCGGCGGCATGAAAAAAGGAAGCCGGTCTGCCCTCAGGGAGAAAGGGCCCTGCCCTCCGGCACAGGTTTAACATTGGGCTGTACAAAGCGCTTGCGGAGCGCCATTTGCAGCTCGTTCTCCACTTTCAGGAACACGCATCATGGAACACCTTCTGCATAAACTGGCTGTTCAGCTTGACGCCATGGACGAAGCGTCGCTCATGTCCCTCTGGGACAAGTACGCCGCCATTGTTTCCCAATTTGAGCCTTCCCGGCGTTGGGAAGAAGCCGTGCTGATTTTTGGACTTATCCAAACCAAACACTGGAAAAACCAATTGCTCAATCACCAGCTTGTGGCCAGCTCCAAGCCTTCTGCCGCACACGCTGAAGGACGGACACCCCATGCCCGGCTGGCCCAGAAACTGCTTGAGCCTCAGCCTGCGCCACGCGCACCCGAACCGCCAAAGGCGCCGCGCCGCGCCACAGTCATCCCGTTTGTTCCTCGCAAAAAACCTGTGCCCGATAACACGACAGAACCAACGCGCGATGCCGCTTCCGATAAAACGAATCCGCAAAGTGACGCATAGTTCTGTCCCTTATGGAAATCACGCGGCATCCAAGGAGAATCCCCATGCCAGCACAGCCCGGCGAGCCACTGCCCCTCCAGCACAAACGCGCCTGTCCCCTTACGCCAAGAGCCGCCTGTACCGGTGATTACGAACACCTGGTGGACATCTGGGAGCGGGCCGTGCGCGCAACGCACACCTTTCTGGCAGAGGGCGACATCACAGCCTTGCGCGCTGAAATCCCCGCCTACTTTCCGCACGTTGCGCTTTGGGTCCTTGATGACGGAGAACGGCCGGCCGGATTCATGGGAATGGACGGCCGCCATATTGCCATGCTGTTTGTCGATCCACACTGGCACAGACGCGGCATGGGGACGGCTCTGATCTCCTTTGCCGTACATCGTTACGGGCTGCCGCTCACTGTCGATGTCAACGAACAAAACCCCGCCGCTCATGCGTTTTACCTGCGGCAGGGCTTCAGACAGTTTGGACGCTCGCCGCTGGATGACCAGGGACGTCCGTTTCCCCTCCTCCATTTGCGCAAAGACACGGCCTGCTGAACAGCGGTCACTGTGCCGTGCGTCCGTGCCGCCGGTACAGCGCGGCCGGAATCACGACAACGGCCCAGAATCTGTTCCCAAACGATACTTCTGCGCTGCAAAGGGACTTTCCCGGCGTCTATGCCTTTCCAGCTGTTCCTCAAAAGCCCCTGTAACTTGCAATCGCATAAGGCTGTCGTCCGCCTGCTGACAGCGCAAAGAGAACATTTCCTTTCCTCAAAACGGCTGCATATACGGCCTTCAGACAACTCCAAATCCGGCGCCAAAATCTTCCGGATGGAGTAGAAGCAACCGGTTTCCTCTGCCGCACAAAAAGCGGAAGCCATTGCGCACGAATGCCGAGTTTTCGAGGCGGATCGTAATCCCATTGCTGGAACAGCCGTGGAAACAGGCGCCGGGGCAACGTCTGCCCCGTCCAACGCCCTCCCGCCTGCCAGCATAGGCGGAACACACCTGACTGCACGGCAAAACCGCACTAGCAGGGGCAGACACGCATGCCAGGGGGTACCTCCCCGCGCTTTACACAGCTGGATGACCTGGCGCGTCCGGCCATCTGGGATGCTTCCCAGGCATACCATGTGAAAAAAATCTTATAATGACGCAATATCATGCCTTCCCAAAGGCTCAACAATGGGGGTGCAAAGCGGTG
>DVMI01000046.1 GCA_018715085.1 Candidatus Avidesulfovibrio excrementigallinarum | reverse complement strand
CTCCACCTACTACACGTTCAGCGAAAAAGATTGGAATATCATGAAATATTCCATCGAACAGCTTGTCAGTGAAGCGGGCCGGCGCAAGGTGCTGATCTTCTCTATCCCTGTCTATTCCGATCTGCTGCGCTACGACGGCACCGAGCCGCCGCTGTCTGCAAACCTGCGCCGGCTTGCAGAGCAGCATGGCTTCATCTATGTCGATCTGCTTGCCGAATTGTCCCGGAAAGGGCTTACGGCGCACGATCTCTTCTTTGTCTGCGACAACCACTGGAACGCCTACGCCAACAGGGTGGCCGCCGATATTCTGCTGCCGTATGTGCAGCGCTGTCTCACCCCCAACCAGCAATAACGAAGGACGCCATGTCACGCACGCCGCACGCCGATTGGTTTCCCCGGCACGTCACATCCACCGAGTGCATGCACACCGGGCTGGCTCTGACGCTGATATTTCTGTTGCTTTATTATTTTCTGCGCAACGAGCCCTGTCTGCTGGCCGCAATGGCGACCCTGATCCTCTCGATGTCGTGGGTGAAATTTTTTACCTATCCGGCCTATGTCTGGACAGCCCTGACAAACCTGCTGGGGATTGTCATGTCCCGGGTCATCCTCTCGGCCATTTTTTTCCTTCTTGTTACGCCCATAGGCTGTCTCTGCCGTCTCTGCGGACGTGATCCGCTCCGGCTGCGTGCGTGGAAGTCGGCTTCCACAACAAATTTCATCGAACGGGAACACACGTTTGAAGGCAAGGATCTTGACACGACCTTCTAGCGCCCATGCCGCGCAGGACCTGCCCTGCGCGCTGCAGCAGGCGCCCGGCCTTCCTGCACCGGCAGCCGTCAGACGCCGTTTTCCCCGCACTGCCCCGCTGAACCTTAACCCCCCAGGAAAAAAACATGACCTTCCTTCGCGAACTGATCCAGTTTTTCATAACGCGTAAAAAAGTCTGGCTCATCCCTGCTGTTGCCGTTTTGCTGCTGTTTGGCGTGCTCATCGTGCTGACGGGCAGTTCGGCAATCGCGCCCTTCATCTACACCATTTTTTGACGAAGGCGCCTTCTGACTGCAGGACGGCCCGCAGACTGCCGCCCGAAAAACGGGGGGGGAAGCGTCGCGCTTTCCCCCGCTGTCCGGCGTCCGGCTTTTTGCAGGCCGGCCTTGTGCCAGCAAGAGGCTGCACTGCCGCAGATCTCTTTCGAGGCGGCATCAAAGGAGAAGGCACACACTGACAAACACGCAGAAGGGCTGTGTCCGAACTTTTCCACACTTCTGCGCCTGCCAGGTTCAGCCTGTCCTTTCCAGCAAGACCCAGATACGCCGTGCAACGAGAAACGCATGAACATTCTTGGCATTTCTTCCTATTACCATGACGCTGCGGCGGCCCTGATCGCTGACGGCGCCATTGTCGCCGCGGCCCAGGAAGAGCGCTTTACCCGCAAAAAACACGATGAGTCCTTCCCGGCCCACGCCATCGCATTCGTGCTCAAACAGGCCAGACTGTCGCTGGCCGACGTCGACGCCGTCGTGTTTTATGACAAGCCCTACCTGACCTTCGAGCGCCTGCTCGAAACCTATCACGCCGTTGCGCCGGCAGGCCTGCGCAGCTTTATTGCGGCCATGCCCGTGTGGATACGGGAAAAGCTTTTCATGCGCTCCATGCTGCAACGCGAACTGCAAAAGCTCGGCACGCTCAACGCCGGCGTGTTTTTTACAGAGCATCATCTGTCGCACGCGGCATCGGCCTTTTTCCCCTCGCCGTTTGACGAAGCCGCCATCATCACCATTGACGGCGTCGGCGAATGGGCAACAACAACCCTCTGCCACGGCAGGGGCAATTCCATCCGGGTGCTTCGCCAAATCGACTTCCCGCACTCGCTGGGGCTGTTATATTCCGCGTTCACAGCCTATTGCGGCTTCAAGGTCAACAGCGGAGAATACAAGCTGATGGGGCTTGCGCCCTATGGCAACCCCTTTGGCGAACGGACCCGGCTCTTTGAGCAGCGCATCCGCACGCACCTTATCAAAATCCACGACGACGGCTCCTTTGTGCTGAACATGGACTATTTTGCCTACACCACCGGCCTGACCATGTACCACGAAAAAGCCTGGAAAGAGCTGTTCGGCATTCCCCCGCGCGAACGGGAATCCGAACAGATTGCTCAGGAATATATGGATCTGGCCTATGCCATCCAGCAGGTTACAGAAGACGTCGTCCTCCGTCTGGCAAGAACCGCCCGGGAACTTACCGGCGCGCGCTGCTGCTGCCTTGCCGGCGGCACGGCGCTCAACTGCGTTGCCAACGGCAAGCTGCAGCGGGCTGGCATTTTTGACCATCTCTGGATACAGCCGGCCTCAGGCGACGCCGGCGGCGCGCTGGGCGCTGCGCTGGCGTACTGGCACATCAAGCAGGGCGCACCGCGCACGCCCAAAGACGGCGACGCCATGCAGGGTTCCTACCTGGGGCCCCGGTTTGATGACGACGACATCCGCATTGTGTGCCGCGATCTTGACGCTCCGTACACCTGCTTTGACGACGAACGGCAGCTTTGCGCCGAAGTGGCGCGGCTGCTGGACGAGGGCCGGGTTGTAGGGTGGTTTCAGGGCAGAATGGAATATGGCCCCCGCGCGCTGGGCAACCGTTCCATCCTTGGCGACGCCCGCAATCCCGACATGCAGAAAAAACTCAACCTCAAAATCAAATTCCGCGAGGGCTTCAGGCCCTTTGCCCCGGCCGTGCTGGAAAGCGAAGCGGCCCGCTTCTTTGAGACGGCAGAACCCTCGCCCTACATGCTCATTGTCACCAGCGTCAAAAAGGAGCTCTGCAACCCGCTGCCTCCGGGCTATCACGACATGCCGCTGCTCGATCGCCTGTATGTGACGCGCTCCCCGCTGCCTGCCGTCACCCACATCGATTTTTCGGCGCGCCTGCAAACTGTGTCGCCCGCCACCAATCCCCGCTTTCACGCCCTGCTTGAGGCGTTTCACGCGCGGACCGGGTGCCCTGTGCTTGTCAACACCAGTTTCAACGTCCGCGGCGAACCCATTGTGTGCACCCCCCTGGACGCGTACCGCTGCTTCATGCGCACAGAAATGGACGCCCTGGTCATGGGCAACGCACTGCTGCTGAAAGAACAGCAAAAACCGCTTGCCGAATCCTCGGACTGGCGCAAAACCTATACGCTCGATTAGACTGCGGCCTTATGCGCGGATCCGTGCGGCACACACGTCCACGGATTCGCGGCACGGCCGGCCTCAGCGTTCCAGACTGTCCTGCAGCGCACCGGGAGGCCGCGCCTTCTGCCGGTTCGGAAAGACCGGCCTTTTATGCCGTCAGCCACGCCAAAAAACTCTGCGCCGGCAGCCTTCTGCCGGCAGCAGCCGCACACGCCCCCAGAACAGGCCCTGAGGCGGCGTTCTGCCCGCCATGGCACGCCACAAAGCCGGCCCTTGTGCGGCGTGTGCAATCGGTATATGCTCCTCCCTTCGCCTTTTCATGGCGCAACCTGACGCACCTTCTTACAAGGGATGTTTTCCATGCCGAACCATAGCGAATACCTGAACAAGGTGTTGTTGAGCCGGGTGTACGACGTGGCTGCCGAAACCCCGCTGGATGAGGCCACCAATCTTTCCCGCCGCCTGGGCAACCGCGTGCTGCTCAAGCGGGACGACCTGCAGCCTGTCTTTTCCTTCAAGCTGCGTGGCGCGTACAACAAGATGGCCCGGCTTTCTGCCGAAGAACTGCGCCGCGGGGTCATTGCGGCCTCTGCGGGCAACCATGCCCAGGGCGTGGCCCTGGCCGCCCGCCGCCTGGGCTGTGAAGCCGTCATCGTCATGCCCGTGACCACACCCGTCATCAAGGTGGATGCCGTGCGCCGTCTGGGCGGACAGGTGGTGCTGTTTGGCGAATCCTTCAGCGACGCCTGGCGTCATACGCTGGAGCTCATCAATGAAACCGGCTACGTCTTTATCCCGCCTTTTGACGATCCCGACGTCATCGCCGGACAGGGCACCATCGGCATGGAAATCCTGCGCCAGCATCCCGACCCCATTCACAGCATTTTTGTACCCATTGGCGGGGGCGGACTCGCCGCCGGTGTGGCCGCCTATGTGAAGAACCTGCGGCCTGACATCCGCGTCATCGGCGTGGAGCCTGTGGATTCTGACGCCATGCGCCGTTCCATCATGGCAGGCCACAGGGTGGAGCTCAAAGACGTGGGGCTGTTTGCCGATGGCGTGGCCGTAAAGCTGGTGGGCGAAGAAACCTTTGCCCTTTGCCGCGACCTGCTGGACGACATCATTACGGTGGATACAGACGCCATCTGCGGCGCCATCAAGGACATTTTTGAAGACACCCGCGTAGTGACCGAACCGGCCGGAGCACTGGCCCTGGCCGGCCTGCGCGCCTATGCCCGCGCAGGCAATCTGCGGGGCGCAACCCTGGTGGCCGTGGTCAGCGGCGCCAACATGAATTTTGACCGCCTGAGCTATGTGGCCGAACGGGCCCGCTTTGGCGCCAACCGTGAAGCGCTGCTGGGCGTGACCATCCCCGAAAAGGCCGGCACCTTCCGCCAGCTGGTGCAGGCCATCGGCAACCGCAACATCACCGAGCTGTGCACCCGCTTTGCCGATCCGGTCAATGCCCACGTTCTGGTGGGCATCGACATCAAAAACAGCGACGAAGTGGCCAGCGTTCTGCACGATCTCAAGGCTGCGGGCTTTGTCGCCTACGACCTGACTGACAACGAACTGGCCAAGCTGCACCTGCGCCACATGGTGGGCGGCAACGCGCCCCAGGTGCACAACGAACGCCTGATCCGCTTTTTCTTCCCCGAACGTCCCGGGGCCCTGCTCAACTTCATGGACGCCATGCGGGTGACGTTCAACTTCACCCTGTTCCAATACCGGTACCACGGCGCAGACTTCGGCCGCGTGCTGCTGGGCGTGGAAGTGCCGAAAGAACGTCACGACGACTTTGAGGAATTCCTGGCCCGGGTCGAACGCATGGGTTACCCCCATGTGGACGAAACCGAAAACCCCGCCTACAAGATGTTCCTGGGCTGGCACGACGAAAACTGATACGAAGCTGTCCAGACAGCCAGGCATGTTCCGGAGGCCGCCCCCAAAGGCGGCCTCCGGCCGTTAAAACGACTTCCGCCCCTCTGCGAGGCGTCGCGTCCCCTGCACGCCACGCGCTCTTCCGCCTGCCCTTGCACGGCCTGGCTCCCTCCCTTCTGTCACAGCCAGGCCTGTTGCCTGCCCGTACCACCGCAAAACCCTGCGGCCTTCCAAACCGTTCTGCACGGCCCGGCGCCCTTCCTTCCTGCCTCCGCCTGCTGTGAGAAAAGGTAAAAATACCGCACAAAGAACCCACGGACGCGTACGGACACGCCTTGCAGTCCCAACAACGCTGCGCTCTGCCAGGCCTGGACGACCGCGCCGCCCCTGCCTGACCCC
>DVMI01000045.1 GCA_018715085.1 Candidatus Avidesulfovibrio excrementigallinarum | reverse complement strand
AAGCAGCTCCGCAATGGTGCGATCCTGTGGTGTGACAACGCTGATCAGTTCTTCTGTGGACATGGTCGGCGTTCCGTAGTCGTTTTCGATGATGAGTGTCAGGGCCTGTTTTTCAAAGCGTGATGGTGTCTCGTCGGCAAGTTTTGGAAAACGCGACTGCTCAAAGTAGGAATGCACGTCCACCAGGCGTTGCCCGTTGGAAAAGATGAGCCGGCGCAGTTCAATGAGTGCGGCGTCTGGCGCTATTTGCAACTGCGCGTTGATGTCTGCCTGCGGGGGGATGACCTTACAGGAAATGAACTTTGCAGCGGTTGACTCCTCCATAGAGAGAAACGACTCCTGCGTTCTGTAAAAACGCAGCTGATCACTGCGGAGAAAACTTCCGGCCACAAAGGTCCCCTTGCCTTGTACCCGATAGAGCAAACCAGCGGAAACAAGCAGCTGAAGCGCTTTTTTGACGGTGCCTATGCTGGCCTGATGCGTCTGGGCCAGCTGCGGTTCGGCAGGAATCATTTCGCCAATTTGCCATCTGGATTTTTCAATGTCCTCCTGAATGGATTGCGCGATACGAATGTAGACAGGCAGCCGTGCAGCCTTGGCATCGACAATGACTCGATTTGTTTCAGGATAACGCATAGCTACCTCATTCATATAGTCATATACTCATGTATATGACTTGTGAAGACAATACCGACCGGGGCCAGTTGTGTCAAGGGTTCGGCGGACAAAAAATGACAAAATTCACGAAGTGGGGCATGACCCCTGGTCGGGGCCAAAGAAATGACACTGACGATGGACATGGTATCCTCCTGTATCGAACTTGCCTGGGCACTCTAATGCCTGTTTTTTTGACAAAAAAAGAAGCAGCCATCACTGGTTATATCCAGTAATGGCTGCTTATGACGTTTCGTCGTGGTAGCCGGGGAGGGACTTGAACCCTCACACCCGGAAGGATATCTGATTTTGAGTCAGACGCGTCTGCCATTCCGCCACCCGGCCACAGGGGGTCTTATACGCGAATCAGGTATGGATGTCCAGAGCAGAAATGCGGGGTTTTGAAAATACTATGTCGGGCGTATTACCCCTGATGTGGCCTTTCGGGTGCAACCAGACGCAGGGTTGAAACGGAAAATGCCGCACCCGGGCAGGCGCGGCATACATTGAAAGTCCACTTTCCAGGATGGATAGGGGATGGCGTGCCGCAAACGGATGGAGCGGCACACCGGTTGGCTACATGGACTTGAGCAGCTGCTTGGCGCGAGTGGCTTCTGCAGCTTTGGGGAATTTTTTGACCAGTTCGTTCAAGCGGACCTTGGCGGCATCCTTGTTGCCAATGCGCTGGAAGCTGATGGCCTGTTTCAGATAGCAGGAAGGAGCCTTGGCACTTTTGGGATATTGAGAAATGACCTTTTCGTAATCCAGTGCCGCCGCCGAGTACTGTCCCAGTGCAAAGTTGGATTCCCCCTTCCAGAACCAGGCATTGCTGATCAGTTTGTTTTTAGGATAGGTCGTGGTGAAGTCTGTGAACGCGTTCAGCGCTTCTTTGTATTTGCGGCTGTTAAAGCTGTTGACTCCACTTTCATAGAGCACCGTGGCGGTGTCCTGGTTTACGGCCTGAGGAGCCGGCTGAGGGACGGGTTGCGCCGGCTGTGCGGGTTGCGGCGTGATTGCAGGCGGCACACCCGGTTGTGCGGGCTGAGCGGACGTGACAGGCACGGGCACGCCGGGAATACCGGGCGTACCGGCGCCTGGCAGCGGATTCGCAGTCGGATCGAGCTGCAAATCCATGGCAAACTGGGTGCCAATGGCCTGCAGAGCCTGGTGATGCCGGTTGACACGATCGACCAGGCCGGTCAGACCGCCGGAGGCCGCAGCCGCGTTGTTGAAGTTGTCGATTTCTCCTTTGACGGCAGCCATTTCCTGGCGCAGTTGCTGCACTTGGGCCCAGGTGTCCGCCTGAGCAGGCTGCATGTTGCTGAGCATGGCAATCTGCTGTTCCTGCATCCGGATGCGCGACTGCAGCGCATTGACGTCTGATTGCGAGGCGCAGCCGGACAGAAGCAGCAATCCGCCGCCAAGAAGGCACACGCTGACAAGAGAGTGCGAAGGACGAAGGCTTTTCATAGTATCCTCAAGCAAAGGTTACAGTCTGTGTCCGGCCCGGCGCAGGCCGAACAAAAGATAAGCAAGACCGCCAATGACGGGCAGAAAAACACAGGCCACGACCCAGCCCATGCGTTCTGTGGATGACGCAAAGGCGTGCGTGAAGGCGTGCCAGATACCCCAGAGGTTGATGAGCGCCGGCAGAGCCAGCAGCGCCAGATGCCACCATGTCAGCGACACAGTCATGAGGATTTTCTCCCGGAGCTGGGGTGTGAGGTCGGAGCGCGCCACAAGAGCAGGCAGGCCAGCATCGCCCCAACACAGATGGCAATGTCGGCAACGTTGAACGCCGGCCAGTGCCAGTCGCCTATATAAAAATCGAGAAAGTCCACGACCGCGCGGAAGCGAATCCTGTCGATCAGATTACCCAGCGCCCCGCCCAGTACCAGACCGAGACCGGTGTATAACGCCGGGCTGTAGCGCGGCCAGGTGCGGATCAGCATCAGGATGGCCCCCACAGCGAGCGCGGTAGCTCCGGCAAAGAGCCAGATTTGCCAGTCAATGTCGGAACGGTTGAGAAAGCCGAACGCTGCGCCGCGGTTGCGGATGTTGACGAGGTTGAAGAGTCCCGGAATGACGGAAACGGGATCGGTCAACGGGATGCGCGTCATGGCCAGGTGCTTGGTGAACTGATCGAGCAGAATAACGATCACACCGATCAGAAAAGCAAACCGGTAGCCCCGGCGAGCAAAGGGGGAAGCGGTTGGCAACATGGCGGTCACTGTATGGAAGGGTTGCCCCGCCGGAGGCAAGCTCCGGCGGGAGGATAGTTTTTGCTAGGCCAGCGTGGCCATCACGGCCGCGCAACGGGGGCACAGTTCCGGATGGGCGGGATCGCTTCCCAGTTCCTCACTGTAGATCCAGCAGCGGGCGCATTTCTGTCCGGCAGCCCGCTCCACGCGCACCGAAAGGCCGGGTACTTCGCCCGTGACCGCGTCGGCGGGCGCGGCGTCCGTGGTAACGTGCAGCTGCGACACAATGAACAGTGCGCGCAGGTCGGTGCCCAGCGCATCGAACAGGGCTTTCTGCTCATCGGTGACGTAGAGTGTCACGCTGGTGTCCAGCGCGTGGCCGATCACACCGTCTTTGCGCAGCGGCTCGATGGCGCGGGTCACATCGGTGCGGATGGAGAGCAGGGTTTCCCAGCGCTGACGTTCTTCGTCTGTCAGACGGAACGCCGCGGCCGCCGGTTCGGGCGAAGCGAACACGGTGGGTGCCCCGGCGTCCTTGTCGCTGGCTTTCAGTGCTTCTGGAATGAAGCCGTATACTTCTTCGGCCGTGAAGCTGAGGATAGGGGCCATGGCCCGGGTCAGCATCAGCAGGATGTGATACAGCGCCGTCTGGGCCGAACGGCGTTCGTCAGAGGCGGGCGCCGAAGAGTACAGGCGATCTTTCAGCACATCCAGATAGAATGCCGACAGATCCGTCACGCACAGGGTGTGCAGCATATGGAACACCTTGTGGAATTCGTATTCGGTGTACGACTGCTGCACTTTGGCGTAGGTTCTGGCGACCACGTCCACCGCGTAGCGATCGAGCGGATCCAGGCGTTCCAGAGGCAAAAGCGCCTCGGGCGTCAAATCCGCAATGTTGCCCAGAAGATACCGGCATGTGTTGCGAATGCGGCGATAGGCGTCCACCAGTCGGTTCAGGATCTCGTCCGAGATGCGGATATCTTCGCGGTAGTCCACGGAAGAAACCCACAGGCGCAGGATTTCTGCCCCGAACTTGTTGATGATCTGTTCCGGCGCAATGACGTTGCCCACAGACTTGGACATCTTGCGGCCTTCACCATCAACCACATAGCCATGGGTCAGTACAGCCTTGTAGGGCGGTGTGCCGCGGGTGCCTTCGGCGGCAAGCAGCGAGGAGTGGAACCAGCCGCGGTGCTGGTCGGACCCTTCAAGATACAGGTCGGCCGGCGAATACAGCTCGGGGCGTTTTTCGGACACGGCGGCAAAGCTTGTGCCCGAATCGAACCAGACGTCCAGAATGTCGGTTTCGCGCTTCCAGTGCGACTTGCCACACTTGGGGCAGACAAGCCCCTTGGGGACGATTTCTTCCAGCGGCGTTTCGTACCAGTAGTCGCAGCCGGTGGGGTGCTTGGCAATGCGGGCGGCGATGTCACGCATCCAGGCCGGATCCTGCCAGGCTTCGCCACAGTCTTCGCACAGCAGTGCCAGAATGGGCACGCCCCAGGTGCGCTGGCGCGAAATACACCAGTCCGGACGGGTTTCAATCATGTTGTAGATGCGTTCCTCGCCCCATGACGGAATCCACTGCACTTTGTTGCGGATGGCGTCCAGTGCCCTGCCGCGCAGATTGTTGGCCGCCATGGTGATGAACCACTGGGTTGTGGCACGGAAGATCACCGGCTTTTTGCAGCGCCAGCAGTGAGGATAGGAGTGCGAAATGTTTTGTTCTGCAAGCAGGTTACCGGCTTCCTTGACTTTTTCGATGACAGCCGGATCGGCCTTCTGCACGGGAATTCCGGCAAAAAATTCGACGCAATCAAGATAGCGCCCCTGGTTGTCCAGCGGAGAATAGATGTCCAAGCCATATTTCAGGCCGACTTCATAGTCTTCGCGTCCGTGGCCGGGGGCCGTGTGGACGCAGCCTGTGCCGGCGTCAAGAGTGACATGCTCGCCAAGGATGATCAGCGAATCGCGATCATAGAACGGATGGCGGGCCTTAAGCCGCTCAAAGCGGCGGCCTTCGGCATGGCCGACCACACGGGGTGAGGCCCAGCCAAAGATCTTGGCGCAGGTGTCAAGCAGTTCGGTGGCAAGCAAATAGAAGTCGCCGTTCTGTTCCACCAGCACATAGTCCAGATCAGGGTGCAGGGCGACCGCCAGGTTGCAGGGCAGTGTCCAGGGCGTCGTGGTCCAGATGACCACATAGGTCCGGGCCAGATCTGCGTTAGAGAGCTCTGGGAACAGCGCCTTCATGCCCGGATCGGGCAGGGGGAAGCGTACATAGAGGGACGGGGAGGCGTGATCGGCATATTCCACCTCGGCTTCAGCCAGAGCCGTCTGGCACGAGCAGCACCAGTAAATAGGCTTCTTGCTGCGAATGAGGCCGCCTTTTTCGGCAAAGTTGGCCAGCTCGGTCGCTGTGGTGGACTCGTATCCCGGATCCATGGTCACATAGGGATGAGCCCAGTCGCCCAGCACGCCAAGCCGCTTGAACTCTTCGCGCTGGATGTTCAGGAATTTTTCGGCATAACGCCGGCAGTGCTGGCGCACCACATGGGCGGGAAGCTCGCGTTTTTTCTTTTCGCCAAGTTCCTGCTCAACCTTAAGTTCAATGGGCAGACCATGGCAGTCCCAGCCAGGCACATAGGGCGAACGGAAACCCTGAAGGTTGCGGGACTTGATGATGATGTCCTTGAGGATCTTGTTCAGCGCCGTGCCCAGGTGAATGTGCCCGTTGGCGTAAGGCGGGCCGTCGTGCAGGACAAAATGCCTGCCGGAGTTGGCCGCATCAAGCATGGCATTGTAGGCGTGGCGTTCTTCCCACCACTGCAGCATCTTGGGTTCGCGCTGCGTAAGATTGGCCTTCATGGGAAAGGCCGTTGAAGGCAGGTTCAGTGTATTTTTGTATTCGCGTTTGGTATCGTCGCTCATCGGGAGAACCTCGGATATCCGCCTGGGCGGAGGTATGCCGGATCGTACACAAAATGTAACTGCCGGACCACAAACTATGGATGCAGAATGCAATACTGTCAAGCTGCAGGATAGCCTGCAGCCCGGCTGGCTCGTCAGTCCTGCAGGCCCTTGGCTCTGTCACGGGCGAAAATCTGAGTGCCCACGCCCTGATCTGTCAGCAGCTCAAGCAGCAGGCAGTTCTGCACTCGGCCGTCAAGAATGGTGACCTTGCCCACCCCGCCAGACAGGGCTTCAAGGCAGCAGTTGATTTTAGGAATCATGCCGCCGCTGATGGTACCGTCGGCAAACAGGGCGCGCGCGTCCTGCACTTCAATGCTCCGGATCAGCTTTTTGTCGCGGTCAAGCACGCCCGCAACGTCAGTCAGCAGCAAAAAGCGCTTGGCCTTGAGCGCAGCAGCCACAGCTCCGGCGGCATCGTCAGCGTTGATGTTATATGTGTTGCCGTCGTCATCGACGCCTACCGGCGAGATGACAGGCACAAAACCGTCGCGGATAAGCGAGTGGAGCAGAGAGGTCTCGACGTTGACCACCTCGCCCACGTTGCCGATATCGATGATTTTGGGCGGTTCGTTTTCGTTTTTGACGACAAGCGATTTCTTGCGCGCCTGCAGCAGCATGCCATCCTTGCCCGAAAGTCCTACAGCCCGTGTGCCGGCCTGGTTGATCTGGTTGACAATGGCCTTGTTTACAGAGCCTACAAGAACCATTTCCACCACTTTCATGGTGGCATCGTCAGTCACGCGCAACCCGCTTTCAAAGCGCGAGGGAATCTGAAGCTGCTTGAGCATGTCGCCAATCTGAGGGCCGCCGCCGTGCACGACTACAGGATGAATACCCACCAGCTTGAGCAGGGCTATGCTACGCGCGAAGGAACTTTGCAGCTCCGGCGCGGTCATTGCGTGCCCGCCGTATTTGATGACAATAATCTGATCGTGGAACTCTTTCAGATAGGGAAGGGATTCCACCAGAATCTGCGATTTGAGCTGAGCCTGTTCTATCGTTTCCATAACGGTTGTCTCCTGATGAGCAGAACGGCAGGCGACCTGTTTCGCCCGCGACCTGTGAACGTCTGTTGATAGCACTGAATTTGGATGCTGAAAAGAGCGAAAGCAGCGCCCCGGGCGCAGCCCGGCACCCGGTGTATCCAAGGGATCGTATGCTCCTGGTCTGAAGCGCTGCGGTGTGTCGGACGACAATTTTGGTGCAGCCCGGCATAAAAGAGCCCGGCTCAGGGCGCGGCACTGCGTAAGAGGCAACATTGTAACATGCTTTTTTAGCAGATAATTATTTCGTTCTGTAAAGAAAAAATAAAAAATGAGAAATTCTGCTTGACAATCCCAGGGAAAGCGTCTAGTTACTTTTCTCGCGATTGGGCTATCGTTCAATTGGCAGGACGACGGATTCTGG
>DVMI01000044.1 GCA_018715085.1 Candidatus Avidesulfovibrio excrementigallinarum | reverse complement strand
GGGGAAGGGGGAACGCCCCTTTCCAAAGGGGGTTCCCTCTTCCCCCCGGGTTCGCCTTGGTTTTCCCGGTTCACACCGGTTCGCTTTGTGCGTTGCTGGTGCCGGTATCAGCTTACGAGCAGGAACTCGTCGCGCAGGGCGCGGATTTTGTCGCGCAGAGCGGCGGCCTTTTCAAATTCCAGTTCTGCGGCGGCGGCGCGCATTTCGCCTTCCAGGCGGTGGATCACGGCGGCGGCGTTGTCCACGGTCACGGTTTCGGCCGGTGCGGCCGGGGCTGTTTTGCGGCCGCGTTTGCCTTTGTGTTCCTTTTGTTCGCCGTACAGGGTATCGAACAGGGAATCAATGGGTTTGACGATGGTGCGGGGTGTGATGTTCTGTTCGGTGTTCCAGGCCTGCTGCTTGGCCCGGCGGCGGGCGGTTTCGTCCATGGCCGCGCGCATGGAGGGCGTTATGGCATCGGCATAGAGCACGACTTCTCCGCTGGCGTTGCGTGCTGCGCGGCCAAAGGTTTGGATCAGTGCGCCTGTGGAGCGCAAAAAGCCTTCCTTGTCGGCATCGAGGATGGCGACCAGCGAAACTTCGGGGATATCGAGGCCTTCGCGCAGCAGGTTGATGCCCACAAGCACGTCGAACTCTCCTGCGCGCAGGGCGCGGATGATGGCCATGCGTTCCAGCGTGTCGATGTCAGAATGCAGGTAGCGGGCGCGCACGCCCATGCCGTTGAGGTATTCCGTGAGGTCTTCGGCCATGCGTTTGGTCAGGGTGGTGACGAGCACGCGCTCGCTTTGTGCAACGCGCTGCCTGCATTCCGAGAGCAGATCTTCGATCTGGCCCTGGGTGGGGCGGACATGCACCAGCGGATCGAGCAGGCCGGTGGGGCGCAGGATCTGTTCGGCCACTAGGCCCTGAGCGCGATCCAGCTCCCAGGGGCCGGGCGTGGCCGACACGAACACGCACTGATTGAGTCTGGACAAGAATTCGTCAAACGACAGGGGGCGGTTGTCCAGCGCCGAAGGGAGTCTGAACCCGTAATCGACCAGGGTCTGCTTGCGGGAGCGGTCGCCTTTGAACATGCCGCCGACCTGGGGGATGCTGATGTGCGATTCGTCGGCAAACAGCACAAAATCCGGGGGGAAGTAGTCCAGCAGGCAGGAAGGCGGGTCGCCGGCCTTGCGGCCGTCGAGGTGGCGGGAATAGTTTTCGATGCCGTTGCAGTAGCCCAGCTCTTCCATCATTTCAAGGTCAAGCTGGGTGCGCTGTTCCAGGCGCTGGGCCTCCACGAGCTTTCCTGCGGCGTGGAACCGGCGCAGTTGTTCGCCCAGTTCTTCGCGGATGTCGTTCATGGCGCGGGTCAGGTTGTCGCGGTCCGACACATAGTGGCTGGCGGGGTAGATGACAGTCTTGCCCACGTTGCCGAGCACGTTGCCGGTGAGCGGATCGATTTCGCGCACGGCTTCGATTTCGTCGCCAAAAAATTCCAGGCGCAGCGCGCGTTCGTGTTCGTAGGCGGGGATGATTTCGAGCACGTCGCCACGCACGCGGAAGGTGCCGCGGTGAAAATCGATGTCGTTGCGTTCGTACTGCACGTCTATCAGGCGGGTCATCAGCTCGTCCATGCTGCATTTCTGGCCGTTTTCCACAGGGATGACGAGCCGGGCGTAGTATTCCGGCGAGCCCAGGCCATAGATGCACGACACTGACGCCACAATGATCACGTCCCGGCGCGTAAGCAGCGCGTGCGTGGCGGCGTGGCGGAGCTTGTCGATATCGTCGTTGATGGCCGAATCCTTCTCGATGTAGGTATCGGAGGCCGGCATATAGGCTTCCGGCTGATAGTAGTCGTAATAGCTGACAAAGTATTCCACGGCGTTCTCGGGGAAAAGCCCCTTGAACTCGTTGTACAGCTGTGCGGCCAGGGTTTTGTTGGGGGCCAGGACCAGCGCGGGGCGGTTGACCCGTGCAATGACGTTGGCCATGGTAAACGTTTTGCCCGAACCGGTAACGCCCAGCAGCACCTGATCTTTCACGCCCTCCTCAATGGCCGTGGCAATCTGGTCGATGGCCGAGGGCTGATCGCCCGTGGGCACATATTCTGTATGAATGCGAAAGGGGATGCTGTCCATGTCCAGCCTCTGTTCCGGCCGGCGGGGCCGGTCAACGTCGTCTGCGCACGGGGAAGCGGCTTGCCGCTGCCTTGTGGCGCGTTGCGCGCATTGTGCGCGTGTGTGAAAAGGGGAGCCTTATCCGCAAGTGATATAGAAATGAGAAGCGGATCCGTCAATGGCGCGGGCTGCGGCCGGGAGCCAAAAGGCGGTTGTCTCTGCCTGATGATGCCCGCAGGGGAGGCGGCGCATGCAGCAAGCGCGCCGCTCTGCCCCCAAAACGCCGATCTGTGCGCCTGATCCGCTCCAAACGCCAGAGGGCATGACAGCCTGCGCCGTCATGCCCTCTGCAATGTGTCAATCTGTTGTTGCGCCCGCCCTGCGCCGCTCTCCTGGAGCTGTCCGGTTGTCCGGCCGGCTGCCCTGTGACGTTCCGGAACGCTGCCCGGCAACGTCCGGCCGCCGGCCTCAGGCGGCCGGGCTGCAGGAGCCGTTTGCCGCGCCTGCCGGCTGTTTTGTGCAGGCCGTGCGGCGCGCGCCGGGGCGTTTTTCCCGCGTTTGCGGGCGAGTGGCGGCTAGTAGATGATATTGACCTGTTCGCTGTCGCCAGAGCGGCGATCAATGCGTCCGATCACCCAGGCCGGTTCGTTCTGGGCGCGCAGGCGGCTCATGACTTCTTCGGCCACGTCCGGTTCTACAATCAGCACATAACCGATGCTGCAATTGAAGATTTGCAGCATTTCGTCCCATTCAAGCTGTCCCTGGGAGCGCAGCCATTCAAACACGGGCAGCATCTGCCACGAGCCGAACTGAATTTCTGCCGTCACCGCGCGGGGCAGCACCCGGGGGATGTTGTCAAAGAATCCGCCGCCCGTGACGTGCACCATGCCTTTAATGGGCAGATCGCGCATCAGCTTGCGGACGATATCCACATAAATTCTGGTCGGTTCAATCAGCACGTCGGCCACGCTCCGCCCGGATCCGGGCAGTTCGTCGCCGGCCTTCAGGCCGCTTTGCGCCAGGAGCTTGCGCACCAGCGAATAGCCGTTGGAGTGCACGCCGGACGAGCCAAGCCCGATGATCACATCGCCCACACGGATGGACGAACCGTCCACAATGTGCGCGTTATCCACAATGCCCACGCAAAAACCGGCCAAATCGTATTCGCCGGGGGGATACATGTCGGGCATTTCGGCGGTTTCGCCGCCCAGCAGCGCGCATCCCGCCTGCTTACAGCCGTTGGCCACGCCCTGCACAACCTGGGCGGTGCGTTCGACATCAAGCACGCCGGTGGCAAAATAATCAAGGAAGAAAAGCGGCTTTGCGCCCTGGACCAGAATGTCGTTGACGCTCATGGCGACAAGGTCGATCCCTATGGTATCGTGCCGGTCAAAGGCGACGGCCAGCTTGAGCTTGGTGCCCACGCCGTCAGTCGACGAGACCAGAACCGGCGATTCCATACCCGAAAGGTCCGGACGGAACAGGCCGCCAAACCCTCCGATATCGCTCACAACGCCGTGCACATGCGTATCGGCCACCATCGTCTTGAAGCGCGACACGAGAGAGTTGCCGGCGTCAATGTCTACCCCGGCGGCAGTATAGGCTTTGGCTCGCGACTGGGACATGCTCCCTGCTCCTCATGGATGTTGCGGTTTCTGACAAGAAAATCTGAGAATAGGCTTTTCCGCCCCGCATGGCAAGTCGGTAATCCCACTTCAAATCCGGGTTTTCCCGCTTCAGGCCGCGCCTATCCGGCGTGCGCCCCGGTCTGCGCCAGCCCCGGCCGCCTGCTCCCGCCCGTCCGGAAATGCCTGCACGCCCCGGCCGCGCCAGCCCGGACAGGCCGTCAATCCCCATCTTGCGCGGGCGGCGCGTTTTGACTAAGAGGAAACAGACACACGAGGTGCTGCATGATTCTTGTCTATACCGGCAACGGCAAGGGCAAAACCTCCGCCTGCACAGGCCAGGCGCTGCGCGCGCTCGGACAGGGGCTTGAAGTCCGCTTTGCCCAGTTCATCAAAAAGGATGTTGGCGCAGGCGAACAGCGCCTGTTGCGCAAGCTCCTGGGCGACGGCTTTTTTCCCGGAGGCGAAGGCTTTTTTCTGCGCGAAGAAACCCGGGCCGTCCATCGCCGCGCCGCAGAACGCACGCTGGCCTGGTGCCGCCAGGTCATGCCGGAAGGCGGCATGCTGATTGCCGACGAGGCCCTGTACGCCCTGGGCTGCGGCCTGCTGACCCGCGAAGAGCTGAGCGAACTCATGGATCTGGCCCTCAGCCGGCAGACTCACCTTGTGTTGTCCGGACGCGGCCTGCCCGACTGGCTCAGCGATCGCGCAGACCTGATCAGCGAAGTGCGCGAAATCAAGCACCCGGCCGCCCACGGCGCGGGGCCGGTGCGCGGCATCGAATTCTGACGCGCCGCCAGGCCCGCAATCTTTTGCCGGCACCCCGGCGCGCAAGGCCCGCGGCACGGCCGCCGCATTCCGCCCGGCCCGCCCCCTTGATGCTCCCGCAATTCGCTCTTATCTGTATGCACAGGCGGCCCTACAGCGCCGCCGCAACCGCTGCCGCCCCAGACGCAAGGGCAGCAGCACGGCTTTCATGCAGGGCGCACCACTGCTGCGCCTGCCGGCACGGTGTTGCACGGCAGGGCCCGGCTCTCCTGCCCCCCGGAGCCTGCCGCCCCCGGCAGGCTCCCGCGCGGCGCCGGGGACCATGCCGCAACAGCCCGCCGCCACCGGCAACACACGGCTAACGACGCTTTGCAAGAAGGAGAAGTGCCATGAGCAACGACGCCCCCGCCAAAGGGGATAATCCGTTCGCAAACCTGAACAAAAAGGCGTTTCCCCCGGCGCGCAAGGCCCACGGCCAGATCGTGCGCTGGACAGAACGGCGCAGCGATAAACCGGCTCAGCAGCAACCCCAGCCCGAGCCTGACGAAGACACTGCCCTCTTCCTCAACGCCGTCAGCAGCGCCACACCCCTGAACCAGACACGGACCGGCAGCCCCGACGCCTCTGCCCGCAAACCTGGCGACGCCTTTGCCAATCCCCTGCCCCTGTCTCCCTCGGCGCTGAACAAACGCCACACCAAAACCGCGCGCAATACGCCGCCCGCAGCCCCTGAGGCCGCCGCGCCAGCGCCCTCCGGCCGCAAGGACGAACCAGCCCCGCAGGCCCCCGACGCCGAAACCGGCAGTTTTGGCGCGCTGCTTGCCGCCTCGCTGAACGCCAGCGCCCCAGCCGGAACCACCGCACCCGTGCGCCCCCTGCCCGCCGATCAACGCAAAAACACCCCTGCCGCCAGCCAGGCAGAAGACGCAACGCCCCCCGCCGCAACCGAGGCCGAAGACGCCGCCTTTGCCAGCGCCATGCGCGACGTCACGCCCCTTGACGGCAAAAGCGGACGCGCTATCCAGCCGGAAGTGCCCCAGCCCCAGGCGCCGCCCTCGGCCATCGCCAACCCCATGCAGGATTTCATGGACGGCCGGATCGAATTCTCGCTGGCTTCCACCGACGAATATGTGGAAGGCCACGTCATCGGCCTTGACCTTGGCATTGTAGGAAGGCTCCAGGCCGGCCAGCTCAGCCCGGAAGCCCACCTCGACCTGCACGGCCTCAACGCCGAACAGGCCTTTCAGACCCTTGTGGGCTTCATGCGCCATTCCTATATGTGCGGACGCCGCGTAGTGCTGGTTGTGCCTGGCCGCGGCCGCAACTCGCCGGCCGGCATTGGCGTGCTGCGCGAAAAAGTGCAGGAATGGTTCACCCAGGATCCCTTCCGCCGCGTCATCCTGGCCTTCTGCACCGCCAGGCAGGTCGACGGCGGACCAGGCTCCCTCTATGTGCTGCTGCGCAAATTCCGCAAAGACAGAGGCAAAGTCATCTGGGATCGCAACCCCACGGATCCGGATCTGTATATCTGACAGCTCCGGGGGAAGGAGGAACCCCTTTTGAAAAAGGGTTCTCCTCCTTCCCCCGGTCCCCCATCCTCTTTCCCAAAACCTTTACAGGGGTTGTTGCGCGCCACACGCGCACGCCTCACGCAGGCCGCCGGAACCGCTCCGCAGCCCCGTCACCGCGTTTTCGTGCCCGCGCCGCCTCCGGGACCGGCCCGCCACAGCCGCCCGGCCAGAATGGAAAAAGCGCTCATGCAACACGCCGTCTTTTGTGCCGGACGCGCCGGTTTGAACGCAGTGAAACATATTTAATTGTTTGGAATTATATTATTTTTAATTATCAGGTATGATTCCTGTTTACAAAGACACGCAATAGGGCTATATCCATCGCATCCCACATTCTACCAGCAACCGCTGTGCGCACAACGCGCCAGCAGGAGGTTTTACCAATGACCGAACGTCATGACATGATCACCTTTGGCGGCGCTCCCCTGACACTGCTTGGCAATCCTGTGGCCGTGGGCGACAAGGCCCCTGACTTTACTGTGCTGGCCAACGACCTGACCCCCCGCAGCCTGAAGGACTACAGCGGCAAGATTCTGCTCGTCAGCGTGGTGCCCTCGCTGGATACCGGCGTGTGCGACATGCAGACCCGCCGTTTCAACACGGAAGCCGCTGCCTTAGACAGCCGCGTCAAAATCCTGACTATCAGCTGCGACCTGCCGTTTGCCCAGGCCCGCTGGTGCGGCGCGGCCGGCGTGGACGCGCTGGAAACGCTGTCGGATCACCGCGATCTGTCCTTTGGTCTGAATTATGGTCTGGCCATCAAGGAACTGCGCCTGCTGACGCGGGCCGTTCTGGTCATCGGCCCCGACGGTGTGGTGGCCTATGAACAAATCGTGCCGGAAGTGACGCATGAAGTGGATTATGAAGCGGCCTTGCAGGCCGTGAAGGCGTGCGCAGCCCGGGCGTAAGCCTTTTCCGGCGGCCGGTGCAACGCCGCGCCGCGCTTTGCTCCGGCAGAGCCATCCGGCCCGGCCGGCATGAGGAAAGAACAGGGAATCTCAACGGCGTGCGGTCCGGCCGCACGCCGCAGTTTCCCCAAAGGCTGCCCTGCTCTAAGACTCCCTGCCCCGGCACAGACAGCGTTTTGCGCGCGCCAAAAGGCAGCCGCTGCCACATGCGGGCATGATGGCCCCGGCGCGCACCTGTATGCCGCTCTATTTGCCCCAGTAGCGCAAATCCGGCTTGGCCGGCATGAGAACAGACAGGGGGATATCGACGCGTTGCGGCCCGGCCGCCCACGGCGCCACCTGGTACGGCGGGAAATACACCCGCAGGCCGTCGGGCGTGACCGCAAATGTCGCAAAATTGTCGGCTTCGGGCAGCAGGCCCTCGTGCAGCATGTCGTCTACCTTCATGTCCCCCAGGCGGCGGGACAGCACCGCTTCGGCATAGGACGACATGGCCTGCAACGCCACTGTGGGCGAGGCAAATACGTCAAGCAGGGCCACGGGTTTGCCGGTTTTGGGCGCATAGTTGAGCGACAGGAGATTGAGCTGCCCATGGGCGCCGGCAGTATAGGAAGCCTCCTGCCAGATCACGCTGAGCATGCCGCCGGGAGGCGACACGACCTCATAGGTGATGTCCAGCAGATAGGGCATGTGCGTGTCGCCAAGGATTTCCCCGCCGTATTCGGAGCGGAATTCACCGGCAACCCCCAAGGCCCACTGTTTGATGTCCCGATCGATGCTTTCTATGCCAAATTGCGGATAGCGCACATGGATTTTGACACGCCGGTTTTCTTCGTCAATCGTCTGCTCAACGGGTTTTTGAAGACTGGCCGCCAGCGCAGGGGCCGCCTCCTGAATGCAGACGCCTGCCGTCAGGCCGCACAGGACCCCCAGCGCCAGGCCGCGCAGGGTTCGGAACGGAATGACCATAACGCAAGACTCTCCCTCTGATACGGATTGTCGTTACACACCGTTGTGCCCGGACCGCACGGAATGCCGTCCGGCAATCCGGCGCGGGCCGTCCATGCCGGCCTGCACCCGTCTTGTGCCCGTATGCACCGCCCGGCACGCCGCAGACAGCGGCATCGCCCGGCAACATGCGCGCAAGCCCGGCGGGCAGATCGCATGGCTCCCTTTTTCAAACCTGCGCGCAACGCTGAGCGCGCTCAAAAACCGCCGGATCCGGCTGACCGCAGCCAGGGCCGTTGCCCCGGCAGACGCTCTTTCCGCCGCGTTGGTGCCCGGCAAAATGTCCGTCCGCCCCACCGGCGCCTCTGCCTTCCATGCAAACGGGAGGACGGCGCACACAAGCCGCCCGGACGCTGCCGGCTGCCGCACCCGCACAACACGCTCCAGCGCACCGGCCCAGGCCGTTTCTGCAGGGCCCTGGCAACGCCCCGGCTGCCGCAACCGCCACACGCCACGCCCTCAAGGCGGGTCCTCGCGCGTCCTGCCGTGGGCAGGCCCAGGTCTTTCAAACAGGGCTTCTGTGCGCGCCGCACAAAGCTCAAGCCCTGCTTCAGTCCACTGTTGCCGCACCGCCGGGGCAGCGGCGTCTTCCGCCGCGTTGTTGTCCGGCAGACACAAAAATACCCCGGCGGCAGAGCCGCGCTCTACCGCCGGGACGGATTGTGCTCAAAAATCTGTCGCGTCAACCGGCTGCGCACAAGACCGTGTCCAACGCGCGACACGCCGCCTTTTACCTGGACGAGCGGCCTTTGCTCTTCGCGGTGCGCCTGGGCGCAGTGAACTGCGGCTTTGTCGCCTTGAACGCCCGGTATTCCTCAAGGCGGGCCATGGCTTCCGCAATCATTTCGTTATCGGGCACGGGCAGGCGCCGTGCGCCAATGAAAATCGGCTTGAAATACGCGCTGTCAAGCGAAACAATCTTTACAGAAGAGCGCTGCCGCGGGCTGTGAATGAACTTGCCGTCCCCCACATAGATGCCGGTGTGGTATCCCCGCCGCGGATGCCGGAAGGCCACAATATCGCCTTCGCGCAGCTCGTCACGGCTGACAGGCTCCCCAAAGGTCGCCTGCTCGCGGGCAGTCCTTGGCAGATCAATGCCCAGACTCTTGTAAGCCCACTGCACAAATCCCGAGCAGTCAAACCCGCTGCCGAGGCTGGTTCCCCCGCTGCGATAGGGCGTCCCAAGGGCCACTTCTGCCGTATCCAGCAAAACTTCCCGGGACAGGACAAAGCGAGCCTCTTCATCAAGAGATTCAGCCCAGGGCGTTGCATCGTTCTCTTCCCACCAGGCCACGGACTCGAGTTCCGGCGTGGGGTGCGTGGAACGCCCACTACATCCTGTCAGCGCAACAGAGGCCAGAGCCAGCAGGCCACACATCGCCAGCAGGAAAAAATGTCTGGATGTCGTCTTTTGCATAGTTTGGTTATGTAGCCGCATCTGGCAAATATGTCAACCTTATCCGCCGGTTCGGTATAATTGGCTAGTATCCTGCATGATTTTGCGCTTTTTCGCACGATAGGGAAAAGCCTTTTTTCAGAAAAAGTTGACAGGCATTTTCAAC
>DVMI01000043.1 GCA_018715085.1 Candidatus Avidesulfovibrio excrementigallinarum | reverse complement strand
GGGGGCGCGGGGGGAAGGGGGAGAACCCCTTTACAAAGGGGTTTCTCCCTTCCCTCCGCAGAACGGCATGCAGCGTGGGATCAGAGCGAAAAGTCTTCGCCCAAGTACACTTCGCGGGCTTTTTCGTTGCTGACGATTTCGTCAGGGGTGCCCGAGAGGATGACCCTGCCGTGATACATCAGGTAGGCCCTGTCGCAGATGGTCAGCGTTTCGCGCACGTTATGGTCAGAAATGAGCACACCGATACCGCGGTTTTTCAACTCTCTGACAAGCATCTGAATGTCGCCCACAGCCAGCGGGTCAATCCCGGCAAACGGCTCGTCAAGCAGGACGAACTTGGGATCGCGGATCAGGGCCCGTGCAATTTCCAGACGCCGCCGCTCGCCGCCCGACAGGTGCATGGCGTGCGAGTTTTCCAGGCGGGTAAGGCCGAACTCTTCAAGCAGCTGATCGGCTCTGGCCTTCTGTTCCTTTTTGGGAAAGCCCGTATGTTCCATGATGATTTGCAGGTTCTGGCGCACAGTCAGCCTGCGGAAGATGGAACTTTCCTGGGGCAGGTAGGAGATGCCGACCCTGGCGCGCTCATGCAACGGCCAGCCGCCGATATCCTTGTCTTCCAGCAGCACGCGGCCGGCAGAAGGCTTGATAATCCCTGTGAGCATGTAAAACGACGTCGTCTTGCCGGCCCCGTTGGGCCCCAGCAGACCGACGATTTCACCCTGCTGCACCATGGGCGATACGCCGCAGACCACTTCGCGCTGTCCATAGCGCTTGTGCAGATCAATTCCGGCAAGAACGGCCATCTAGCGTCCTCCCCGGCCGGCGGATTTGCCGCTTGACTCTGGCGAGGCAAAGACGGCTTCCACGCGCTTTTTGCCGCCGCTGGTGACCTCGCTGCGGTTTTCGTTGGCGTAATAGCGGATTTCGTTGCCTGTGATGGTATTCTGGCCGTCTTCAAGGCGCGGATTGCCCTGCATGACCAGCACGCCCGTATCGGGCGTATAGGTTGCCCGTTCACAGGTGCCCACGCGTTCTTCCGATTTCATCCGGACGCGCTTCTCGGCCACAAGGCGATCCACATCGCCGGCCGCCAGACCCTGCGGCGCTGCGCCTTTGGCCTGCTTGTCCTTTTGTTCGGCCGGCTTAAAATGCACTGTCAGCACTTCGGACCAGATTTCCATATCCGGCCTGTCGACGTGCACCTTGTCCCTGAACACCACCTGAAGCTTGTTGGCGTCGTACTCCATGTGATCGGCGGTGATTTTGGTGGGGACATTGCGCGCCGGTTTGGGCATGCCCGCGGCGCCGCCGGTAGGGGCCGCCGCCCCCAGGTCAACAAGGCCGCACGTCAAGCCTGCCGCGAGCGTCAGCACGCCGCACACTTTGGACAAAAAAGACAGTCGGGACATAGCATCATTCCTTAAATTCTGCATACCTGAGTCACAGCGCCCGCACGAGCACGCGCCATGCAGCGGCCTGCACGCAAAGACAGCGTCCTCCGGGCCACTGTCCCGGGATGGCGGCAGCGCCCTGCCGGGTTCGCGCACCGCACCACCACACATTTGTGCATTCCGCGGCCTGGGGTTCAGCGCTTTGCCGTTTTCCGCCCCAAACGGCGCTGTCCGGGCCGCACAGCTCTGCCGCCACCCTGCGGCGCTGCGCCACCGGAGGCCAAAAGCGCTCTGGCAAAAACGCTGCTGATTTCAGATCCGGGGTTTCTTCCATAACGGCCCCACAGGCGGCACGGGCGTCAGCGCACAAAAGACGGCGCACACGGGCATCGTGGTGCAACGCTCCCTCCTTGCGCCATGCGCGGCCACGCCGTCACCGCAATCCGCGCCGCAGCCGCACCGTTGCTGCGCCGCGCGGCCAGCACGGGCTTTGCCACCCTGGCATGACTCTGCGGCAGCCTGCACGCAACGCGGTCCGGGCGTTGACTGCCCGCCGCGCGGTGTTGCCGCCGTGCGGTATTGCCGCTGCGCGCTTTCGGGCTGCGCAAGGCTTTACCGCGGCTCTTTCTGGCGCGTTTGCTGTCTGTTTCTCCAAGGGAGCCAACGCGCGTCTAAAACAGAGGCCGCACGCCTATGGCGCAGGCGTGGACGCACCGTCTGCCTGTTCTGCGGACGCTGCGGGACTGCCGGCCTGCTGCCCGGGTGCGCCAGCCGTTTCAGCCTCCACCTGCGCAGAGTCCGCTTCGCCCTCAGCGTCTGCCCTGGGCAGCAGCAGCACGTCCACGTTGCCGTCGGCCTTCAGGATATTGTCATCCAGCTTCCAGGTCAGCACGTCTGTGCGCAGGTTTCCCTTCGGGCCCAGGAGTGTTGCCCCTTCCGGCAGGACGAGCACGCGCGTTTTGGCGTCATAATCCAGCACGGTGCCTGTTACGACTTCCTCGCCACGGGTCAGGAGCACGCTGTCCCACAGTCTGAGGTAGCGCTGCGCATCTGTAATGCGCCCCTGGTTCGAGCGGACATGCAGATAGTCTTCAAGCGCCGGATCGCCCAGCGTGTAGCGCACTACAGGCTTTTCTACCGTAACGGTGTCCCCGTTTTGCGAAAGGTGGCCCCAGGTGGCCTTGAGCCGCCAGAGTTCAATGCCGTCTTCGCCATTCATCAGGCTGATGCCCTGAATGGCCAGCCCAATGGCCGTTGCGGCGTTGTCGGCAGGTTCTGCCGCGCCGGCCTTTCCGCAGGGTCCTGTCAGCAGCAGGGCCAGCAACAGGCCGCACCCGGCCAGCGCTTTGACCGCCGGACACAACGGCCGGCGTCCGCTCAGGCCTGTGCGGCGCTGCGGTCTGGCAGCGCATTGCGCGCGATCAGACACGTTGTATCCACTCTTCAAGCAGGCTGTCCATGAGTCCTTTGCAGCGCAGGATCCAGTCCGTCACTTCCCGGACCGCCCCGTGCCCGCCGGACGCCTTGGTCACATACAGCGCCCGTTCCTTGACTTCCGGCCTGGCGTTGGCCACGGCAATGGGCAGTCCCACTTTGGCCATGGCGGCCAGGTCCACCCACTCGTCGCCCACATAGGCGATTTCGTTCCAGGTCAGCCGGCGTTCCACGCGCATGGTTTCAAGCAGGCGCGTCTTATACTGCGCGCCGCCGTGATAGGTTCCGATTCCCAGAGCTTCCAGCCGGCGTTTGACGCACGGCGCGTTCATTCCTGAAATGACGGCCACTTCGACGCCGCATCCCTGCAGCATCTTGATGCCGTTGCCGTCCTGCGAGTCAAAACGTTTCATCGCAAGACCCGTGGAGTCGTAATACAAGCCGCCGTCCGTCAGCACGCCATCCACGTCAAGCACCAGAAGACGAATGGACTTTGCCAGGGAATCTGCCGCAATATGTTGATCAGTAAGCATGAGGTACACTCCAGATATGAGCGAGTTCCTGAAGCAGTCCCGCCAGGTGCTGCACAGGCCAGCTGTTGGGGCCGTCGCACAGCGCGTGGTCAGGATCGGGGTGACACTCCATAAACACACCATCCACCCCTGCGGCTGCGGCCGCTCTGGCAAGCGCCGGAACGTGACGCCGGTCGCCGCCGGAACAGGATCCTTGTCCGCCAGGGAGCTGGACGGAATGGGTTGCGTCGAACACGACCGGAAAACCGAGTTCGCGCATGATCCCAAACGATCGAAAATCCACAACCAGATTGTTATAGCCAAACGAACTGCCGCGCTCGGTGAACAGCAGATTTTCGTTGCCGGCGTTCAGCAGCTTGTCGCGCACGCCGCGCATGTCCCACGGGGCCAGAAACTGCCCTTTTTTCACGTTGACAATGCGCCCGGTGCGCGCCGCCGCTTCCAGCAAATCCGTCTGCCGGCACAAAAACGCCGGAATTTGCAGCACGTCGGCCACTTCGGCCACTGGGGCGGCCTCGTCGGGAAGATGGATGTCGGTGACAACCGGCAGGCCTGTCCTGGCCTTGATGGCCGCCAGCCACTCCAGTCCGCGTTCAAGCCCGGGCCCCCTGAAGCTCTTGCCCGACGTCCGGTTGGCCTTGTCCCATGAACTCTTGAAAACAGCCACCAGACCGGCCCTGCCGGCCGCCTCGGCCACGGCTTCCGCCGTAGCCAGGGCCAGATCAAAACTCTCCAGGACGCATGGCCCGGCAAGAACAAAGTGTTCGCGCCGCAAACGGGCGTACAGTGCCGTGCTCTCCATGCGCTACTGCTCCACGTCCTGCCCGGCCTCTTCAGGCTTTGCAGGCCCGTCTTTCAGACCGGTATACCCCGCCCGGCGCTCCTTGCCAAGCTGCAACGCGGCCTTGATAAAATCCCTGAACAGGGGGTGAGGCGTCATCGGGTTGGACTTGAATTCGGGATGGAACTGGCACCCGACAAACCAGGGATGTTCAGGAAGTTCCACAATTTCAACAAGTTCACCATCAGGAGAAAGGCCCGACACGCGCATGCCCTTTGCTTCAAGCTGGGCGCGGTAGGCGTTGTTGAACTCATAGCGGTGGCGGTGGCGTTCGCTGATTTCCCGCTTGCCATAGGCGGCAAACGCCCGCGAATCCGGTTCAAGCTGGCAGGGGTACGCGCCCAGGCGCATGGTCCCGCCCTTGTCGCTGTCTTTATCGCGCCGCTGGATGGCGTTTTTGCGCACGTCAAACCATTCGCTCATCAGATAGATGACCTTATCGGCGGCCAGCGGGTTGAACTCTTCGGAAGTGGCCCCGGCAATGCCCGCCACGTTGCGGGCGTATTCGATGACGGCGCAGTGCATGCCAAGGCAGATGCCAAAGAACGGCACGTTGTTTTCGCGCGCGTAACGGATGGCCAGAATCTTGCCTTCCACGCCGCGGTCACCAAAGCCGCCGGGCACCAGCACGCCATCGGCGTCGGCCAGCCGTTCGGCCACGTTTTCCGGCGTGAGCTCCATGGAGTTCACATAGGAAAGCGACACGGCCACCTCGTTGGCAATGCCGCCGTGCATCAGCGCCTCGTGCAGGCTCTTGTAGGCTTCCTTCAGGTCCACATACTTGCCGACAATGGCAATCTTCACGGTGGACTTGGGGTGCTTTACCTTATAGACGATATTCTTCCAGACTTCCAGATGCGGATTGCGCGCCGGCAGGCGCAGCATGATGGCCACCTTCTGGTCCAGCCCTTCTTCATACAGCCGCAGCGGCAGTTCATACAGGCTGTCGACATCCACGGCCGAAAACACCGCGTCCTTGTCCACGTTGCAGAACAGCGCGATCTTTTCCTTGAGCGGCGCGGGCACAGGGCATTCGCAGCGGCACAGGATGATATCCGGCTGAATGCCGATGGAACGCAGTTCCTTGACGCTGTGCTGCGTGGGCTTGGTCTTGTGTTCGCCGGCAGCGCGCATGTAGGGCACCAGGGTCAGATGGATGTACAGG
This sequence comes from Candidatus Avidesulfovibrio excrementigallinarum, assembly GCA_018715085.1. Lineage (GTDB taxonomy): Bacteria > Desulfobacterota > Desulfovibrionia > Desulfovibrionales > Desulfovibrionaceae > Avidesulfovibrio > Avidesulfovibrio excrementigallinarum. The sequence goes on along the minus strand of DVMI01000043.1, from coordinate 3,236 downwards.
CAGTTGTCGCGGCCGATCTCCGTGCGCAGCTGCCGGATGGCTTCCAAAAACGGCTGGCCTTCAATGTCGCCCACCGTACCGCCAATTTCCACAATGGCCACATCCGGCGCCGGCTGTTCGGGGGTGTCTTCAGACAGCGCCATAATGAAGCGCTTGATCTCGTCGGTGATATGCGGAATGACCTGCACCGTGCCGCCAAGATAGTCGCCGTGGCGCTCCTTGGTGAGAACGTTGTTATAAATGGCCCCGGCCGTCGTGCTGTTGCGGCGCGTCAGCGAAATGCCCAGAAACCGCTCATAGTGGCCAAGATCCAGGTCGGTTTCCGCGCCGTCGTCAGTCACATACACTTCGCCGTGCTGAAAGGGGCTCATGGTCCCCGGGTCTACATTGAGATAGGGATCCAGCTTCTGCTGCGTGACAGAAAGGCCCCGGGCCTTGAGCAGGGCTCCCAAACACGACGCAGAAAGGCCCTTGCCGAGAGAGGAAAGCACACCACCGGTAATAAAGATGTATTTGGTTTTCATACAGCCCCGCAAGTTCGCAATAGCTCAAATTTACTCAACGTCCCCGCGCGGCCTGCGCGCAAAAACGTCGCCAGAAACTCAACCCGGGAAGTGTACACTCCCCCGAAAAAAAAAGATAGTCCCGAAGCGAGCCAAAGCAGCGTTGACTACTGACAAGTTACCACATAGAATAAATAGCCTTTCGCCCGAGATCCCCGGGGAAGACGCTTTTCCCACCACGCTAACGCTTCTGGAGCCTCCGCAATGAGCACGGTCAATGTCCTTGTCCTTACCGGATACGGCACCAACTCCCATAAGGAAACCGCCCACGCGGCCCGCCTTGCCGGCGCGGACAGGGCGGATATCGTCCACTTTGCCGATCTCGTGGCCGGCGACGTCCGCCTGGCCGACTACCGTTTTCTTGTCTTCCCCGGCGGCTTCCTTGACGGCGACGACCTCGGCGCAGGCCAGGCCGCCGCAAAGCGCTGGCTCTATCTGGACGACGCCCGCGGCGTTCCCCTGCTCGAAAGCCTCAAGGCCTTCATCGCCTCTGGCGGACTGGTCCTGGGAATTTGCAACGGTTTCCAGCTCCTTGTCAAACTCGGCATTCTCCCCGGCTTTGCTTCCACCCGGCAGGAACCTGTCTTTGAGCGCCAGGTCACGCTGAGCCATAACGACTCCGCCCGGTTTGAAGACCGCTGGGTGCAGATGCGCGCCAACCCGGCAAGCCCCTGCGTCTTCACCAAAAATATGAGCGGCTCGCTGATCGCCATGCCCATCCGCCACGGCGAAGGCAAGCTCATCCCCAAAAGCCCCGACGTGCTGGAAGCCATCGTGCAGAAAAATCTCATCGCCCTGCAGTATGTGGATCCTGCAACCGGCGAGCCCACCCAGAGCTATCCGGCCAACCCCAACGGCTCGCCGCTCGGTATCGCCGGCCTGACGGATCCCACGGGGCGCATTCTGGGCCTGATGCCCCATCCGGAGGCCTTCAACCACCCCACCAACCACCCCACCTGGACCCGGGGGAACGTGCCCGCGCTGGGCGTGGAACTGTTCCGCAACGCGGTGGACACCCTGCGCCGCGACGAATAAGCGCAAGGCGGCTGGCGCACAAAACGCCAGGGCAACGCCGCCCGCAGCAGGCACCAACAGGCCCTTGCGGGAGGAGCCTGCGCGCAACGGCTCCTGCCAGCTCCCTGCCCCTGCCACGGCGTGCCTGACTGCCAGAACGCAACCGGCCACAGCGGCCGGAGCCGCCGCCTCACAGGGCTGCCACCCCGGACCGCACATTCACAGAACTGCCCGCAGGGCGCTGCCTCCAGATCGGAGGAAGCGCCCTGCGTTGTTTCAGACAGCCGCACGGCCGCGCGCCCGCCGTAATCCGGCACCTGCCTGTTGCGCGATCCACGCCCGCCGCACCCCGGCTGCCTGGGTTGAGCGCTTTACGCATGCCGCTGACGCGGCTGCACGCCATGCCGCTGACGCGGCTGCACGCCCGTCCGGCCCCCTTCCCCAAACCGTCCCTGCCGCAACGGCCGCACTCCGCACCGGCAACACGCCCCCTTCTCTAAAACGAGAAAACACCGCTGTCCGGCGTTGACCCGGCATCAAAGGATACAAGCTGCACACGCTGCCCGCGTCTTTTCGGCGCTTCTGCCGCGGCCATGAGCGCGCCTTCCGGGGCGACCGTAACAACCAACACGCCTTGCGCTTTCCCCTTGGAGCCTGCGGCACCCGTTGCCGGTTCTTGTGACGCCTTTCCGGCTGCCGCACCGGCCCCGCACCCTGCCCTCAACGACGCGCACACCGCGGAAAGCGATTGACAGCCCGCCCAAGATTGAGTATCAAACTTCCTTGTGCGGAGAGGTAGCGAAGCTGGCCGTAACGCGCTCGACTCGAAATCGAGTTACCGGTTAATAGCCGGTACGTGGGTTCGAATCCCACTCTCTCCGCCACGCCGTTGTTTCTCTAGGGCTTTGGTTGTCGTTTGACGTAACCAAAGCCCTTTTATTTTAGCTAGTTATGTGCATCTATGTGTCTTCTGACGGCGCTGTTTGTCTCCCGTTGTCGTTGTCCCGGGGTATGCTTTTCGGTATGCTCTGACCAAAGGCAGGTATTTTGGCCCTTCCGAAAGCATACCAAAGGGGCTGACCATGGGAGAGGCTGAAGGAAAAACCAACAGGCTGAGTGCATCGGAGGTGAGCAAGGCGCTGCGCTCCGGAGAGCCTGTCACGCTCAAGGATGGCGGGTCACTGTCGCTTGTCGTTACCGGCAAGAACGCCGGGAGGTGGGTCTACGTTGGGCGGAAAGCCGGGGACAGGACCAACATCAAGTTGACTTGCGGTTACGCGCCAGAAACCGGCCTTAGCGCCGCCAGGGCCCAACGTGACGAGTACAAGCGGATCCTTAAGCAGGGTATCAATCCCAACGCACAGCGCCGGGCTGAACTGGCTGAGGCCAGGAGGAAGAAGCAGGAAGCCGAAAAGACTTTTTCCGTTGTTGCCGGTGAATATTTCAAGGTCCGCACGGACATGACCGAAAAGACCCGGCAGGGCGACATGGGCCGTGTGACAAACCACATTGCTCCCTTCCTCAAAGATCTTCCCATTACGGAAATCCGCCGGAAAGACCACCTGAAGCCCATCATTGACAAGCTGGTGGACCGTGAAGCCTATACCCAGGCGAAGCGCGTGGCCGGGCTGATAGAACGTATTTTCGGCTATCCAGTTG
>DVMI01000042.1 GCA_018715085.1 Candidatus Avidesulfovibrio excrementigallinarum | reverse complement strand
GGAAAAGCCTTTTTTCAGAAAAAGTTGACAGGCATTTTCAACAAAACTATCTTGCGGCTCATGGCTTTCTGCGACAGCGCACAAAGCAAGTTCACCACTTCAGGAGAGGATGGCACCAAATGATATCTTTACGGAAATTGGATGTGGGCGGCAGAGCCCGCATTGTGAGCGTACAGGCTGAAGGCGAACTGGGCCGGCGCATACGCGACATGGGGCTTGTGCCCGGCGTGGACGTCGAGGTCGTGGGCCGCGCCCCTCTGCGCGATCCCGTAGCCTTGCGCCTGCCGGGGTTTACGCTCAGCCTGCGCAACAACGAGGCCGACCATATTTACGTCATCCCGCTTGAAGACGAAAACACCCCCATCGCACAGCCATGAAAACTTCGCTTGTCGCCGCGCTGGCCGGCAACCCCAACTCCGGCAAAACCACCGCGTTCAACGCCTTTACAGGCGCCCACCAGCATGTGGGCAACTATCCCGGCATCACCGTCGAGCGTAAAGAAGGCCCCGTCACCCTGGCCGATGGCGAAACGCTCCACCTCATCGATCTGCCGGGCGTCTACTCGCTGTCGGCCTATACGCAGGAAGAAACTGTCGCCAGGCAGGTGCTGGCCAGCGAACGGCCCGATGTGGTCATTGACATCCTCAACGCCGGAGCCCTGGAACGCAACCTCTACCTCGCCATCCAACTGCTGGAGCTGGGCATCCCCCTGGTGCTCGGTCTGAACATGATGGACGAAGCCAGAGACCACGGCGTGATCATCGACATGGCCAGGCTCTCGGAACGGCTGGGCGTGCCCGTGCGTCCCGCCGTGGCCCGCACAGGCTACGGACTGCCGGAACTTTTGCGGGCCGCCGTGGACGAAGCCCGCAAGCGCGAAGGGCAACCCTGGAAGCCCCTCAATATCTCCTACGGGCCGGATCTCGATCCCGTGCTGACCAGCATCCAGCGCCGCGTTGAAGAAGCCCGGCTCCTTGCCGACGTCTACCCCCCGCGCTGGGTCGCGCTCAAATTCCTGGAGCAGGACAGAGAAATCATTGCCCAGGCCCGCGAACAGGCCCCTCAGCTGTGCGCCGAATTTGAAGCCCAGGTCAAGGAAGTGGCCGCACACCTGCACGCCACACTCAACACCAGCCCCGAAGGCGTGATCGCCGATTACCGCTACGGCGCCATATCCTCGATCCTGCGCGACGGCGTCCTTGTCCGCCAGGAAGACCGCCACGCCCGGCGCGCCCTGTCCGATCGCATGGACAAGGTCCTGACCCACGGGCTGCTCGGCCCGCTGATCATGCTGCTCATCCTGTACTTGATCTATCAGGTGACCTTCACCCTGGGCGAATGGCCCATGGAACTTGTTACCGCCTTCTTCGGCTTCCTGCGCGATCTTGCCGAAAATTCCATGAGCGACGGCGTGCTCAAGTCCATGGTCATTTCGGGGATTATCGACGGCGTGGGCGGCGTCATGAGCTTTGTGCCGCTCATCATGATCATGTTCCTGCTCATCGCCATCCTCGAAGACTCGGGCTACATGGCCCGCATGGCCTATATGCTCGATCGCATCTTCCGCGTGTTCGGCCTGCACGGAGCCTCGGTCATGCCCTTCATCGTGGGCGGCGGCATTGCCGGCGGCTGCGCCGTCCCCGGCGTGCTGGCCGCACGCACCCTGCGCAGCCCGCGCGAAAAACTGGCCACACTGCTCACTGTGCCGTTTATGGCCTGCGGCGCAAAACTGCCGGTCTTCATCCTGTTTGCCGGCGTCTTCTTCCCCGCCCATCAGGCCATGGTCATCTTTGGCCTGACGCTCACAGGCTGGATCGTCGCCATGCTCTGCGCACGCCTGCTGCGCTCCACCGTCATCCGCGGCCCGGCAACACCCTTTGTCATGGAACTGCCGCCCTACCGCTTCCCCACCCTCCAGGGACTGTGCATCCATACCCTGGAACGCACCTGGGAATACTTCAAAAAAGCCTGGACCGTCATCCTGGCCGTGTCCATCGTCTTTTGGGCGGCCATGACCTATCCGCGCCTGCCAGACGCCACCCTTGCCGACTTCGCCGCCCGCCAGACCGCCGTTGAAGCCCTGTACAGCGCCCCGGAACAGGCCGCAGCCCTGGCAGAAGCCAAAGCCGACCTTGCCCACGAACAGGCAACCCTCGCCCTGCGCCATACCATCGCCGGACGGGTCGGACTGGCCCTCGAACCCCTGACCCAGGCCGCCGGCTTCGACTGGCGCACCGACATCGCCCTCATCGGCGGATTTGCCGCCAAGGAAGTCATTGTCGCCACCATGGGCACCGCCTACTCCCTGGGCGAAATCGACGCCGAAGGCGAAAACCCCCAGCTGGCAGAACGCATCCGCGACGACCACCGCTGGAATCCCGCCACCGCCCTGGCCCTGCTCGTCTTTGTCCTGCTCTACGCACCCTGCCTGGTCACCCTCGTGGCCATCCGGCACGAAACAGGCTCCTGGCGCTGGCCCCTGTTCAGCCTGATCTTCAATACCCTCGTGGCCTATACCATGGCCGTCATCGTCCGCCACGCAGCCGCATTCCTGCTCTGATCACGATGACCAAAACCAAACCTCCTCCTGGGAGGGAAGGCGGGAACCCTTTGCAAAAGGGTTGCCCTCCTTCCCCCCAGACCCCCCATCCGCCTTCCCAAATCTTTTACCAAATAAGCCCGGCTCCATGCCGCAGCCGTCACGTTCCGCCCGGCCCGCCAGGTATGGGGGGACGGGGGGGCCTTGCTCCCCCGGCGGGGCACGGGGCAGCGCCCCGGTTCTTCCACCGTAAAGCCGGTTGACAGTTCCGGCCTGTTGCGCGGTGTGCGGTTCCTGGTCAGCAGGGGTTGTGGCGCAGGGGCAGAAGGGGTTTTCAGTGCCGGGCAGGCAGGTCGATATGCGCTTTGGCGGCCTGGGCGTGTTGCAGGGCGCGGGGGATGCGGTAGAGGCGTCCGTCTTTGACAAAGTGCGCGCCGGTTTGTTTGAAGGCAAAGGCCACGCCGGCGGCGGCGCACTGCCGGCGGATGTCCAGCACCCACTCGTAGTGGCAGGGGCGGGCGTTATTGCCGGATTCGCCGCCCACCACGACCATGGCGACGGCGCTGCCCAGCCAGGGGGAAAGGTCCAGGGGGCCGAGGAGCGGTTCACAAAGAATCAGCCGTTCGTGCAGGGGAGCGTCAAGAAAGAGGGGCAGGCGGGCGCGGGCGCGTTCGTCGTCTTCGCAGGTGCAATAGAGGCTCACATGGGGATAGCCTGCGCCCCAGTCCTGTGGCAGCCCGACGTTAAAGCGCGCGATCCGTTTGGTGGGGATGAAAAAGCAGGCGTCTGTCCTGGCGCGGATCATGGCCCAGGCTTCCTCCCGCCAGACGTCGGCCTCTTCAAGAAAAAAATCGGACGAGAAGCAGGTATAGACGCGTTCGCCGGCAGCCAGCCGCCATTCGCCGTTGCGCTTGCGGCGCAGGGGCAGATCGAAGTCGCGGGTCCGGGTCACAAGGGACGCGTCTTTGCCGTGCAGCGCGTCGATGCGGTATACATAGCAGTTCAGGCAGCCCGGGCTGACGCGACGGCAGCCGTGCCAGGGATTCCAGCCGGCCATGGCGGTTCCTCCTTTCAGAAAGTCTGCACAAGGCTTTCCAGGCTGTTGTGCGGGGCGTGCACAGGGGCGCCGGCAGTGCGCCCGCGTGCAGGGGCCCTGCGTGCCTGTTTTTTACCGGCTGGCGGCCGCGTGTTCTGGCCGCCAAAGCCGGTTGTCACGGTGCTTATCTGCCTGCCTCCAGCGTGTCACGGGGTTCGGCGTTGACCACATGCCTGGCAGGGGCCTTGGGAGAACGGAAGCTCCAGAACAGGATAAAGCTGGAAAGCAGGAACGCCAGCGCGTCCGAAACGGGCAGGCTCCACCAGACGCCGTCCAGTCCGAACCAGTGCGGCAGCAGCAGGATGCACGGGATAAGGAAGAGCATCTGCCGCGACACGGACAACAGCACGGCAATGGAGGCCCGTCCGATGGACTGGAAATAGACCGCCGTGACGATCTGCGGCCCCACCAGGAAGAACACGGCCCCGGTGATGCGCAGGCCGTTGACGGAGATGGCAAGCAGATCCTCGTGTTCGGTAAAGCAGCGGGCCAGCACGCCGGGCGTCAGCTGGAAGGCCAAAAAGCCCGCCGTGGTCATTACCACGCCTGCGAGCAGGCCGTATTTGAGCGCCAGCTTGACGCGGTGGTAATAGCGCGCGCCCAGGTTGTAGCCGATAATGGGTTGCAGGCCCTGCCCCAGTCCTACGCAGGCCATGGCAAACAGCAGCAGGATGCGGTTGATGATCCCGAACGCGCCCACGGCCAGGTCGCCGCCGTAGGTCAAAAGGCCTTTGTTAAGCAGGATGACCACCAGGCAGCCGCCGACGTTGAGCAAAAACGGCGAAGTGCCGATGGCCAGAATGGGTTTGACCAGTTCGCGGCGCAGTTTGTAGACGCCCCTTTGAAACCGCACGACAGACGCCGGCCGTGAAAAGTGATGCAGCAGCCAGAAGCACGACGCGCCCTGGCCGATGGCCACGGCAATGCCCGCGCCAAACATGCCCATGTTAAGCCAGAACACAAAAATCGGCGTAAGGATGCAGTTGACCAGCGCGCTGAACAGTGCGGTGATCATGGCCTTGCGCGGATGCCCCGAAGCGCGCATGACGTTGTTGAGGCCAATCATGATGAACGCGGCGGGCGCGGTGATGATCAGGGCCAGCATGTATTCCCGGGCGTGATAGAGCGTATTTTTTGTGGCCCCGAAGAAGACGAGCAGCGGATCGAGCAAAAAGTAAAAGCCCACGCCAAACAGAATCCCGGCGACAATTTCGAGGATCAGCACCTGCCCGAGTATCTGGGAGGCCTGAGGCAGGTCCTTGCGCCCCAGGGCGATGGAACAGATGGCCGCCCCGCCGATGGCAATAGGCTGGCAAAAGGCCACAAGCAGGTTGATGAGCGGAAAGGTGATTCCGAGCGCGGTCAGCCCCAGAGGGCCCACGCCGTGCCCGATGAACATGCTGGAAATGATCTGGTTGATGGACGCAATGGTCATCCCAAGGATGGCCGGAATCGAATATTCAAGCAGCAGCTTGCCCACAGGACGGGTTTCCAGCGGGTTCAGCCCGCCCTGGGACGGCATGCTGCGTGAAACGTTTTTGGCTGTGCTGACGGCCGACATGACAACCTCCAGAAAGTTTGCGCCGGCTGCGCTGAAAGGCAGCGGCGCAGTGCGTTCCCCTGCGGGGGAACCTGGCGCCCGGTCCGGCGCAGTATGCGCGGGACTGAAGGCGAAGGGACGCGCTGGCGCAGACAAATAGCGGCCGGACGCGGCGAGCGCGCGACGCTGGCGGCACCGGCAGGACCGGCAGCGTGCGGGAACTGCTACCTAGCCGGATTCATCACGAAAGGCAACCCGCCGGGCAGCACTTTTTCTCATTGTGTGCCGAAGTGAACAAGACCCGCCGCCCCAGCTCTGCGCCTCCGCCCGGAAACCGTTGGCGCGCAACGCGTCCTGACGGCCTAGAAAGGACCTCCGGCATCCGCGCCAGACTGTCCGGAACACAAAAACGTGCGGAACGCCCGCCTTCTGGCGCAAGGCCGGGCTTTGACCCGCGCCCGGACTGTAGTGCTCCGTCCATGCGGCTGCCTTTGTCAGGGCGTTCTGTCTTTCCTCCGTCCTGCGCATGCCCGAATCCAGCCGCTGCCGCGGCGCGTCCAGACAGCAGCGGCGCGCTCCCTGCCCTGCCTCTCCCGGCCTTCGACCCGCTGGACCAGCAGCGGCCTGCCTCATGCGCGGGCACGCGCTGTGGCGGCAACAGCCTGCTCCGGCTGGAGCCTGTGTGCCTGGAGCTGCGGAAAAAGGCTTGACACTCCCCGGCGTTGCGGCGTACACAACTTCCGTTGCGCTCGTAGCTCAGCCGGATAGAGCGTTAGCCTCCGGAGCTAAAGGCCCCGCGTTCGAATCGCGGCGGGCGCGCCATAAAAAAGCAAAGGCTTGGGTGATGCACCCAAGCCTTTTTTTGTGCCTGGCTCCCATGCGGCACATACGGCCCCTCCACAGGAGCCCCTGCCCAAAACCGCGCCAGGCGCGCCCCGCCATGGCCGATTCGGGCAGCCGTTCCCGTCATGGCCCCCGCAGGCAAGCCCTTCTTTGCAAGGTCAAGCCTTGATGGCGGTGCGCCATGCAGCGCTGTCCGTCCCGTGCCACACAAAAACAACGTTGCTGCCCCCCCTGCATGACCGTTTTTCCCCAGACGGCACACTGCATGCGGATAGTCCGCCAATACCCCGGCAATGCCTTGGAACAACAAGGCCACACGTCAAAGTGATGCGCCGTGTTGATTTTCCCCGCATAACCACTCCATATTTTTGTGGCTGCGCAGCGGCGGCCACGCAATCAGGCAGGGCGCGCCCGCAACAGCCCCCATCCCCCGGGAGATTTTTTGACTGGACATCCCCGCCTGTTCATGCCATAGGAAACCGGCCGTCATCCCGGCGGCCATGCAACGCAAGGAGCTCGTATGCCATCCGACAGTTCCACTCCCGGCAGTAGTACCCAGGTGTTCGTTCCGTTATCCTGACCCCCGCCTTGCGTGCGTCCTCCCGCAGGCGGTGTCAGCCCTGTGAGGAGGTTCCCGTGTTCCTTTCCCTCTTGTCTTTGTTGCCCGCTCTGCAGGCCTGCGCACAGACCGTCCTTTGCCCGCGCCGCTACAGTCTGCATTCTTCCCGCTCGTCCATCCCCGTCCCGGGGACGCTGTCTGCGCCCCGTCCTGCCCGCTGACAGAGCCTGCCCGCTGGCAGAGCCTGTTCACTGACAGCACCTGTCCACCGACAGGTTCGGTCTGCCGGACGGCTCTTGTGGCGTTTCTGCCCTGTCTGCCGGGTGTGCCCGCCGCGCGGATCCACGCTGCTCAGGAGCGCTTGCCCCCTGTTGCGGACGGCCCGCGCCTCCACCGCTCCCTTTCTCTGCCGTCCGGGCACGCCTCTGCGGATCCGCAGCGCCCGGCATATTCACACAACCATCTAACAGCACTGCAAAAAGGATTGTTATGGACAGTCACAGTAATCCCGTTTTGTTGCCAGGTTTGACGCGCGCCTTCCTGCGCGTCTGTCCCCAGCATCTCAACCATGGGGAGGTTCGCCATGATCCTCGCGACTTCAACGCCGGCCCGCCGGGCTCGTCTTGCCGGAACCGGATGTAAGCTGCCTCTGGTTTCCTTCGTCCTGCTGACCAAAGCCGGTTTTCTTCTTTTCCGCTCCCGGCCGCATGACCCTGGTCCAGCGCCGGCCTTTGCGCGGCTCCTGCCGCCTGCCGTCTGCCGCCACTGTCACGCCCGCTAAAAAGAAAAGGAGACAACCCATGACCCGTGAAGAACTGCTGCGCGCTGTGCGCGCCCTGCCCTTGTGCAACGATGCCGCGGCCTTTGCCGCCCTGGTGCAGCGCGTCCATCCCTCTGACATGGCCGAAGCGCTGGAAACGCTGGACAGCAAAAAACTCGCACAGCTGCTGCCCGGCCTGAAGGCCGAAGCGCTGGCCGGACTCTTTGTTTATTTTTCTGAAGAACGTCAAATCGGCCTGCTGCAGGAACTGCCCCGCAAAACAGTCGTGGCCCTGTTTGAAGCCATGGCCGCCGACGACCGTGTGGACTTGTTCCATGATCTGGATGAAGCCGCCCGCCAGCGCCTGCTGGCCGCCCTGCTGCGCGTGGAACGCGACGACATCCTGCGCCTGGCCGCATACCCGGAAGGCAGCGTGGGTTCGGTAACCACCTCGGACTATGTTGCCGTACAGCCGGACATGCGCGTAGCCCAGGCCCTGGCCCATGTGCGCGCCACTGCCGCAGATAAGGAAACCATCTACGTCATCTATGTGCAGGACAAGGACGGCCGCCTGTGCGGCACACTTTCCCTGCGCGAACTGCTGCTGGCCGACGACACCATGACCATCAGCGCCATCATGCGCCGCAACCCCGTTTTTGCGCGTGCCAGCTGGCCCATGGGCAAAGCCTCCGAGCTTATCAGCCGTTACGATCTGCTGGCCTTGCCCGTCATCAACGGAGGAGATGCGATGATCGGCATCGTCACCGTTGACGACGCCATGGACATCGAAAAACAGGAAGACGCCGCCAGGCTGGCCCGCTTTGGCGGCACTGTCGCCACTGACGGCGACGATCTGGACATTCTGGCGTCGCCATTCCGCAAAATGTTTGGGGTGCGCGTGTTCTGGCTGGTCCTTCTGACCCTGTTCGGGGTCGTGACCAGCACCTTTGTGGCCGCGCAGGAGGCAATCCTCTCCCAGGTCATTGTGCTGGCGGCCTTTATCGCACCCATTGTGGACATGGGCGGCAACGCAGGCAGCCAGTCGGCCACCCTCGTCATCCGGGCCATGGCCCTGGGCGACGTGCGCCTGTGCTGGCACGACGTGTGGCGCGTCGTCCGGCGTGAACTGCCCGTAGCCGCCAGCCTCGGCCTGGTTGTGGCCGGGCTGGAAAGCACACTGGCATATTTTTCCAAAGGCATTGGCGCAGATGTCCTGCTGGTGGTGGGACTGAGCATGCTGGTCTGCACCGTGCTGGGCGGCCTCATCGGCGTGCTCCTGCCGTTCATGGCCCGGCGCGTGGGCACCGACCCCGCCACCTTGTCCTCGCCGCTGATCACTTCCATCATGGACCTGGTGGGCGTGTTCGTCTACTTCGCCCTCGCCTACGCCTTCCTCGGCGATCTGCTGCACCAGACGGCCGGAGTCTGAGCCTTTTCGACCTCTGGCCGGATCATGACGCCGGGGGGAAGGAGGAACCCCTTTTGAAAAAGGGTTCTCCTCCTTCCCCCCGGACCCCCTGTCCACCTTCCTAAAACTTTTTTTCTGGCCGCCGGGCCTTGTACCGCAGCCGCCGCGCCTTGTACCGCAGCCGCCGCCCTCCGGCCTGGCGCTCATGTCTCAGAAGGCTTTTGCGCACCGCAGAACGGCTTTTGCGCGTCCGGCCGCC
>DVMI01000003.1 GCA_018715085.1 Candidatus Avidesulfovibrio excrementigallinarum | reverse complement strand
TTGCCATGTCGAAACCTGGCGGAGTCAGGGGGTGGCTCTAGATGAACATGCCTGTCGGGGTCTGGACGTTGAGCAGCAGATGGAAGCCTGCATACTGGGCCAGCACGACGCAGACCGCATAGAAGAGAATGTTGCGGCATTCTTTGAATGTCACAGGCTTGCCGCCCACATGGAAGATGCCGAACGCGGCCATGGCGATGAGCCCTAAGAAGCAGGCCGTATAGAAGCCGAGCACGGACAGAAGCGGATAGACGGCAAGGATGATCAGGGTATACACGGCCACGTTGATGCGATCGCGCCGGGGCATGGCAAACATGGGTCCCGAGACCTTTTCAAAGAACATGCGCGCGCAGATGAACACGCCAAGAACCGTGATGGCGCTGTAAACCGCAAGCGGAAAGATGCGGGAAACGCCTTCAAGCAACAGGGATTCTTTGACAAAGAACGCGCCGCCACAGGTGATCAGGGCTATGACCCAAAAATCGTAACGCCGCAGGCAGTTCAGCGAGGGCGACCAGGTCAGGGAAATCGGCTTCTGCTTTTTGCGGTTCACATAGACAGGGATGAAGATGGCCAGCAGGATTGCGGCAATGAACGCCATGGACATGGGCGAAAAGAGAAGCAGGTCTGCCAGGGACGTCTTGCCTCTGGCGCGCATCATGGTAATGACGAGCGACTCTTCGATGATGCTGCCGAGCACGAGCCCCAGCGCGATGGCGGCCGGCATGATCTTGGATTTCAGCAGCAGATAGGAAATGCCGCCGGCCAGAATCATGACAAGCACGTCAAACATGCTGCTGCGCAGCGAGTAGGAGCCGATGAGCGAAATGGCAACGACGGCCGGGATAATATAGAGTTTGGGAACAGTGAGCACGCGGGTGCAGATCTTGATTGTCACAAAGCCCACAAGGATCATGCCAAAATTGGCCATGATCAGGCTGGCAATGAACACATAGGCCATTTCCGGAGCCCTTTCCATAAGCTGGGGGCCGGGAGTGATGCCCTGGGCCATGAGGCCGCCTGCAAGCACGGCGGCCGTGGCGCTGCCGGGAATGCCCAGCGAGAGCAGCGGCACCAGCGCTCCGCCCACGCTGGCGTTGTTGGCGCTTTCAGGGACGAGGACGCCTTCAGGCACGCCGGTGCCGTAGCGTTCGGGGTTTTTGTCCCAGCGCTTCATTTCGTTATAGGCCACAATGGCCGCCACGCTGCCGCCCGCACCGGGCAGCGCGCCGATGAAGGTGCCTATGCCGGAGGCCACAAGCAGCTTTTTGATATTCCGCCCAAGATGCCCCATGGCGACGCGGAACACCCCCGTTTTCTTTTCAAAGGACGAAATGAACTCCTCCTTTGACTCCAGCATGATCAGCATCTGGGAGATCGAGAACAGCCCGATGACCACGGCCACCATGTCCAGCCCCTGGATCAGGTCGAACGAGTCAAAGGTAAACCGGGGCATGGCGGAGGAAGGATCCAGGCCAATCGTGCTGAGCGCAAGGCCGATGGCCCCGCCAAGCAGCCCCTTGGCGATTTGCCCGGGGAACATGGAAGCCAGCGTGGTCAGGCCGAAAATGCCCATCCAGAAAAAGGCCTCGGAACCAAATTCCAGGGCCAGCGCAGACAGGGGTTCAAAAAAGAACAGCAGCATGAGCGCGCCGAACAGGCCGCCAAAGGCCGAAGCCAGCAGCGAAAGATAAAGTGCCTGCTCGGCTTCTCCCTTCCTGTTCATGGGGTATCCGTCAAAAGATGTGGCAATGGAGGCCGCCGTGCCAGGCGTGTTGATCAAAATGGCCGCATTGGCGCCGCCGTACATGGCACCGCAAAAGACGGCCCCCAGCCCGACAAAGGCCATGTCCGTGGGCATGGCAAAGGTGAACGGCACAAACAGCGCCACCGCCGTGATGGTGGAGATGCCGGGCAGCATCCCGCCTACGATACCGACGACCAGCCCCAGGAACATGATGAACAGATTTGCCGGCAAAAGCGCCTGCAACGCGCCCGCCAGGACATGATGAAAAATGGAGAGCAATTCCACTAGAAACTCCTTGTGCTGTTGGTTCGGTTCGTCCGCGAGAGAAACTCGTCCCGGATACGTCTGCGCAGTTCAGGATCAGACAGGACTTCGTATCCCGTCAAAGCCAGGATTTTGGCGGCAGTGCACAGCTGCCGGAAGGCCGTTTCCCTGCCGCACGCCTCGGCAAAGGCGCGCGAATGCAATTCCAGCCCGGGATCGCACCCCACGGCAAAAAAAGGATGAATGCAGGGGAGATGATGGCTGACCGTGCCCGCGTCGGTGGAAATGCAGGTTTCCAGCTCCCGGACAGGGCTGACACCCAGCCGTTGCGCACTGGCGGCGTATGTCTCGAGCAGGGGACGGCTGGGGACGAGATCAGAAACGGCAGGCGAAGGCTCCTCCGCCGTGAACCTGCACCCTGTCATCAGGGCCCCTGCGCGGGCGCAGTCAAGAATCTTTTCCTTAAGCCTGTCCAGCTCTGCCCGGGTGGGGGCCCGCAGCTGCACAGCCAGGGCCGCATGCTCGGGAATGACATTCACGACCTTGCCGCCGTCGGTGACAATGGCGTTGATTCTGTGTCCTGGCGTCAGTTGCTGGTAAAGCCCGTTGAGGCCGTTCAAAGTCTGGACGGCCGCCGTAAGGGCGTTGAGCCCCTGGTGCGGATCCGCCCCCGCGTGGGCCGCCTTACCAAAAAATTCAAGATTGAGCACCGTGCGCGCCGCAACCGTGGTTTCCAGGATGTCGCGGGCCGCCGCGTGACACATCATGACCGCGTCAAGCCCGTCAAACAGTCCGGCTTCAATGCAGCGCAGCTTGCCGCCTGCTCCGGGGATCACCGCCTCTTCGGCAGGCGTGCCCAAAACCTGCACCGCCGCGCCGGACGCTGAAACCGTGCCGCTCCAGCAGGCCGCTCAACGCCTCGGCCGCCCGAAATTCCTGAAAGCCCGTTTCCGGATTTTTGTGGATGAGGGCCCACACCTCACGGGCCTCGCCGGCACACGCCATGACGGCGTCAGAAATGCGCGCTATCGGGGACTGCGCCGCGCCGTCAGGGGTGAATGAACTGCTCTTTCCGCTCATGGCTGCTCCGCCAGTTCGGCAAGGCTGTCGAGCAATACGGCGCTTCCGGCGGCAATGTCTTCCGGAGCGGCATACTCGTCGGGGTGATGGCTCAGGCCGCCGCGCACGCGCACAAACAGCATGCCCGTCGGCGTCACATGGGCCATGTTCAGCGCGTCGTGCCCGGCGCCGCTGGCCATTTCGATAAACGGAATGCCCCGCGCCCGGCAGTGCTGGCGCAGGCATTGCTGAATGTCCGGATGCATGGGCAGGGGCACGCCGTTTTCTGTGACGGCAATGCTGACCGGCGTCCCGCGGGCGGCGGCAATGCCGGCAAGCGCCGTTTCAAATTCCTTCCAGCCCGCGCGCAGCGTCGTCAGATCCGTGCCCCTCAGTTCGCAGGCCAGTTCCACTTCGCCGGGGATGACGTTGATGGCGCCCGGGCTGACGCGCACGTTGCCTGTTGTGCCTACCATGCTGTACCGCCCCGAATGGCGCACGGCAACAGCGTTTAAGGCCAGCGCGGCTTCCGCCCCGGCAAGCAGCGCGTCGCGCCGGCCGGCCATGGGGGTGCCGCCCGCGTGCATGGCCACGCCCTTGAAGGTGACGCGCGCGCGGATGGCCCCGACAATATGCGTGACCACACCAAGCGGAACGCCCGCGTTTTCCAGCACAGGGCCCTGATCAATGTGCATTTCGATAAACGCCTTGTAGGTGCCCGGCTTGCGCACTGCGGTGGGGAGCTTCTCAAAATCCAGGCCCACTTCGGCAAGCAGTTCCGGCAGGGAATGCCCCATAAAGTCCTTTGCCTGGCGCAACGCCTCAAAGTCCGCGCGGCCCGTCAGGATCTTGCTGCCCATGGTGCTGTTGGAAAATCGGGAGGACTCTTCGATCTGAAAGGCGATGACTTCCACCGGGTGCGGCAGCGGCGGCCGCCTGGCCAGTTCGCGCAGCGCGGCAAGCCCGGCCACACAGCCAAGAACGCCGTCATAATGCCCGCCATTGGGCACCGTATCCAGGTGAGATCCCGTAGCCACGGCCGGCGCAGACGGGTTCAGCCCGGGCAGCCGGCCGGTCAGGTTGCCAAAGGCGTCTGCCGAAACTTCCAGACCGCAGGCGCGCATACGTTCGGCAAAAAGCTTCCGGACGCGCTGATCGTCAGGGGAGAAGCCCAGCCGGTTCGCTCCGCCGGAAGGCGTCCTCCCGATCCGGGATATTTCTTCCAGCAGGCTCGCGATAAAATCATTCATGAGCAGTCCTTTTCTTTCTCTGCCATTGCGGGCCGCGCCTGCAAACGGCGACAATACCCGCCAGAGGCAGACCCAAGGGGCCTGTCCCAGGTTATGCCCGCCCCGGGCGTGCCCGGCGGACATGAATCCGGCATGAGGGTTGAACCGCCCCGGCCGCGCTTGTGCCGTCTGTGCCGCACAACACCCCTAAAAGGAGTCTTGCGCCCTGCCCCAGACGCGTCCGCGTCCGCCGGAGCGGTCCGGTTGATCAGCGCAGCCGCGCTACTTGAGATCGGCCGCCAGCTGGAGCAGCTGGGTGGCTTCAGGACGCAGGTCCTGGAACATCTTGTAGACCGTGTCGCCGTCGGCGAAGCGGTATTCAAAGCCAGCCTTCTTGTTGCGGGCAATGACGTCGGGATTGGCGTAAATGTTCTTAAGGCCGGTCACAAGGCGGTCCTTCACGGCTTCGGGCAGGCCCTTGGGCGCGATGATCAGCCGCCCGTTGAACTGCACGATGTCATAGCCAAGCTCGGGGAAGGTGGGCACATCCTTGAGGTCGGCGTCCCGCTGGGTATTGCAGATGGCCAGCATGCGCATTTTGCTCATGGCGGCCGCCGCAGCGCCCTTCACCACCATCAGCGCATCCACCTGCGCGCCAAGCAGCCCGGCCACGGCCTTGGATCCGCCGGTATAGGTGACGATGTTGACCGGCACGCCAAGCATGCGCAGCTTGAGCGCGGCCATGTGAGAACAGCCCAGAGTGTCTGTGGTGGCGACCGAAAGCGTGTCCGGATTGGCCTTGGCTTCGGCGATGAAGTCTTCCACGCTCTTGAACTTGGACTTGTTGCGCACGGCAAAGAAGATGTCGTCAACGGCAATCATGCCGACAAAGTCAAAATCTTCCACGGAAAAGTTGCCGCTTTTGGACAATTCCTGAATGATGATATGCGGATAGGACTGGCTGCACAGCGTATAGCCGTCGGCGGGCAGCGTTTTCAGTTCGCTCACGCCCACAGCGCCCGACGCGCCAGGCTTATACACAAAGCTCAGCGGCTGCCCGAACTCTTTCTGAAATTCCTTTTCGATGACCCGGATTACAAGATCGGAACCTCCGCCAGGCGCGAACGGAACCATCATCTGCACCGGGCGTTCGGGGTAATCGCCGGCCTGGGCGGATGCGGGAAGGGCCACAAGCACAAACGCTGCAAGAGCGGCCAGACATGATTTCAGCATGATATTCCCCTGTCGTTGATGTGTCGTTGATGGTTTGGCGGGAGCGTGCACTCGCCGCATGCGGTCCTCAGAGCGTATCCATTGCGCTGGCATCCGCCCTGTAAGGACAAAAAACCTCAGATCCGCGCCCGGACGCCGGAAACGCCGCGTTTCCCGCATCCGACAGCGCGCCTTTATGACCTTCTGCGATACAATTGTCAGCGGCTCTCAAAGCACCCCGGCACAGGGCCGCGCCTGTCCGCCCGTAGGGGGCGGGGCAACGGCCTGTCCGCGGCAGGGAGGAGGTCCTGCGGTCTGGCTGCTGGTGAGCGCAAAACAGCTGTCAGGCCGCAAGACCGGGCCGGCGTCGCGCAACCGGCCGTGCGGGGCGGGACAGCCCGCCCCACGGGGATCAGGCCATCAGAATCTTGTCGGCAAAGGCTTCTTCCTGTTCGGTGATGAAAGGAATGCCCGTGGCCTTGGCCGTTTCCATGTTGACCGAAGCGATGTCGTCGCGGGTGATGTGCTCCACGCCGAACTTGCGCGCGCCGCCCATAAGGTGCTGCAGGCCGGCGCCCAAACGGTCGCACATGGTCCACATGGCAATGGCGCCGTAGGGCAGTTCGCGAACGGTTTCGGAGCCAAGGCGCAGTTCCAGTTCGTGATAGCCGGCAAAAATCGTTTCCGGCGTGGTTCCGATGTCCGACACGCTCTTAGGCAGCTTGTCCCAGGAACCATTGACCTGCGACCGGCGTTCGGGATGCAGGGCGCCTTCGATGTTGCAGCCAAGGAAGGCAGGCACCATGAACGCGCGGGACATGCACACCGCCTTGGTGTACGGCGAACCAAGAGCCAGCACCTTAAAGGCCTGGCTGGGCTTGGCCATGCCGCCGCCCAGCGCCAGATCCACCACATGGCGTCCGCGCGCCGCATAGCGCGCCGCGTATTTTTGCGCCATGGCGTGCAGCAGGATGGAGGGAACACCCCAGGTGTCAAGCACGTCGTTGGGGCTCATGCCCGTCCCGCCGCCGGAACCGTCGATGGTCAGCAGGTCGAACTTCAGATCCGAGGCCGCACGGATGGCCAGGGCAAGATCGGCCCCGCCAAAGGAACCGGTCTTGAGCGCCAGCGCATGCGCACCGGCGTTGCGCAGTTCCTCGGCCTTTCTGCTCAGTTCTTCCAGCACGGCTTCAGGCGAATTGAGACCGGGATAGGTCATGCCCGTATAGCGGGTGAAATACTGAATCGTCCCGTCGCGGAACGCTTTTTCCACTTCCGGATCGTCGGGGTTGGGGCGGATGCAGTAGCCGCGCGTCTTCATGAAGCGGGCATAGTCGATATCGCGGATCAGGCCTTCGCCGTTGATGGGCTTGGCCCCCTGCCCCCACTTGATTTCAATGGTCACCTTGTCGCCGTAATGTTCCGCGATGTAGGTGCCCACGCCGTTGTAGGCGTCGTTGGCGTTGAGCTGGACAAACAGCGTGCCGTATTCGTCGTGATAGCGCATGTAGGACTGAATGCGGCGATCGAGATCGGGCAGGCTGGTCACCCTTCCGGCCGAATCAAAGGTCGTCTTGGAGTCGCCGCCCCCCACGTTTTCGCCAATGACCAGCGGGATGCCGCACAGGGCCGCGCCCACCGCAAAGCTGTCCCAGTACTTGTCGACCACAGGGTTGCGGCTCAGCGCGCCAATCACAAAGGGGAACCGGCTGAGGGTCTTGCTGAAAGAGCCGATGCGGGTTTCCAGTTTGGCGTCGCAATAGGCCACGTCGCCCTTACGGGCCTTTTCGGGGTCCACGCCAACGCCGCCATATACGGTCCCGCGGATGCGCAGCGCGTTATAGGCCACGCCCACATGTCCCGTGTTTTCCGACCCGATGGAGGCATTGCCGTAGGAATTGGGGAACAGGGTCTTGCGGCCCAGAAGCGAACTCAGCCACGTTTCGCATTTTCCCTGACAGTCTACCCGACAGTAGTTGCACAGGCCCGATTCGCAGGGCACGCCGCGGTTGACGCTGCCAACCTTCTCATTGTTCTTGAGCCAGTTGCTCATCGTATTCTCCAAAAAAGTTATAGGCGGTAAGGCCGTGTCGAAAGTACCATCAACGCTTGTTCCAAATAATGCATAGGCCGTGCCACGCACCCTTATTGTTGATTAACCTGTTATTATTTATAAAGATTAAATAGTAACAAACGATTGCGGCGTCATTGACAAAGCGCCCAGATATGGATACCTTCCTGTCCAAATCCGGACACTTTGCGCTGACGGCGGGAGCGGCCATGAATGCCATGAGCAACGTTGATAAACAAGGCAGTTACAAATTTGCCATTCTCGTGCACTCGAATTTTGTTGCAGAGGTCGTGCGCCGGGAAACGCTGGCGGACGGATGGGACATTGCCATTTTTGTCACATCGTACGAAACGGCCGAAGCCGACGCCGAACGGCTGATTCGCCAGGGGTACGAGGCGCTTATCTGTCACGGCGGATTCCGCTATGCGATCCTGCGCCGCTTTGGCGGGTCCACGGTGTTCATCGAGCGCTCCGATCTGGACATCATCAAGGCCCTGCTCATCGCGCGTCAGTATACGTCCACAGTCGCGCTCACCGCTCACGAGGACGAAGCCCGCAACATCGAGTTCATGGAACAGGTCACTTCCATGCGCATCCACGAGGTCCGCTACAGGGATCATCATGTGCTGGAAGAAAAGCTGACCTCCCTGTACGCCCAGGGCATTCACTTTGCCGTGGGCGGCGGAGGCACCGCGCGCATCATGCAGCGGCTTGGCGGGCAGACCTTTCTGGACGAGCCGCACCCAAGCAACATCCGGCAGTCCATCAGCCGTGCAGTCGCCCTGGCGGACGCCCGCCGCATGGAGCGCAACTACGTCGACAACATCAAAGAGATGCTCCGCTTCACCAAGGAAGGGGTCATCTGCGTCAGCCGGGACGGGGAGGAACTGTACGCCAACGACATGGCCGCGCGCCTGCTCGAGCCGACCGAGCAGGAAGGGTTCCGGCCTTTCTATGCCCCTCTGTTCATCAAGGAAGTGCTTGGCGGCGGCGAGGCCAAAATCGACGAGGTGGTTGCCATCAAGGGCCGGCGCCTGCTGGTCAACACCTTCCCCCTGTACCTGAACGCCAACGCCAGCGGGGCCGTGGCCTTTGTGCACGACGTGCTGTCCCTGCAAAAAATCAGCCGCAAAATCGGCGACGATCTGAACCGGCGGGGTTTTACCGCGCGCTATACAGTCAATGACATCAAGGGCGCCTCTCCGGGCATTCTGGAAGTCCGGGCCCGGATCCGGCGGTACGGGCCGGTGGGCTCCTCCGTATACATCAACGGCGAAACCGGCACCGGCAAGGAACTGGTGGCCCACGCCCTGCACGCGGCCAGCCCCCGGGCTGCGGGGCCCTTTGTGGCCGTCAACTGCGCCGCCCTGCCCGAGTCGCTGCTCGAATCCGAACTGTTCGGCTATGAAGAGGGCGCCTTTACCGGAGCCAAACGCGGCGGCAAGCCCGGCCTTTTTGAACTGGCCCACACAGGCACGCTGTTTTTGGACGAAATTGCCAGCATCACCCCTGCCATGCAGATCCGCCTGCTGCGCGTCCTCGAAGCCAGGGAAATCATGCGCATCGGCGGCAACAGGATCATCCCGGTGGACGTGCGCATTGTCAGCGCGGCACAGCACGGCCAGCTGGCCGATCTCCTGCGCCGGGGCGCCTTCCGGCTGGATTTGTACTACCGGCTGGTCGGACTGAGCATCTCCATCCCTCCCCTGCGCGAACGCCGCGAAGACATCATCCCCCTGGCCGAAGCCGCCCTCAAACGCTGCGGCAAAACCCCGGCCGCCATCACTCCGGCCATCAAAAAAAGCCTTCTGGAACACGCCTGGCCCGGCAATGTGCGGGAACTGCTGTCAATTATGGAAAATTACGGGCTGCTGCTCGGCCACCGCACGGCAGACGAAGCCAGCTTCAACGAGGTTTTTGGCGAACGGGAGGCCCTGCTGCGCGGGCTGAAACGCAAGCGCAAGGCCGGCGGTGACGGTTCTCTGCGCGAGCGCATGGCCGCCGTCCGGGACACCATTCTGCGCGAGACCCTGGAAGAATGCGGCGGCAACCGCAAGCGCGCTGCCGAAAAACTCGGCATCGGCTACACAACTCTGCGCCGGATGCTGGCCGGGGAAGACTGACGCCCCTGCTCAGACTGCCGGACGAGACTGTCCGGGCGCATCACGTTGCGGGGGAAAGGAGGAGCCCCTCTACAAGGGGTTTCTCCCTTCCCCCCGTTCCCCTTCCGCTTTTTCACCCCTCTTATCAGAAAAAACAGCGCGCCCTGCTCCGCAAAAAAACAAAATCGGCCCGGCACAGCCGGCGCACGGCAACAGTCCGAAAGACGGCAGCGCTGCCGTCCTCCTGTCCACCGAGGCGGGAAAACGCACAGGGCGAGGGTAGACAGGACTCCGGCACAGAACGGCAGAACGCGGCACAGGGCCAGGTCTGCCCGGCCGCGCAGCCGGTTCCGTACATGCCAAGGCAACCGGCAGTACCCCGGACGCCGGGCGGCATGGCGTGGGGCTACACCGCCTGTTTCAGCCACAGGCCGGAACCTGCCATAAAAAGTTTCGGGAAAGAGGATGGGGGGGCG
>DVMI01000041.1 GCA_018715085.1 Candidatus Avidesulfovibrio excrementigallinarum | reverse complement strand
TAAATCAGATAGCGCATTCCGTCAACATCAGCGACACAGCCCCCCTATCTCTGCCACGTCTGCAATCGAAGCGCAACAGATACAGCTTTTGAGCCTGAACCTCAGCGAAACGGATGGCCTGTGTGCAACGGCGCCTGCGCTGCACTCCCAAAAAAACAAGGCGTCCTGCCTTTTCCTGCTCTCATTCTTTGCCGCTTCCCGCATGCCATCTGCACCATTTTCCGGCTGCGCGAACGGGGCATAACCAGCAGCTAGCAAACACTATGCCAGCCCCCTGACTCTGTCAGATATAGCCATCCATCAAACTTATCAAACATGTTATAGGGACTGCGCATCATCTTTTACCACGCCAGCTTATCCGGACGCCATTTTAAAAAGAATCAAGGAACGTTGTAAGAACGTACGGCTGCTCTTTCCAGACTCCGCAAGCCGGCAGGCGCCGCCATCCAGACAGACCGGCAGGCATTCTCCGGCAGCCGCCAACGATGTTGACGGACAACAGAAGGCACACGACCTTTTCTGTCCCTGGTGTTGCCGGTTCTCGGTCACTCTGCCAGTCAGCAGCTTCACGGCCGCTACGTTGCGGCCTGCCCGCACGTCCGCAAGACGCGTCTGTCCACAAGAAACGTTTTGAAAAGGCACACGGGGATCCGGAAAAAAACGTTCCTGCGCAAAGACTTTCCTTTCCCGCCTTATAGTGCGGACAAAAAAAGGACCCCGACCGTAGGTCGGAGTCCCCTGATTCTTGAAGCGGACTGCAAGCATCACCACGCCATGTTCATGGCGTGAAGGCTCTTACGCCTATCCCTTGTAGTAGTCGTCCACAAAAGGCTTGACGCGGGCCTGCGACGCTTCGATGCGCTCTTTGAGCGAGGCGGCATAGGCTTCCAGATCCTCAATGGGACGCGTGGCCACGCCCGATTCCATGGCAGCCTTGGCCACAGCGGGCGTCACCCAGGTCAGAATGCGCGGATCAAGCGGCTTGGGCAGGATGTAGTCCGGGCCGTATTCCAGCTTCTCCACGCCATAGGCGGCGCACACGTCCTGGGGAACCGGCTCCTTGGCCAGCGCAGCCAGGGCATAGGCCGCAGCAATCTTCATGGCGTCGTTGATTTCGGTGGCTTCCACGTCCAGCGCACCCCGGAAGATATAGGGGAAGCCGGACACGTTGTTGATCTGGTTGGGGTAGTCAGAGCGGCCCGTTCCCATGATGCAGGAAGGCACGGCTTCCTTGGCGTCTTCATAGGAAATTTCGGGCACAGGATTGGCCATGGCAAACAGGATCGGATTCGGAGCCATGGACTTGACCATGTCTTTGGTGACCAGGTTGGCCTTGGACAGGCCGAGGAACAAATCCGCCCCCTTCATGCAGTCGGCCAGGGTGCCCAGATTTTCCTTCTGCGCAAAGAACTTCTTGTAGCGGTCGACGTTGGCGCGCCCTTCATAGATGAGTCCGCGCGAGTCGAACATGCAGATGTTTTCGCGGCGGACACCCAGATCCACATAGAAATGACCGCAGGCAATGCCGGCCGCGCCAGCACCCACAATGACCACACGCACGTCTTCCAGCTTGCGGCCGGTCACTTCGCAGGCGTTGATCAACGCCGCGCCGGAAATGATGGCTGTGCCGTGCTGGTCGTCATGGAACACGGGGATTTTCATCACGGCCTTCAAAGCGTCTTCAATGGCAAAGCATTCAGGAGCCTTGATGTCTTCAAGGTTAATACCGCCAAACGTCGGTTCCATGGCTTCCACAATGCTGATCAGCTGACCGGGATTGGGAGCGTCAAGGCAGATGTCATACACGTCGATATCGGCAAACACCTTGAACAGGACGCCCTTGCCTTCCATAACGGGCTTGCCGGCATAAGGTCCGATGTTGCCAAGACCCAGCACCGCGGTCCCGTTGGAAACCACGGCCACCAGGTTGGAACGGCCGGTATACTGATTGACAAGATCGCGCTGCTCCACAATGGCGTTGCAGGCTTCCGCCACCCCGGGCGAATAGGCCAGAGACAGATCTTTCTGCGTGGCGCAGGGTTTGGTGGGGATCACTTCCAGCTTGCCGCGACGCGGGACGCGGTGATATTCCAAAGCTTCTTCACGGGTAAAAAGAGCCATTGACGGAGTCCCTCCTTGAGAATAGCAAAAGATTACTCGTTACCTACTGTAGTAGCTACCTTTAAGCCCTTTTTCAATAAGTAGGCGCGAATAAGATTTTTCTCACAATAGGATGATGGACATCCGCACGCCATGCGGCCTGTGTCCCTGGCACAGGGCACGGACAACTAAGGGAACAAGCGTTTTTCTTCAAATAATCTTTATAGGATACAGATTCATTGTATTTTTTTCCCCACTATTCCTCAAAGCCGAGAGTTTTGCCCATGACATCCACCCTTGATCCTCTGCCTGCACTCGTGCAGCTGCAACAAGACGTTTCGTCAACCGTTTCGGCCATGCGGGCAGCCACGCCACTTGTTCATAACATCACAAATCTTGTAGTCATGCACACCACGGCCAATGCACTTCTCGCCGTGGGTGCTTCTCCCATCATGGCCCATGCGGAGGAAGAGCTGCCCGAAATGCTGCGCTTTGCCGCCGCCCTGGTTCTCAACATCGGCACTCTGGATACGCGCTGGATCGCCGCCATGCGCCTGGCCGGCGATCTGGCCCGCCAATACGATCTGCCCGCCGTCCTTGATCCTGTGGGGGCAGGAGCGTCCGCCCTGCGTACCGAAACCGCATGCACGCTGCTTGAAACCGCCCGGCCCGCCGTCCTGCGCGGCAACGCTTCAGAAATCATGGCCGTGGCCGGCACCCACGCGGCAAGCAGGGGCGTTGACAGCCTGTGCGGCAGCAACGCCGCCCTGGAAGCCGCGCGCACCCTGGCCCTGCGCTACGGCTGCGTAGTCAGCGTCAGCGGCGAGCAGGATTTGATTACCGACGGCCGCATGCTGCTGCGCATCGGTGGCGGCTCGCCCCTCATGACGCGCGTCACCGGCATGGGCTGCACCTCAAGCGCCATCACGGCAGCCTGCCTTGCCGGAGCGCGCAAGGCAGGCTGCTCCGCCCTCAGCGGCGCCGCCGCCGGCATGGCAATCATGGCAGAAGCCGGCGAATGCGCCGCCAGACACTGCGCCGGTCCAGGCAGTTTCCTCATTCACTTCCTGGACAGCCTCGCAACGCTCACGCCCGCTGACGCCGCAAAACACCTGATCGCCGCCGAACCTCTCTGCTGACGCTTCGGCGACGCATCGAAAAGAGATGACGGGGGAAGAAGGGCCTCCCCTTGCAAAAGGCCTCTTCCCCTCTTCTCCCCTTCGCCCTCATCCGCTTTCCTGCCCTGTTTGGCAAAACTGAGCCGTAGAAATTTCAGAATAAAAACGGGCCGCCGAGGCAGAACTCGACGGCCCGGAAACAGGCTTACCTGCTATTCAAAAGGACGCACTGCGCGCCCCGGCGACAGTTAGTCGCGGCGGCGGCGTTCGCGGCGCTCGCCACGGTCGTGATCACGGCCTTCGCCACGCGGCGGGCGGCTGGTCTGCTCGGGCGTCCACTCCACGCCCTGTTCCTCAAGCAACACGGCCTTGCGGCTTGCGCGGATGCGGTCGCCATTGATTTCAATAACCTTGACCACAAGATCCTGACCAAGCTGCACAGCGTCGGCCACGCGCTCCACACGGCCCACATCCAGCTGGGACACATGCACCAGCGCTTCCACATTGGGCATGATTTCCACAATGGCCCCGATTTCCAGAATCTTGCGCACCTTGGCCGTGTAATTCTTGCCCAGTTCGGGACGCTGGTCGTAATACAGCACCAGTTCGCGAGCCTGACGCATGGCTTCGGCCGTCGGTGCAAAAATGGAAATGCGGCCGGAATCGTCAATGTCCACAGAGGCGCCCGTCGCAGCCGTGATGGCCTTGATGTTCTTGCCGCCGGGGCCGATGATCATGCGGATCACGTCGGGATTGACCATCACCTCATCATGCTGCGGCGCATACGGCGACAGCTGCGCCCGCGGGCCAGGCAGCGCCTTGGCCATTTCGCCCAGAATGTGCATGCGCCCTTCATGAGCCTGCCGCATGGCGCGGCGCATGACTTCGGTGGGCAGGCCCGTGATCTTGATGTCCATCTGCACGGCCGTCACACCGTCAGCAGTGCCGGCGATCTTGAAATCCATGTCGCCAAGGGCATCTTCATCACCCAGGATGTCGGTCAGGACGACGTAATTGTCGCCATCCTTGATAAGCCCCATGGCCACACCGGCCACAGGCGCCTTGATCGGAATGCCCGCATCCATGAGCGACAGGCACCCTCCGCACACCGCCGCCATGGAAGACGAACCGTTGGATTCCAACGTGTCAGCCACCACACGCACGGTGAAGGGGAAGCTGTCAATCGACGGAATGATGGGCCGCAACGCCTTTTCAGCCAGCGCGCCGTGTCCGATTTCACGCCGGGAAATGCGCACGGGCTTCACTTCGCCCACCGTAAAGGGCGGGAAGTTATAGTGCAGCATGAAATACTTGGTCACATCGCCGGCCAGGCTGTCCACACGCTGGTTGTCGGCAGAACTGCCCAGCGTGGTCACGCACAGCGACTGTGTTTCGCCACGGGTGAACAGCGCAGATCCGTGCGCGCGCGGCAGGAATCCAGGCTCGATGGCAATGGGCCGCACCGTATGCGTGTCGCGCCCGTCAATGCGGATGCCCTCATCCAGAATGCGCCGGCGGACCACCTTCTTCTCAACAGCGGTCAGCATGTCAGCGGCAGGAACAAGGCGCTCAGGGGTCTCGGCATAGGCGGGATCAGCCTTCAACGCCGCCATGACAGCATCCTTGACGGCCTGCCGGGCCACCTTGCGATCCAGCTTGCCGGGCACGCGCATGGCTTCGGCCACGCCGGCTTCCATGGCCAGCTTTTCCACCTTTTCAAGCAGTTCGGTGTCGTCCAGAGCAGGCGTAAATTCCATCTTGGGCTTGCCCGCCAGCTCGCGCAGGCGCTCCTGCGCTTCCACAAGCGGCTGCAACTCCTTGCGCCCCCATTCCAGCGCGTCAATGATCACGTCTTCAGGCACAAACTCGGCTTCGCCTTCCACCATGGTCAGCGCGTCGCGCGAAGCGGCGAACACAATGTTCAAGTCGCTCCGTTCCATTTCCTCAAGGGTGGGGTTGAGCACAAACTCCCCATTGATGCGGCCGATACGCCCCCCGGCCACAGGACCTTCAAACGGCAACGGCGAAAGCATCACCGCCGCCGACGCGCCCGTCAGCGCCAGCACGTCAGACTCGTTCTGCTGGTCAGACGAAATGACCGTGGCCAGAAGCTGCACGTCTTCCTGAAGCCCCTTGGGGAACAGGGGACGAATGGGCCGGTCGATGAGGCGGGAAACCAGGGTTTCACGCTCGGAAGGACGGCCGATTTCGCGGCGGAAAAAGCTGCCCGGGATGCGGCCGGCGGCATACATCCGTTCGGAATACTCCACCGTAAGCGGGAAAAAGCCGCGATCCGCCTCAAGCGGCTGCGAGCAGACTGTCACCAGAACCATGGTGTCGCCACAGCGTACCGTGACCGAACCATGGGCCTGCGTGGCCACACGACCGGTTTCAATAATCACGTCCTTGCCATTGACGGTGGCCGTGACACTTATGGGATCCTTTCTAAAACTCATACTGTCTTCCTCGTTGTTTTGAAGGAGACTCCGTGTGCAACGCCGACACGCTTCGCCGCCGCTCCGCACGGACCCTCCTTCACTCTATACGGCCTGGGACGCCCCAAAAAGAAGCGTTGATCCGGCACTCCGGCCACCGCCGGCATGCCGCGTCCATTATAAGAAACCGGCCCGCCTGCAAAAGCCTCCACGCCGCACACGACGCGTTCAGACATTTGCATCCTGGCCGGCATGGCCGGCGCCAAAGGCACCATCCAGACAAAAAAGCCAGACGCCCCGGACAATACAGGATTGCCCGGGGCCGCATGTTCGTTACTTGCGCAGACCGAGTTTTTCGATCAGGGCACGATAGCGCTGAATATCGTGGCTCTTCAGATAGTTAAGAAGATTCCGCCGGCGGCCGACCAGCTTGAGCAGGCCCTGCCGGGAGTGGAAGTCCTTCTTGTGCACTTTGAAGTGCCCGGTGAGCCCTTCAATGCGGGCGGTCAGCAGAGCGACCTGCACTTCAGGAGAACCGGTGTCGCCTTCGTGTTTGGCGTGCGCTTCAATAACGGCCTTTTTCTGATCTGCATCCATTGCCACAGCTAACTCCTTGAGAAGTCGGGTTAAGGTTACGCCCAAAGTCCCCTCAGCACGCTCCACGCGGGGCACGCGGCACTGCCGGAAGCTTCAACCAGCGCCAGCGGTTCGCCGCCTTCGGCCACAAAAATGGCCTTGGCGCCCGGCTGCCAGACGCTGGCGGAATCTCCGTCCCGCCGCGCAGTTTTTGCATCTGCCAACGGCATGCCATGCCGTACCGCCGCCTCGTGCTCCGGTGTCACCTGCAAAACAGGCCAGCCGGGCAACGCCGCGGTGATAGGCAGCACGCTCTCGCGCAAAAGCTCCGGATTGGCGGTCACGCTGTCCAGCGAAACGGCTTTTTCCAGTCCGAAGGGGTGGCTGTACTCCCGGATCAGTTCCGTAAGCACGGCCCCGCACCCCAATCGCGTCCCCAAGCTGTGGGCCAGGGATCGAATATAGGTGCCGGAACTGCACACGACCCGGAAGGCTGCACGCGGAAGATCAACCCAAAGTACTTCCGCCTGCAAAATATGTATGGTCTTGACCTTTTCCGGTGTTTCACGCCCGGCCCGCGCCAGACTGTACAGAGGTCTGCCCTCGTGCTTGGCTGCGGAATATGCCGGAACGACCTGGCGCATCTCGCCAGACCAGGCCGCCACTTCCGCACGAAGCGCGGCTTCAAAATCCGGCCGTTCCAGAACCTGCCGCCGCAGTGAATCTGCGTCAAGCGCCGACAGCGTCACACCGTCGTCATCCCAGGTATCGGTGATGCGACCAAACTCCACCACCGCCGCATAATGCTTCTCGCCCTCCGCCATCAAATAACCGGAGATCTTGGTGGCCTGCCCGAGCAAAACCAGCAGTACGCCCTGCGCCATGGGATCAAGGGTGCCGGCGTGGCCTATTTTCCGCTGTCCAAGCCGCTTCAGGCGGTTGGTGCACTGCGCCGACGACATTCCCCGGGGCTTGTCCACGATGAGAAGACCATGCAACTGTTCCATAAGAAAAAAGACATTAGCCTGTATCCGGCCTGCCGTCCAGAAAAAAAATTGCCTTGCGCCGCAATATCTCCACAACAGAATCCGCCTGGCGGCAAGCGGGACCTCCCCCGGACACGCAGCTTCGGGGGTTGTGCACGCCATACTGCGTGGAGCGCCGTCCTTTTCAACAAACGCACGGCCAGCGCGCGTTGCGCCAGGACGGCTCTGCTTTGCTCTTTTTTCTTTCTTTGTGGCAAGCGCGCCCGAAATATAAAAGAGGGTTGGCAGAAAACCTTCCCCGCGCCGTCATACAAAGACGCCCGGTTACTGCCGGCCCAAGGTCCGGCGGCTGCGGCCGTCCATTCGCGCGTCAGCCGCAGGCGTCTTCTGCACCATCCGCCGTCACGGCCTGCCGCCCGCCGGACCTGCACAGTTTTGCTGTACCTTGACGGACAATTCGGCTACACTGCCCGCCATGAAAACATCTGTCTTCGCCGCACAGGAAGTTGCGCCATGATGTCCCACGCTGCTCGCGTCCAGCTGGCCCGCCAGCTCGGGCCAAGCCCCATGCCCGCCGCGCTGGCCTATTGGGCGGTAGGTCTGGGCTTTTGTCTTGTCGCCTGGCAGGTCGACAAAATCGATCACGTCATCGGATCCATCATGCTGGGCCTGTCCACCTTCATCAATCTGTTCTGCTTCATGCAGGGCGTCAACCGCATGCGCCGGGCGCTGGCGCGATCGCTGACTCTGTACAGGGCGGCGTTTCTCGATCTCAATCCCGAACACGTTTGTCACGAAGCGGGATTCATTGTTATGGACGGCCAGCGCGGCATGCTGGTGTGCAACGGGCGGGTGGCGCGCTATGCCGACATTACGCGTGTTGTCTGCGCCAGTACATGGCTCGCTAACAAGATTGAGCTGTACGGCCGCTCGCGCTTTCCTCTGATTCTTGGCTTTGCGGACAAAGATTCGCTGCTTGAGCACTGCCGCACCCTGCGCGCGGACATCACGCAGGCACGCGGCGCCGAGCCGGACTTTGTCCTTAAGGACGACCGTGCCGAGGCCGACAACACAGCCGGCGCGTAAGGTTCTTTTCTGTCCACCTCTACAGCAAGGACTCTTGCCCTATGCCCATTCACACCTTTGCCATCGGTCCGCTGGACACCAACTGCTATGTGGTGTCTCGCGACGGCGATGCGCTGATTGTCGATCCCGGCGGCGATCGCTCCTGGGGGCTTGACATGGTACTCCAGTTTCTGGAGCGCCATCAGCTGACGCTGCGCGCCGTTCTGCTGACCCATCTGCATTTTGACCACACCTATGGCGTCGCGGAACTCATTGGCGACGGTTCTTCCGTGCGCGCCTATGCTGCGGCAAGCGATCTGCCCCTGCTGTCCTCGTTTTTGAGCAAGGGCGAAACCTGGGGGTTGCCGCCTGTAACGCCCTTTACGCCCGAACCCATTGCCGAGGGCCCTTGCCGCTTTGGAGCCATTCAGGGAGAAATCCGGTTTACGCCCGGCCACTCTCCGGGAGGACTTGCCCTGTATCTGCCCGACGAAAAGGCAGCCATTGTGGGCGACAGCCTGTTCTACCGCTCTATCGGACGGACAGATCTGCCGGGAGGGCATTTGCCGACCTTGCTGGGCTCTATCCGGAGCCGGCTGTTCAGCCTGCCGGATGACACGGTTGTCTATCCGGGGCACGGCCCCTCAACCACCATCGGTGACGAAAAGGCCCTCAATCCTCTCTTGTAACCCCGACTGATTTGCCATCCCGGCATGCACCGCACGCGGGCGGCCTTTCCTTGCGAAAGCGCCGCCCGTTTTGCGCCCGCTGCCTTCCGCCGCCGTTTTTCTGTTTTCGCTGCCTCCCTGCCGTTTGTCTTCGCCTGGTGCGCCTCGTAGCGATCATGTGCGCCCGGCGCGTCTGTCCTGCGTCAGAGCCGCGCCCTCACGGGGCTGTCCGCTTTTCCACAACCGGTGTAAGGCCTCCCGCACAACGCGCCTGCATGCAAGAAAAGCGCCCTGCATTGACGGCGTGCCGTGGGTATGCAGCCTGCACCAGACAGGACGCTGCGCGTGCAAGGACGTCTTTTGCCAGCGCACCCTGGATTTGATTGAATCCATCAACATGCGTACATAAAAAATATATACTCACAGTGCCCGCTCTCAACCGGAATGCCGCCATTGCCTCTGCAACGGTTTTGAGAGGAAAAAGAGAAGGTCCGGAGGGAGGGAAGATGAAGAACCCTTTTGCCAAAGGGGTTCTGCCTTTCCTCCGGCCCGTTCTCCGCAAAACTCCCCCCAAAGTGGGGGTGTGCAGAACTGGTTTTGAGTGCTTTGGGGTTTGACTTCGCTGCGAGGGGAGTCTATCTTATTGCCCCGCAACAACTGTTTATTCTACTCCCAAGGAGTTTCTCATGTCCGCCAAAGTGAAAAAAGTGGTACTGGCCTACTCCGGTGGCCTGGATACGTCGGTCATTCTGAAGTGGCTCATTGTGACCTACGGCTGTGAAGTCATCACCATGACGGCCGACCTCGGCCAGGACGACGATCTGAACGGTGTGGATGAAAAAGCCATCCGCACTGGGGCTTCCAAGGCGTATGTGGAAGACCTGCGCGAAGAATTCGTGCGCGACTATGTGTTCCCCATGATGCGCGCCGGCGCCATCTACGAAGGCCGTTATCTGCTCGGCACGTCTGTGGCGCGCCCGCTGATCACCAAGCGTCTTGTCGAAATCGCCCGGGCCGAAGGCGCTGACGCGCTGGCCCATGGCGCAACGGGCAAAGGCAATGACCAGGTCCGGTTTGAAATGGCCGCCGCCGCGCTGGCTCCGGATCTGCGCGTCATCGCCCCCTGGCGCGAATGGAATTTGCACGGCCGCACGCAGCTGAACGCATTTGCCGAAGAACACGGCATTCCGGTCAGCTCCGGCAACAAGCATTACAGCATGGACCGCAACCTCCTGCATTGCAGCTTTGAAGGCGGCGAGCTGGAAAATCCGTGGGAAGAACCCCTGCCGCTGTCCCACATCATGGCTGTGCCCATTGAACAGGCTCCCAACGAACCCGAATACATCACCATCGACTTTGAACACGGCGATCCGGTGGCCATCAACGACGAAAAGATGTCCCCGGCTGCGCTGCTTGCCAAACTGAACGAACTTGGCGGCAAGCACGGCATCGGCCGCGTTGACATGGTGGAAAACCGTTATGTGGGCATCAAGTCTCACGGCGTGTACGAAACTCCCGGCGGCACGATCCTGCATGTGGCTCATCAGGATCTGGAAGGGATCTGCCTTGACCGTCAGACCATGCGCGTGCGTGACACCATTATGCCCGCCTATGCCGACGCCATCTATAACGGTTACTGGTTCGCACCCGAACGCGAAGCCATGCAGGCGTTCATGGATCAGGCCCAGCAGCGCGTTACCGGCACTGTCCGCCTGAAGCTTTACAAGGGTACCGCCTGGCCGGTGGGGCGCGAATCGCCCTTTACCCTGTACTGCCACGATCTGGCTTCCTTTGAAGAATGCGGCACCTACGATCATCACGACGCCGCCGGCTTCATCAAGCTCAACTCGCTCCGCATTTACGGCTACAAGCGGATGCGCTAACCGGGTTTCTGCCGCCGTGCCGCCTGTCCCCCTCTGGACGGGTGGCCGGCTTCCTGCGCGAAGGCGCGCTCTCATCCCGCTCGGAACCACAACCGGCGCTCAGCCGCACGTTCCTTCTGCCGGGTCGGGCGCGCCTTCCTTGATATCCCCTACAACCAGCAGCGAGAACAATCATGACCAAACTCTGGGGCGGGCGGTTCAAAGAAAGGACCGCCACCGATGTCGAAGCCTATACCCAGTCCATTTCGTATGACGCGGCCCTGTACGCGCAGGACATCCGCGGTTCGCAGGCCCATGCCCGGATGCTCGCGCGGCAGGGGGTGCTGACTGACGAGGAAGCCAAGCAGCTCGTCGCAGGCCTTGACCGCATCCGTTCCGATATCGAGTCGGGGCAGTTTGTTTGGAAGCCGGAACTGGAAGACGTGCACATGAACATCGAGTCGCGTCTGACGGAACTGGTCGGCGACGTAGGCAAGAAACTGCATACCGGCCGCAGCCGCAACGACCAGGTGGCGCTGGACTTCCGCCTGTTCGTATCCGATCGTCTGCGTGTCTGGCGCAAGCTTGTCGTGGCGCTCGTGGGGGTGTTCCTCAAGCGGGCCCGCGAACAGCAGGCCACACTGCTGCCGGGCTGCACCCACATGCAGCCGGCCCAGCCTGTCAGCCTTGCCCAGCATCTGCTGGCCTACGCCTGGATGTTCACCCGCGACGCAGGCCGTCTGGCCGACTGCGAACGCCGTGTGCGCATAAGCCCTCTGGGGGCGGCGGCACTGGCCGGCACGACATATCCGCTTGATCCGGCTTCCGTAGCCGAAGAGCTCGGCATGTATGGCACCTTTGACAACAGCATGGACGCCGTTTCTGACCGCGATTTCGTCATCGAATCGCTGTTCTGCGCCAGCACCATCATGATGCATCTTTCGCGCTTTTGCGAAGAGATTATCTACTGGGCAAACCCGTCCTTCGGATTCGTGCGTCTGCCGGACGCCTATTCCACCGGCTCTTCCATCATGCCCCAGAAAAAGAACCCTGACGTGGCCGAGCTGATGCGCGGCAAGGTCGGCCGTGTCTACGGCGATCTGACCGCCATGCTGACCATTCTGAAGGGGTTGCCGCTCACCTACAACCGCGATTTGCAGGAAGACAAGGAGCCTTTCCTTGATGCCGATGCCACGGTGACGGCTTCGCTGTCGCTGATGGCAGGCCAGCTTGACGCGCTGACTTTTGAAGCTCAGCGCATGCATCATGCGCTGGGGCTTGGCTTCCTCAACGCCACCGAACTGGCTGACTACCTGGTGGGCAAGGGCATTCCCTTCCGCGAGGCGCATCACATCACCGGAAGGGCCGTAGCTCTGGCCGAAGAACGCGGCGTGCGGCTCGAAGAACTGCCGCTGGCCGATCTTGACGCGTTGTGCGACCGCATTGGTGAAGACGTCTACACCGTGCTGAATTACGACGCCGCGGTAGCCCGCCGCAACACGTCCGGAGGCACAGGGCCTGTGGCTGTTGCCGCTCAGATGGATAAACTTGAACGCTGGCTGGCAGACAACGCCTAAAGCGCTCCACAAAGCCGGGGGAAGGCTCTTTTGCCAGCGGCTCTTCCCCGGCTCCCCATTTTCTGACTGCCGGCCTGAATGCTTTTTTCAAGGCTGGGCAAACTTCTTTTGCACAGCTATTCCGTGCTGGAAACACAAAAAGACCACCCGCAAAACGGGTGGTCTTTGATTTTGTACCTGTCAGACGTTCAGCAGGCTGGAGAAGGAACGGTTTCAGCAGTCGATAAGATCGCTTTGGAAGAAGCCGGCCCCGCATATGCGTTCCCGTACGGCACAAGGCTGCGGGGCGTATCGACGGCAGCCCTCCTTCAGACAAACGGGCCGTGTGTGATGCGCCACGCCTGCCGTACTTGCCGGCTGTAAAAAAGCGCCTTTCTTCCCACAGGCGCCGCGACGCTGCCTGCCATATCAGGCCGTCATTGCAGCAGGCTGTAGACGTAGGCCTCGATCTGCCGGCCTTTTTCCACAACATCCAGAGGAAATTCCGCCCGGGCCATGTTGCGGTGCCCGCCGGCCGACCCCAGGGCGTTCATGCGATCGTGGGCGAATTTGCCCAGATCCCTGCGGCCGTCGCCGCGGAAAATCACCACAATCTTGGCATTGTCGGGGGCGTTGGCGTCGCGGTACACTCCGGCCACGGCAATCCAGGCCAGGCCATGCACGCGCGAAAAGAAATCTGCAATCACCACAAGCAGATCCGGCGTTTCCACCTCACCCAGGAAGCTGTATCCGCCGTTTTTCCCCACAGAATGCAAGCTGGCAAACGCCCTGCTGAAATACTTGAGCCACGAACGCAAATATTCGCTCTGCATGATTCTGTTCAGGGCCGACGCGTCCGCATGCCTGGTCAGATACTGATACGCACGCAGATCTGCCGCAGTGGCCTTGCGGGCAAACGACGCGGTATCGGTGCGTATGCCGTACTGCAATGCCGTTGCCAGCCTGGCTCCCAGCCGGACGTCCAGTGCGCGCAGGTATTCGGTCAGAATCGTGCTTGTAGCGCCCATTTCCGGCCGGATGTCCGTATACGCCGCGGTGACAGGCTGACTGGGGTCCAGAGGGTGATGATCGATGACGATGCTGAACGGTATCTGCTGAAAACGCTCGTTGTGCGACGGTTGAGAGTCGACCAGCGCAAAACGCTGATATGCAGCGCACAAATCCTCCCGCCATGGCAGCAGTGGAATGCGCAGATCGTGGATCATGGCCAGGTTGTCCGGCCGTTGAATTTCGTTGATGCGGGCGATGTCGGTCGTGCGGGTCCGGCGCGCGAACAGACGCTTGAGGGCCATGGCCGAGGCAATGGCGTCGGGATCCGCATTGACGACAATCAGCCAGCTGTCTTCGCGCCGCAACAGATCCAAAAGCGGCGCCAGCCGGGCCGCGGCACGCGAAACGCTCATGCTCCCTCCTCGACGCGGGTCGCATACAGGTCACGCAGAACCGGCATGGACACAATGGCGTCTTCCCATGAAAACACTTCCAAAAGTGGCAACGCGTCAGGGAACGTCTGTGTGACGCGCCGTGCCGTGGCAAGCTGGGCAGTGCTCAACTGTGTCAGTGCCTGATGTGCGTCCCTGCCCGGCACAGGGCCGGGAGCCGACCAGTGCGTCAGGCGGACGAGTGAGGGCGGCACCATATCAAGCAGCCGGTGGTGCTCATACGAAATCAAATGGGCCACATCCAGGCAGACGCTCGTCACGTTCCAGCGCAGCAGAGCGTCCCAAACCGGCCACTCCAGATCGCGCGCGTTTTCCAACAGCAGATTCTCGGTCTTAAGGCCCGCTTTTGTCCAGACGTCAAAAAAGCCTTCAAGACGCCGCAGAGCCATGGCGGTTCCCGCGCCTGCAG
The DNA here is from genome assembly GCA_018715085.1 of Candidatus Avidesulfovibrio excrementigallinarum. Classification (GTDB taxonomy): domain Bacteria; phylum Desulfobacterota; class Desulfovibrionia; order Desulfovibrionales; family Desulfovibrionaceae; genus Avidesulfovibrio; species Avidesulfovibrio excrementigallinarum. Next base: position 1,550 of record DVMI01000041.1, on the reverse strand, counting down.
GGGGATGCAGCACGGCCCGCCGCACACCAAGCCCTTCAAGCAGACGCATCAAATCGACGCTTTTGCGCCCCGCCAGCACGCCGGGCGGCAGGGATGCGTCGTCCCATGGCAAATCGAGCGGCAAATGGACATGGAACATGAACGGCGACGAGGCCGCAGGCCAGTCCTCCGGCGCATAGGACAACGAATCAGCCATACAAAAACAGCAGATGCCCATTTCGATAATGCGGCATCCGCCTTCTTCCAGGGAGGGCCTGGCGGCCAAAAACGCCGCGTTATATGACGCTGCCCCAGGAACCAGCCACGAGGTCACGGCTACAGACAGCGGTTGCGCGTTGGGGATTGACATTGCGCCCCCTTCCTTCCACAAAGACGTTTGGCCGGCGGCAGGCATGTTCCGCCGGCATGCAGTCACCATAGCGAAGACGCGTCCGTTTGTCATGGAGGAATGTTGTGCCCGCCTTGTTTGAACCTACCCGTGCCCTGACGCTGGCCTCGGCCTCGCCACGCCGCAAGTCGCTGTTGCAGGAGGCGGGGCTTGATCTGCCCGTTGTCCTGCCCTCCCAGTTCGGCCCTTTCAGCGAACCCGCGCCCCAGACGGGGGAACGTCCCGAGGCGTATGTGCTCCGGACCGCTCTGGCCAAGGCCTCGGCCGTTGCCGTACACAGCCAAGAAAACGTCATCCTGGCGGCAGACACTGTGGTTGTGCTGCCAGAAACACAGACCATTCTTGGCAAACCGGCCGACGAAGCGCACGCCCTGACCATGCTGCGGCTGCTCAACGGCCGCAGCCATCACGTCATCACAGGCTGCGCGATCTGCTGGAACGACGGCACACTTCCCCGGCAGGAACTGTTTGCCGATACCGCGACCGTGACCTTTGCCGCATGGCCGGAACCGGTGCTTGCCGCTTATGCCTGCTGCGGCGAACCGCTCGACAAGGCCGGCGCCTATGCGGTGCAGGGGGCAGGCAGCTTTCTGATCGCCGGCATCACAGGGAGCTGGAGTACGGTGGTAGGCCTGCCCATGCCGGCGCTGATACAGCGGTTGCTGCGCCTTGCGTTCATCCGCCCCACAAGCCAAACCGCCTCCTGAGCGGTAACTTTCACGGCGTCCGCCACAATCCGGGCCGGTCAGGACAGCCCTCCTCCGTTGCCGCTCGCTGCCAAGAGACAAAAAAAGCGTGCCGCCACCATGGACGGCACGCTGTTGCGCATGATTCAGGCAGGCCTTGCGCCTCCGGCGCCGGCCTGGGCCTGGCTAAAGACAGGGCTGAAAGCTCTGATTGCAAGAACGCAGCTGCAATTCAAGCACAATCAGACGTTCATAATCCTGGCTGCCAACAGCCTGCGGATATTCCTGCTGCATCATGCCTTCAATTTGTTGCGTTTCTGCCCAAAAATCCAGAAGTTCTTCATTCGCCAGATTTTTCAGCTGCATGGCGAAAGAAAGTTCATCAGTCATGGGAATGCGATGAGCCATGGTTACTCCTCTTTCATACACGGACACGAATGTCTTTTCTGATACAGTTCTGTCCGATCCGTCTTGCC
>DVMI01000002.1 GCA_018715085.1 Candidatus Avidesulfovibrio excrementigallinarum | reverse complement strand
TTTTATCGCCGTTACCCTGTACCTCGTCGTGTGCATGTGCCCTGCAACCAAAAGGCGTATGCCTCTGAAACGCACTACGCACGCTATGGCATAAAGGCCGTCGGCGGACACGCCTGGCGCAAACCTCTTCTGATTAAAAAACAATTGCGGCTGCTGCCCTGGTGGACAGGGACAATCAATGCGCAGCGTGTGGCCACAACAAGGGCCTGCGCGCCGTCAGCCGGTGCCGGCGCTGCAACCGTTACAACAAGAGCACCACCCAAGACCGGGAACAGACAATCCACGCAGCTCTTGCCGGCAAAGCGCCGTTGCGGACAGAAGGTCAGATATGGCAGAGAACAAAAAGGGAGGGGAAAAGCGCTGGAAGATATTTCCTCATTATGGCAGGGGACTTTTGCAGCTGGCCTGTCTTGGAATACAACCAGCTGAAGTCCATAATAAAAGCACAACGCGTTGCCGAAAAGAAAACAACGCGCTGCGCTTTATGACGGCTCAGGCAGATGCCCTGATGCCGTTGTTCGATGAAGTGTCCAGGAGATGCGGCGCCGGACCAGGCTAGCGCCCGGGGGATTGCTTCCGGCTGTCACGCAGGCGGCGGAATTTCTCGGCCAGCCGCCGCGCCGTGACAGGACCGACGCCGGGAACCTTTGAGAGCTCTGCCTCTGTCGCCGCCAGCATGTTCTCGAACGTGCCAAACGCCTCCCAGAGCCGCCGCGCCATGGCCGGTCCGATGCCCGGAATGCGCGTCAATTCGCCTTCCAGCGCCGCACCGGCATGTGCCCGGCGATGCCGTCCAAGTGCAAAGTGGTGCGCCGTATCGCGCACATGCTGCAAAAAAAGCAGCTCTGAAGAGCCTTCCTTCAAAGGCAGCGGATTGCTCCGGCCCGGCAGAAAGATCCTGTCCCGTACGTTGCCCGCCCGGCGGTCAGCCCGGCCTTCCTCGTCCCGGGCCTTGGCAATGCCCGCCAGCACAAAGGGCAGCCCACCGGGACCAGCCGCTTCCAGGGGCTGACCGGACGCCTGACTCTCCTGCAACGCCTGCTTGAACGCGCGCAGCACGGCAGCAATCTGGCCGCGCCCTCCGTCAATCAGCACCAAATCCGCCCACGGCGGCCCGTCGTGCATCCTGCGCACTGCCCATTGTGACAACGCCGCATAGTCGTCGCCATTGGTATTTTCCATCGCGTACGTGCGGTAGTCGGGTTTGCTTGGACGGCCGTCCTCAAACACCACCATTCCCACTCGTGTGTCACATCCGCCTGTGTGCGAGACGTCAACACACTCGACGCGCCGTATTGGCGTTGCAGCCTGCAAAGCTGTACAAAGCCGATCCGGCAGAGGTTCGTCCACACGCTTAAGGACCGCCTCGCAGGCGTTGGAGGCTGCCATATCCACAAGCGCCCTTTCGTCAGCGTCGCGGGGCAGACGAATCCGCACCATGCCGGCCTCTCCCCGCAGTTCGGTCAGCAGCGCTTCAAGGGCCTCGTGCGCAAATTCTGTCCCATGGGAAGTTTCCTCCAAAGGTTGCGCGTTGCCGTCCTCCAGACCGCCGGCATGCTCCTGTGCTGCTGATGGCTCTTCTGACGCAGCGCCCGCCTCCTCTGCGGCATCCTGCTCGGGTTCTTTGGGCGCGGGCCATGGAACCACAATCCGCGCCGGCACGCTTCCGGCCATTTCACTATAAAACTGCCCCAGAAAACTCCATACCAGCTCCGGGCCATCGGCCAGCTCCAGGCCAGGCCAGAAAAACGTCCGGCCATCCATCAGCTTGCCTTCACGCACAAACAGCAGGCCAAGCCCGAGCCCGCCCCGCACGGGAGCAACACCCGCGACATCCATGTCGGCGCTGCCGGAAAGCACCACGCTCTGCCGTTCCACTGTCCGCTCGACAGCCCGGATTTGATCGCGCAGCACGGCGGCCTTTTCAAATTCCAGGGCATCGGAGGCAGCCTGCATGGCCTCGCCCAGCGTCTGCAAAAGCTCCCGCGAACGGCCGGAAAGCAGCATTTCCACACGCTGCACAAGATCGCCATACGCGGCCGGGTCCACCTCTTTTGTGCAAGGGGCAAGACATTGACCAAGATCATAATACAGGCAGGGGCGCACCCGGTTTTGCATGGCCCTGTCGGTGCAACGCCGCAACGGAAATGCCCTGTGCACCGCTTTCCAGGTTTCCCGTGCTGCCAGGCCGGAAGTAAACGGGCCAAAATACCTGGCCTTGTCACGACGCGTCCGGCGCACAATTTCAAGCCTTGGATACGGCTCGTTGCGGGCCAGGCGAAACAGCACATACTGTTTGTCGTCACGCAGCACAATATTGTAATGCGGGCGATGCTTGCGGATCAGGCTTGACTCGAGCAGAAGCGCTTCCTTTTCTGTGCCTGTGGACAGCGTCTCCAGCGAGACCGCATGGGACAGCATGGCCAGCGTCTTGCGGGGAAGGCTCTCGGGATCGCGGAAATAGGACAAAATGCGGTTGCGCAGCTGCCTGGCCTTGCCAACATAGATGACCCGTCCATGCTCGTCACGGTACAGGTAGACGCCGGGCGTCGTGGGGATGGTAGAAGATTGCGGACGTTCCATGACAAAAATTCCCAAAACTCGCGCCAAGTGCTTTACATGCGGGGAGCGCTCGGCTAACAAAAAAGGTTCCTGCGCCGTTACAAAGTCCAATGCCCGGAGGCAACAACAACATGAAACTGGTTTCGTGGAACGTCAATGGCTTCAGAGCAATCAGCGGCAAGCAGGATTGGGACTGGTTCAGAAACTCACGGGCTGATCTTGTAGCGCTTCAGGAGACCAAGGCCGATCCTGCCCAGATTCCGGATGCGGAACGCTCGCCTGCCGGATGGGAAAGCCACTGGCTGGCCAGTTCGACCCGCAAGGGGTATTCCGGGGTGGCGGTGTTTCTGCGCACGCCCTGCCCGCCACAGGCAACGCCACTGCGTGTCTCTGCCGAACTGCCTGAGAAAGAGTACGCCTCAGAGGGCCGGCTTCTGCACGTTGAATTTCCGGGCTTTCACTTTCTGAACGTGTACTTTCCCAACGGCACCCGGGATGACGGCCGTCTTGCCTATAAACTCGGCTATTATGAAGCCTTTTTGCGGTATGCCCAGGCACTGCGCAATCAAAAGCCCATAGTCGTCTGTGGCGATTTCAACACGGCCCACCGCCCCATAGACCTGGCGCGGCCTGACGCCAATAAAGAACACTCCGGCTTTCTGCCGGAGGAAAGAGCGTTCCTGGATCGCTTTATCCAGGCCGGATATGTGGATACTTTCCGTCTGATCCATGGAGATCTGCCGGACATGTATTCGTGGTGGTCCTACAAGCAGCGAGCCCGCGAACGGAACGTGGGCTGGCGTATTGATTACTTTTTTGTTTCCCAAGAACTGGTTCCCGCCGTTCGCGACGCATGGATAGACATGGGCACCTACGGTTCGGATCACTGCCCTATAGGCCTGGAACTGGCCTGACTTGTCTTACCATGTCTGAATCTGCTACACTTGTCTTTTTGTGCTTTGTCGCGTTCATGGCCGGCCTGCTGAACAGCATCGGCGGCGGTGGCGCCATCCTCAAAATTCCCGCCATGCTGTTGTTTGGCGTCACTCCACAGCAGGCTGTGGCCGTAACCAAATTTGGCGGTATGTTCGGGCATGCCACCGCCCTGTTCGCCTTTGCCCGTCACGGCTATGTGCCTTACAAACCCGCCTTGATCGCCTTGCCATGCTCCCTGGTCGGCGCAGGTATAGGCAGCCAGTGTCTGATGTTCATTCCGCCGGATCTGGCCGGCAAAATCGTGGCGGTCGTCCTTCCCCTTGTGGCTTTTTTCCTGCTCTTCCCCTGGAAGAACCGCAAACCTGCCGAAAACATTCCGTCGGGAAGGCGCTTTTGGATCATCTTGCCCCTCACCTGCTTCATCGTGGGCATTTACGACGGGGCCTTTGGCGCTGCCGGCGCGACCTTCCTCATTCTGGGCCTGCATCTCTTTGTACGGCTTGACCTTGTGCACGCCAACGCGCTCAGCAAGGTCACAAGCACGGTTTCCTGCCTCAGCTCTACCTGCGTTTTTCTGCTCAACGGGCAGGTCCTGTTTTTCTATGCCATTCCCATGGCTGTGACGGAAATGCTGGGCAATGTTGTAGGAAGCCGCCTGGCCATGCTCAAGGGATCGCGCATCGTGCGCGTGTTCATGCTGGTTTCTGTGACGCTGATGTTCTGTTCGCTGATAGCCAAATACTTCTTCTAATCTCACGGGTGCCCTCCCGCACGCGCGCCAGAAATTCCCGGCGATCGAGCAGGCGGGCTCCCATGCGCATGAGGTGCGGCGTAGGCATCTGGCAGTCCAACAGGCCGATTCCACGCTCGGCAAGATCCGTCACAAGCTCTGCCAGCGCAGCCTTGGATCCGTCCGGGCGTTCGTGAAACATCGATTCACCAAAAAAAACCTTCCCAAGCTCCACGCCATACAGGCCGCCGGCCAGAATCTGTTCTCCTCCCTCCTCGACCCAGGCTTCTACAGAATGCGCAAGCCCCATGTCGTGGAGGCGTTCATAGGCCACTATCATTTCCGGCACAAGCCATGTACCGCCAACAACATGGCCTTCAGCGTCAACCCTCCGGATTGACGCACAACGCCGGATAACTCTTGCAAAGCATGTGTCGCGCGTCACACGAAACCGGCCGCTTCGTAACGTGCGCGCGAGCCGTGACGGCGGCTTCCACGTTGAAGGTTCGATGACGCAACGCGGATCCGGCGACCACCATAAAATGGGAGAATCGACATTGTACCAGGGGAAAATTCCCGAGCAGTACGCCACTACCAGCCGGTGCGGCGTCAAATCGCCACCCACGGCCAAAAGCCCTGAAGGCTCTGCCAGCTCAGGATCAGGAAACAGTTCTGGATGACAGGTGGAAAGACGCCAGAGCATAACGAGCTGTACCCCCTCGCGGCTTGTTGCAGTCGTCCGTCACAACACCAAGGCAACACGGACATGGCCCCCCCCAGAGCCGACACGTCCAGCCCCGCCAATGCGCGCCGTTCGTTGCATGAAACCCGTTGAACTGCCCTAAATCCAAGGCCAACGCCGTGCGTCGCGCATCAAGCGGGACATGCCGCCCTAAAAGACATCCGCGGCGTCGAGCCGTTCCCTACCTGCTCTTGTCTTTCTTTTTTGAGGCGGTTGTGTAAGCGCGGCTGCAACGCCCAAAACGCATATTCCCCCAAAAACATCCGTCCTCTCCGGCAATATCGGGCAATCGCCGTGCACGGCAGCAGTCTGGCACCTCACGCATGGCACACTCGCACGCAAAACGCGCTGTCGCGGCTTGCTCTGCCCTTTTCAACGGCGTCCTTTCCTGCGCGCGGGCGCAACACGCTTTCTCCCGCTTTGAAAAACGCGCCCCCAGGCTTGCCACTCGCCAGAACGGCGTTCCCCTCCCGCAAACCGGATTCAAACCGGCAGGCGCCCAACCGCCCCCCCGTGCAGTCGGACGCCGTCCTGCCGCGTGAACGCGTTCAACGCGCACACCGCGCGGACATTGCCGGTAAAAGGGCCGCTCCACCGTACATGCTCTCATGGGCATGACGTGCAGGGGCGGCAGAACATTGCAGAAACGCAGTTCTCAACATGTCCGTGGAAGGCAGCGTCCCCGATTGGTCACGGGAAAATCCAGAAGATCAATCGCCCGCGTGCAAAGACGGTGTCTCAGTACTCTGACCAGGCGCAGGCATGCTGTGCAGATCGCGGATCACGCGGGCAATGCCCTCCGCGTCAAGCCCGCTCAAGTGGCGCAATTCATCCTGCGCCCCATGCTCAACAAAACTGTCAGGGATACCGATACGCCGCAGACGGCGGCCCTGCAGCACGTCATGAGCATCCAGCACCTCTTCCACGGCCGACCCAAAGCCTCCGGCCAGCACGCCTTCTTCCACCGTCACCAGCAGGGGGAAACGAGAAGCCAGATCAAGCAGTTGTTTTTCGGGAAGCGGCTTGATCCACCACGGGTCAAAAACCGTCACCTGGATCCCCTCCTGCCCCAGGGCCTCGGCGGCTTCCAGCGCCGGCTGGACCATGCTGCCCACGGCAAGAAGCAGCACGTCGCCGCCTTGCGCGGAACCGTACAGCACATCCCCCTCTGCCAGCGCATGGGGCTGGGGGGAGACGCCTTCTTCCGACAGAACCACAGCGGGGCCCTTGCCTCGAGGATACCTGATGGACAGGGGGCCGTTCCAGTTCAGCGCCATGTGCAAAATGCGCTCAAGTTCCGCACCGTTACGCGGCGCCACAAGTGTCATATTAGGGATATGCCGCAGAAAGGCGATATCAAAAACGCCATGGTGTGTTGAACCGTCCTCTCCGACAAGTCCGGCCCGGTCAAGACACAGCGTCACCGGAAAATTTTGCAGGCAAACGTCATGTTCAATCTGATCATACGCCCGCTGCGCAAAGGTCGAATACAGCGCCACAAACGGCCGCAGTCCCTGTGTGGCCAAACCGGCAGCAAACGTGATGGCGTGCTGTTCACAAATACCTACGTCGACAAAACGTTCAGGAAAGCGTTGCCGTATGCCGGCCGTTCCCGTGCCTGCGGCCATGGCGGCGGTAATGGCCACCACGCGCCTGTCACGCTCGGCCAGTTCGCAAAGCGTGCGGCCAAATACGTCAGTCCAGGCAGGACCGGCGGACGGCTTGCCCGGCAACGGCTCGCCACTCTGCAAATCAAAGCGTCCAAGGCCGTGAAAACGGGCAGGATCGGCTTCAGCATGCAGATAGCCACGGCCTTTTTTGGTCAGTACATGCAGCAATACAGGCTGATCGTCGATGGAAGCCGCCATGCGCAGGTGCTTTTCAAGCTCTTCAATGTCGTGCCCGTTGACAGGCCCGATATAATTGAAGCGAAAAGCCTCAAACAACATGCCGGGAGTAAAGGCCGTTTTCAGGCTGCGGTGCGTCCGATGGGCGTATTCGGCCATCTCTTCGCCAATGCCGGGGATCGAACGCAGCCAGTCCTTGACTTCGCGCCGCAAACGCCGCGCCCAGCCCCGCTCCATGTTGCGGCTCAAAAACAGCGACAAGGCCCCGACGTTGCGCGAAATGGACATTTCGTTATCGTTCAAGACCACAATCAGCCGCCGCCCCATGGCCCCGGCCTGGTTAAGCCCCTCAAAGGCCATGCCTGCCGTCAGGGCGCCATCGCCAATGACAGCCAGCACATGGCTGGCCCGCACAACCGGATCCGGCGAAAGATCCCGGGCCATGGCCATGCCCAGCGCCGCCGAAATGGACGTGGAAGAATGGCCGACGCCAAAATGATCATACTCGCTTTCTTCCCGGCGCGGAAAACCGCTCAGCCCTCCCAGGCGGCGCAGCGTGCCGAACTGTGCAGCCCGGCCTGTCAGCAGTTTCCAAGCGTATGCCTGATGCCCCACATCCCACACCAGGCGATCATGACGAGGATCAAACACCGACAGCAACGCCAGCGTCAGTTCCACCACGCCCAGCGAGGGCGCAAGATGGCCCCCGTTGGCAGAGACCGTTCTGATGATTGTGTCACGCAGCTCCTGGGCAAGCTGCACTTTTTCTCCTGAACTCAAGCCGGCCACGTCAGATGGCCGTCTGATGCGGGATAAAAGGGATGCTGGAGTGGACTCGCTCATGACGCCTTACCTTTTTCCAAAACAAGCATAACGAACTCGTATACGCCTATTTCATTTCGCTGGCAACGCACGGCAAGTCCATCCATCCGGCGCCATGACAGAACCCCCATGCTGTACATCCCCCATTCTGCTCTCTGTGCCTTCCGTTCTTCATGCCCGTAGTGCAGGTTCGTATTCGCCCACGGCCTGTGTCGGTATCCTGCCGGACACGACAAGCCGTTCTCTGTTGCCATGCACCGGCCGTGAACGTGCCTGCCGGCGCACGCCGCTTAAGAACAGCGCCCGTCAACAACCGGCAGTTCAAATCGAAACGCGCATGCTGCTCCCCACGCCCGGGTGCCTTTAAAACGCCGTCCGCCGCACCAAGGGCGGCGTTTCAGTGTGCCTTAGGCAACTCTGTGCAAAAGCTTCGTTGCAAGCCCGCGCAGCGTATCGGCCTCCTTTCCGGAAAACGACGCCAGCGCATCAACAGCCTTGCCGGCTTCCACCGCGGCCCGCTCGCGGCTGGCTTCCAGCGACGTCAGCGCAGGCCAGGTCAGCTTGCCCTGTTCGGCATCGCTCCCTGCAGGCTTGCCCAGTGTGGAGGAATCCTGCGTGACGTCGAGGATGTCGTCCACAATCTGAAAGGCCGCCCCCAGCCCTTCGGCATAGGTGCGCAGTGCCGCGAGCTGCTCCTTGCTGCCACCCCCCAAAATGCCGCCGCTGACGCACGCCGCGCAAAACAGAGCGCCGGTTTTGAGCGCCTGCATGGCTGTAAGCTGGGAAAGGAGCGCAGGATCCCCCTTGACCGGTGCGCTGCCCAGCCCTGTGCAGGCCATGTCGAGCACCTGCCCGCCCACCATGCCGCGCCCGCCGGCCCCGGCGGCAACAACCGAAACAGCCCGCAGCACGCGATCCGCAGCAAGTCCTCCGGACAGTCCTGCTTCACACATGAACGCAAACGCATCCGTAAGCAGCGCATCACCGGCAAGGATGGCCGTAGCTTCATCAAACGCCTTGTGGCAGGAAGGACGGCCACGGCGCAGATCGTCGTCGTCCATGGCCGGCAAATCGTCATGAATGAGCGAATAGGTATGGATCATTTCAAGCCCTGCGGCAAACGGCATGGTTTTTGCCTGTACTGTCTCGCGCTCCGTCTCCGGGGCGACCACCCCAGCACACAGCAGGCACAACACGGGGCGCAGGCGCTTGCCTCCGGCAAGCAAACTGTAGTTCATGGCCTCACGCAGGCGCTCCGGCATTTCCAGATCACGCAGACAGTTCTGCAAGAACGCCTCAACCCGTTCGGTCAGCTCGCGCATGATGATGTTCCCTCCTTCCGCAAAGTAAATACAACCCGTCATCCGTACAACGCAGTCAGTGCCGCGCACAACTTGCATCACATGCAATGCGTGCACCCCGGCAAAATCACAATGGCTGCCGTGCATTCCAGCGCATGACGGCCACGGCCGCCCTGCACGGCCAGCAAGGCAGCGGCATCCGCGCCGGCATCCGACGGTGTATTCCACTGGCGTGCGCAGCCGCCTGCTGTCCTAAACGCTCAAATAAGCTGCTGTCTGTTCAGCCGCCAGACCAGGCCCATTGCCACCACAATCAGTGCGGCAAACAGCAGCAGGCAGGCATTCCAGCCATAGTCATGGAACACATAGCCTGGCAGCCACGATCCCAGCGAACCGCCGCTGTAATAACACGTCAGGTAGAGTCCGTTAATCATGCCCTTGTCAAGGGTGCTCAGGCGGTTCACAAGCCCCGGGGCATTGGAATGCGCGGTAAACTGACCAAGGCAGATGACGCTCATGCCCACAAACAAGGCAATACTGCTTGGAACCGCCATGAGCAGCAGCATCGGCAGATAGCAGGCCAGCCCGGCAAGCATCAAATGGACCGGTCCGCCAAACCAGCTGGTCAGCCTGCGGGAGTTGAAGGCCACAACTGCGCCAAGCAGATACCCTGTGTACATGAGCCCAAGCACGAACTCAACCTCGCCCTGCCCCAGCTCCGCCATTCTGAACGGCAGGAAGTTGCTGATGCCTCCAAACACAAAGAACATCAACGCTTCAACGAGCACTACGCTTCCTACACCGGGATCACGCAGTCCCGCGAGATATTCCCGGAACGGATGCCAGCGGCCTCCCGCGCCGCGCTCTACAGACATCTTAAACAGTGCCGGCAGTGCGAGCAGTGGCAGAATCGCCATAACCAGCAGAGAAAACCGCCAGTCGACCAGCGATGACAGCGCGCCGGATCCCGCGCGGCCCAAAAAGCCCCCTAACACCGTGCATCCGATATATACAGCCAGGGCGCGCTGAAGTTCGGCCCCCTGACACTGGCGCGAAATGTGCGCCATGATGGCTGTCATCATGACCGGCACAAGCATCCCCTGCACAACGCGGAAAACCAGCAGCAACGCAAACGAGCGGGTCAGATACAGGCCAACGCCCGTGGCCGCCAGCAGCAGGGTTGCAAAAAGGAGCAGGCGCCGGGCAGGAATCATGCTGACAAGCGGCCCATACAGCAGCGGCGCAACCGCCAGAGGAAACATGCCGCATGTGACTGCGAGCGCTGTCGTGGTCTTGCTTGTGCCAAACTCTGCGCCAAGCACGTTGAGTAACGGTTGCGGCGCGTACAAAATCCCCAGTGTGCACACCACAAGATATAACAGCGCCAGCATTGTCCAGGCATCGGGACGACGGCTGGGACGATGAAAAAACTGAGGCAGGCCATGCCCGTGGAGGTGCCATAACTCCGCCATGCTCCGGCTCCTTGCAAGAACGGTTAAAGGAAAGTGCATACCGGCATGCCACATTCGCGCCCGGGATTCAAGCCACAAAACCGGCCGGACACAAAACAACCGAAACTGCGCGCCGGACGCTCCCTTCAGTCCCGGGCGCCTGGTACCGCGCCGTCCTCCGTTCCGGAGTGATCCACGGCCTCAATGGCGGCCTCTCCCAGGCAATACGGCTGCTTCCTCCGGCAACCCGGCCGCAAAGGATCCGGCTGCGCTCCAGCGTCGCAGTTTTCCGCCCGAAATACCGCCCAGACGTCACATTACGGCCAGCCACCTCACCACGGGAGCGCAAATGCACTGTGCAGAATGCGCACGCTGTCACGTCAGCACAAAGCGTGCGCGCTGCTGCCTCTTCTTTTACAGCCGCACCACACGCCACTTCCAGCAGCGTCCGGCCTGCTGCCTGGCTGCCTCCCAAAACACAGGCTGTCTACAGAGGTAATTTAGATGATCATATAACACAGCGCCAAATCACGCTGAACGGCTGGCCCCGCCTTGTCTATCACAACGGCGCAGCAGCACACGGCACTGCCGTTTTAAGACTGCCGTGCTTTCGTTGCGCACGCTGCTTCACCTTCTGCGCACCGGGGCTGACCGCAGAGGCATTCTGAACGGCAAAAAGAAGGAAGATTGTCCAGCAAATCAAAGAAGGCTCCCCCACGGGCAGTCCTCTCACTGCAGGCTGTGCGGGGCTGCAAGCTGCCTGGCAACGGGCGGTGCAGGCGCTGTCCGGCCTCCATATTCCGGCCGGGAAAACCGTCGGCGGGATTGATGCGGTATTGCGGCCTGGTTTCTGAAAAACGGCTCTAAGTGAGATCCACGCCGGCGTAAGCGTTGCCCCTCACACGCAGGACGTCGCGTGCTGCCGGGCTGACCGGCAGATCAGGCAGGCTTGTACGCCAGCCCGGATCTGCCGGTTGGGGGCTGGCCCGCTGCAGATGCCCTCTGCGCCGGGCAGCCCGCTGTCTTTGGAAACCGGCAAAGGAAATAGGATTCTAGGAACGGCACAGGCGTTTGCCGCTGACCGCTGCCACAGTCATGCGCAGAATAAGATACTTGTCCACCGCACTTGCCGCGTACGCTGAAGCGTCCTTATCAGAGTACTTGGCTGCAATCTTCACGGCGCTCTTTTTCTTGACGTCAGGATCATCCAAGATTTCAACCGTGCCTTCGACCATGGCAGACGTGTACTCGATGGAAAAGACGTCAGGGAGCACTTTGGTGTCGGCTACAACCACAAACTGGGCCCGTGGGTGCGCCCGCAGGCAATCAAGCTTGCGGCCGGCCGTGGCACAGTGGAAAAGCAGCGTTCCGCTCTCTTCGTCCAGTGCAAAGGTCAACGGCACGCCATACGCCTCGCCATCGGGCCCTACTGTGGAAAGCACGCCATATTCGGCACGCTTCAACAGCTCCATGGCCTCTTCCCTGCTTATCTGGCGATCTGTGCGACGCATGGAATACATGGGTTCTCCCTCCTTAAAACAGGTTATAAAAACAGCCCCCTGCCGCACAGCCGCCATCAACCGTTCTGTGCTGCGCGCCAGGGGGGCACTGAGGACTGTAAAAACGGCACGCCGTCAGACGGCCGCAAAAGGACATTCTCCCGAATACACCCGAAACGACTTTGCCGGACAGCTCCGGCGTCATTCGGCCAGAGCGGAATTGTACGCAAACGCAGAGGCCTTATGGAACAGGGCAGCGCAAGAGCCCCGGCGCAAAAGAGACCACCGCCCTACAGATAGCGATCCTCGGCCAGCAGATACCCCTTAACATAATCGCGGACGCCGTCTTCCAGGGAGTGGAAGGTCACAGGGCACTGGGAGGTAGCCAGCCAGCTCATGTCTGCCTCTGTAAAATACTGATACTTGCCGGCAAGATGCGCAGGCATGGGGATGTAGTCAATCTGTGCGGGGCGATCCATCGCCGCGAATACGGCCTTGACCAGATCGTTCCAGGTGCGCGCCTGTCCGGAACCAAGATTGCGGATGCCGCTGATCTCCGGATGTTCGAGGAACCAGTAGAGCACTGCGACAACGTCCTTGACATATACGAAGTCGCGCAGCTGTCCCCCGTCAGGATATTCCGGCCTGTCAGAGGCAAAAAGCCCCATGCGGCCTGTGGCAAGAATCTGCTCCGTGGCCTTGCAGACAACACTGCGCATATCGCCCTTGTGGTATTCGTTCGGTCCGTAAACATTAAAGAACTTGACACTGACGAGACTGTCCAGAAGGTGTTCCCGGTGCGCCCAGAGATCGAACAGCTGTTTTGAATACCCGTACATGTTCAGCGGCTTGAGCGACAACGTTGTCGGCAGGCTGTCAGAAAAACCCTGCGTCCCGTCACCGTAGGTGGCGGCGCTGCTTGCATTGATGAACCGGGCGCCGTGCTCAAGCGCATAGCGGCAGACGCTCTGGCTGTAATGGAAGTTGTTGCGCATCAAAAAATCGGCATCGCGTTCGGTCGTCGAGGAGCAGGCTCCCAGATGAATGACGCCCTGCAACCGCGGCAGGCCGAGACGCCCGTCATTGATGCGCTGCAAAAATTCGTCGCGGTGCATGTAGTCGCGATAGCGCCGGTTGACAAGATTGCGCCATTTTTCCGTACTGGCCAGGTTGTCGACCACAAGGATGTCGTCAATGCCCATCTGATTGAGCTGCCAGACCATGGCGCTGCCGATGAATCCCGCGCCGCCCGTTACGATATACATAGCATGCCGCCTTTGCTGTGATGTTCAGCCAAATCCTGCAACAAGACCAGATCCGCCGGAAGAAACCCCAGCGCAAGCGCTTCCTCAGGGGTCACCCAGCGGACTGTCTGGCCTTCAATGGGACTGGGTTCGCCCACTGTGCCGTCAACAAAAAACACATGGAGCCGTACCTGCTTGTCAGGATAAACATGCTCCACACTTCTCCAGAAAACCGGAGAGACGATGTCAACACCCAGCTCTTCGCGCAATTCCCGCGCAAGCGCCTGGCCTGCCGTCTCCCCCGGTTCGATTTTTCCACCAGGGAACTCCCACCAGCCCGCATGCGGCTGATGCGCGGCCCGGCGTGAGGCCAGAAAGCGCTCTCCGCGCCACACCACCCCGCATACGACTTCAAGCCAGCCTTTTGCGGATGCGCCGCGTACAGACAGTGCCGTATCCGGCCTCACGGTTTCAGGAGCCATTGCTTCCGTCATTCGCCGCTCGCGGGATTGTTTTCCAGATAGGTGGCGATCATGGCGTCATACTTGGATGTGCGGGCAAACGTCTGCGCCGCCATGCGCTGTCTGAAGGCAAGCGACACACGCATGCCGCTGGCCTTCATTTCATCCATGGCTTCTTTATAGAAGGAAGGATCCGGCAATACCAGCATGCTGTGAAAATTTTTGGCTGTGGCGCGCAGCAGGCAGGGGCCGCCGATGTCGATTTCCTCAATGGCGGCACGAGGTTTCAGACCTTTGGCCAGCGCGCTCTCAAAGTCATACAAATTGACGCAGACAAGATCAAACGGCTTGATCCCTTTTTCCGCCAGCGTCTGCATGTGGGCAGGATTGTCCTTGTCGGCAAGGATGCCGCCGTGGATGAACGGATGAAGCGTCTTCACCCTGCCGTCAAGAATTTCCGGGAACCCGGTGACGTCCGAAACGGCCGTCACAGGGAGCCCTTCGGCAGCAAGCGCTTTCAGCGTGCCACCGGTCGACACGAGTTCCACACCACCTTCGTGCAGAAAACGGGCCAGCTCCGCAAGGCCGTTCTTATGGGTTACGCTCAATAACGCGCGACGAACAGGCAGTAAGTCCATGATTCCTCCATGGAGACGTAACAAAAAAGCCTTGCATTCTGCAAGGAAACAAGTAAAGTCCCACTGGAAGCCATCCGCCCCCAGGGGGACCGCAATTCCCTGCGGGAACAGCGTGGAGAACGCCGCGCCCATGCGCGGCGACCCCGCAAAGCATCCCGCATGGCACAGACGCCGGGACGCGAACCTAGTGTCCCATGTGCTCGCCTTTGACGATGCGATAACAGGCCGTACAGAAAATCAGCACAAAATACGCAAAAATCAGGGTAACGCCCACGAAGCCGGCAGTGGAAGAGTGCATGGCGTTGGCAACAAGTTCCTGCAGCATGATCGATCTCCTTAGCGCGGTGACAGGGGTTTGCGAAATGGACACGCCTTCGCTTTGGCGCGGGTATTTTGTAGAATGCTTTCTTGGCCGCTGTCAAGAAACGTAACCCATGTTACAGGAAAACTCTGCTCGTGACAGACACTTCTTGCGCTTTTTCCCCTCTTCTGCCAGGTCAGGAACTGACCTTGCGCGTGGCGTCGCTGGCCTCGGACGGGCGGGGCGTCGCCCGCAGTAACGGATTGGCCGTATTTATGGAACGGGCCCTGCCGGGGCAACTTGTCCGCGCGCGTCTGCTCACGCTGCGCAAACGTCTTGCCGAAGCCCTTGTCGAAGAAGTTCTCGAACCCAGCCCCGACGAGCGCCCGGCACCCTGCCCTCATGCAGCTGTCTGCGGCGGCTGCCCCTGGCAGACGCTCCCCTACGATCGCCAGCTGTTCTGGAAGCAGCGCGTCGTTGAGGATGCGCTGACCAGGCTGGGGCACATTGCCAATCCGCCTGTGCTGCCCATTCTGCCTTCGCCGGAAACATGGGGATACCGCAACAAGATGGCCTTTGCCTTTGGAACCGGGACGCAGGGCAACGTGACACTGGGCCAGCGCGGCCGCCGCTCCCATGCTGTCGTTGATCTGCACGCATGTCTTATGCAGACGCCCGCCACCATGCAACTGCTTGAAGCCATGCGGCAATTTGCCCAAAAGACGCGGCTTCCTGCCTATGACAGCGCTCTTCGCACAGGCTTCTGGCGTGCGTTCGTCGTCCGGCGCAACCGGGACGGGAAATACCTGGCCGAATGTCTCGTTGCGCCCCATCCTTGTGGCAGGCAGTCCGCCGTGCGTCTGGGGCCGCCGCTGGCCGACGCGCTCACAGCTGCCTGCCCGGCGCTCACAGGCGTTGTGCTTTCACTCCGTTCGTCGCCTGCCGACATTACCCAGGGCGAAAAAACCCTGTTTCAAACAGGCGACGGCACCCTGTGCGAAACGCTGCACCGGCCCCCTGACGTGTTTGGCCCCACGCCTCCTCTGGCATTGCGCTTTGATCACCGGTCGTTCTTTCAGGTCAATACCCTTGCGGCAGAATGCCTTTATGGCGAAGCTGCGCGGCAGCTCACCGCAGTGCGGGCGTCCTGCCTGCTGGATCTTTACTGCGGCGTAGGCGGTATCGGGCTGTTCCTCGCTCCGCTGGCCGACAGCGTGCTTGGCGTTGAAGAAACGCCCGCGGCCGTAGCCCTGGCCATCGAAAATGCCCGGCATGCCGCGTTTGCTCACTGCCGGTTTGAAGCGGCCGACGCCGCACAAGCGTTTGCCAGCCTGCGGCCGCAAAACCGGCAGGCCGAAACCGTCGTGGTTGTTGACCCGCCAAGAGCCGGCCTTTCCAAACAGGTTTGTGAGGGCATTCTACAGCTGCGGCCGCGGCGTCTTGCCTACATTTCGTGCAATCCGGCCACACTGGCCAGGGACGCCCAGCGCCTTGCCCCGGACTATGTGCTGAAAAGCGCGCGCCCTGTGGATCTCTTCCCGCAAACCCAGCATGTGGAATGCGCGTCGCTGTTCACACTTCGCGAGCCTGCCTGAGCGGACTGCCGCACGCGGGTCTTCCGCTGTGCTGTTGCCGCCCCAGGCGCTGCCGCAGCAACCTTTGCCGGTGATACAGCGGCGCCCGCGTATTCCAACACGCACTGTTTTTCTGCGCCATGGGCCCGGGCACAACACTGCCGTGCCCTCCGGTTTGTACGCGGCAGGCTCTGCACCTGCCTCTCCCGCCTGGTGAGCCAGGCGGATCCACGGGATTACGCTCCGGCCATGGCACTTGTTTGCCGGAGCTGTTTTTTCTGCCCTTTTTCTCGTGAAGCCGCCTCGGTTCCGGCGTGGACGCCGCATGTCTTCCGTCAGATCACCGCAGGCTGAAGCCATAAAACAACGCCGGCACCTCTCCAGCCGCCCAATACAGCCTGCATTCCGCCGGGCTGCGCAAGTGGCCGTCAGCCCGGCGTGAGAGAAAATTTTCAGGCTAAAATTTTGTGTCCAAGGGGATAGCTTTCCTACGCAGAACGCACTATAGGAACCCTGCCTGCCAAAGCACCCCGGGATGGACACACTGAGAGTCAGACGGGCACTGATAATCAACTGTCTGACCATTGCGGCGCGTTCCCCAGAGGGGCCCCGCTCCAGCTGAGTCAAAGGCAGACGTCTGCGTCCACCCGCGGGGAAAGCGGCTTTCCCCCATTGTGCAACGGTTGAGCATGACATCTTCTCAAACACGTTGTTAGAAGGTTAGTTACAGGAACTCCGGCCATGATGCTTTTGTTTGACTTGTTCCGTACACGTCTGGCGCCCCGGCATCCGCTGCTGCCAGCCTTACTGTGCGTTCTGCTCTGTGGAGCCTGCGCCCAGGACGCGCAGACCCCGGACAGGCACCCCCTGCCGACAACCACCACCGCTGCACCTGAGAAACACACACAGGCAACCTCCACGCAGGCCCCCCGCGTTTCTTCCTCGCAGAACAAAGCCCGGCCCACCACTCCCAAAGCAGTTCCCGCAACGCCTCGGAACAAACCGGCTGTCCGGGCTCAACGCCCTCAGAAACGCCCCCGGGCCTCTCTCCCGGCCATCCCGGCCCCCGGGCCTTCGCAGTCCAACTTCATCACCGCCAATACTCTTGAATACCTTGGCCAGAAGCATCAACTCTGCGCCCTGACGTTCGACGACGGCCCTACCCGGTACACGCCGCAGCTGCTGCAACTGCTGCGCGAACGGGGTATCAAAGCCACCTTTTTCCTGCTTGGATCCAAGGTGCGCAGCCGGCCGGATCTGGTCCGGCGCATCGTTGCCGAAGGCCATGAAGTGGCTAACCACAGCTATTCCCACCCCAAACTGTCCCGCCTGTCTGAAGAGAAGCAGCGCGAGGAAATCGCTGCGGTTCAGGCCCTGTTCCACAAACTGGGCGTGGAAGGCCGCTTTCTGCGTCCGCCATACGGCAGCTTCAACAGCGCGACACTGCGCGTGGCTGAAGATCTGAACCTTGACGTTGTTCTCTGGTCCGTCGACACCAACGACTGGCGTCACACGCTTTCCATCGACGGCATGTCGTCACGGCGCGGGCACGACAGGCCTACGCGCGGCGTCTTTCTGTTTCATGACACGCATCTGCGGACAATCAAGGCTCTGCCTGTGCTCATTGACTACCTTGAAGCAAGTCAGTGCCGTTTTGTGACGCTCAGCGAGTACATGGGCAAGCCGCCGCTGTCTGGCCTTAAGCCCCAAATTGCGCCGGTTGCCGCGCCTTCTCCCGAGGACCAGGCGCTGCCGCACCAGTTCCCGGCTGATGACGGCTCCGACGACGTGCCACAGACGCAGACAGCGCCCTCCGTCCCCTCAAAAGCCGCAGCGTCCCCGGCAGCGTCTTCCACGGAAGTCGTTATTCCGTTGCAACGCGACAGCGCCACGCCTGCGCCCGCCGTCCCCCTGCCCGCCAACAACCAAAACGGCACGGGCAATACTGGTGGGCCAGCGCCTTCCGGATCCCAGTCGCCCTCAGGCGCTCCGAACCGGATTCCCATAACCTGGGATCCGGCCCCGACGTCTCCCGTGGCCGCGCCTGCCAAGCCGGAAACGCTCCCGCAGGCTCCCGGCGCTTCCGGCAGCCCCGCAGCCTCGCAGCCTCAGCCTCTGAACGGGCAGCTCTCCCCGGTTCAGGGCGCGGCCCCTGCCCCAGTCCCGTCTGCCAGCGCCACCGCACCGGCAGGTGAGACGCAAACCCTGCCTCTGACTCAACGCTCTGCCGATAAAATTCAGAGCGCCGTGTCTGCCTCTCATGGCTCAACAAAGACAGATCCCGCCGCTTCTGCCATCAAACAGCAAAAGGGCTCGCCGGAACAGACGTTAAAGGAGCCGTCTGACGTGCCTTCCCGGATTCAGCAGGCTGTCAAAGGGCAGTCTCCGGCACAGGCCGGCCCTGCGGGTAAGGCTGCTCCCCAAAATGTTCCTGCGTCCGGGGCTGTTAAGGCGCAACAGCCTGGCACCAGTGCCGCGGCCAAGCCCACGCCGGCAGAAAACAAGGCTCCTCAGAACACGCCCGCGCAAAACAAGGAAGAACCGCAGCACGCCAGTTCGTTCTGGGAACTTTTTGATTTTTAGCTGTCATCCCGGCAAACCGGGGCGCCTCTGTTTGCCGCGCTTGACCGCGCCGCCTTCTGAAGGCTACACAGCAATAACACGCACTCTGTGGCATTGACGGTCAAGCGTCTCCTGGCAGTCTGGATCTGCCCGCGCCTGCGGCGGGTCCGCCAGAGTGCAGCTTGGCAGGGGACCACGGAACTTCCCGGAGCGCTGAAGGACCTTTGCTTCCTGAAGCCCTCTGGCGGCAGCACGATTTTACGCCCGAGGCAACGAGGCGGGTCTCTTGCGCGTGTTGCGCCTGCGGCATACAGGCAGCGCGGTTTTTGTGCGGCGCCTGCAACAGCTGTTCTGCCGCTTGCTCAGGCGCAGGCAATGCCTGTACCGGCAACAGGGCCCTGCAACGTTCAGGATGCCGCACTGCACGGCACTGACACCTTGCTGTCTGCGGCTATCCGGCACATACAGGTGTGCCTTGCCACAAACCTTCCGGCGCGTTACCCGGGCATGCCTGCGTCCCTGTTGTGCTGAACGGCGCGCCCGTTTGAGCTGATTACACGTTCAACATTGCAATACCCGTATTGCAGTCTAACATGCCGTTTTCTGGGAGGCAGCATGGTACCGCAACCCTCAGACCTGATATCCGTTGTCCCGCAGCTTGCAGGCAAGCGCGTCCTCGTTGTGGGCGACGTCATGCTCGACACCTATCTGACAGGAGACGCAGAACGGCTGTCTCCAGAAGCGCCGGTTCCTGTTGTCCGCGTCATGGACGAAGAACTTGTTCTTGGCGGAGCAGGCAACGTGGCCCGCAACATCATCGCGCTGGGCGGGCATCCGACACTGATTGGGCAGATCGGCTGCGATCCCGAAGCCAGCAAGCTCCGCTCCGTGCTTGCACAGCACGCCATCGCTCACGATCTGTCCATTTCGCCGCGCCGTCCTACGACCATCAAGACGCGGGTCCTTGCCCGCAGACAGCAGATGCTGCGCCTTGACCGCGAAGACGCTTCTCCGTTTACGCCCGAGGAGCGCAACGCTCTGCTGGCAATCCTCGAACCGCACCTTGCCACACACGACGTGATCATTCTTTCGGATTACGCCAAGGGGTTCATGTCCGAGCCGTTCATGAACGAACTGCACCGGCGTCTTGCGCTCCAGCACGCGCATCCGATCATTCTTGTCGACCCCAAGCCGGCCAATGTGGCCTGTTATACCGGCGTCACACTGCTGACCCCCAACGCCAAGGAAACTGGCGAATGTTCCGGCATGCCCGCCGGCAACAAGGAAGAAATTCTTGCTGCCGGCCGCGCCATTCTGGCCAGAACAGCCAGCCCTCATCTGCTGACCACCCTGGGGCCGGATGGCATGGCCCTGTTTGTCTCTCCCGATGAGGTCTGGCATATCCCCACCGTGGCGCGCGATGTCTTTGACGTCACCGGCGCAGGCGACACCGTCATTGCCACGCTCGCACTGGGACTGGCCGCAGGACAGGAACTGCTCGCCTCCTGCATGCTGGCAAACTATGCCGCCGGCCTTGTGGTGGCGCGTGTCGGCGCTGCCACGGCCTCGCCAGAAGAGCTTGCCACTGCGCTGCACAACCTTCCCGTGCCTGCCGTCACCCGCTGGGCCTGACGCCTTCCGGCCAGCCCCGCGGCCTATCCTTCCGGGCCGCCGGCCTGAAGATGGAGTCCTGCATGGCAGGCAACGGCGCACGGCAGGCCGTCGCATTTGCCGCGCCTCAGAGCTTGTGCCTGTCAGGCAGCCTTCCCCTGCAGGCGGCGCCCAAATGGAGGCGGTCCTCCCCGGGCACGGTCGCGCCCTGTCCGGGCAGCGGCAAGGTGGCTCAAAAGGGATCGCGCCCTGTCGTCAGGTGCGGGATGCGGCATTGTTCATTTTGCGCTGCCAGATCACAAAGTGGGTCAGCGCCATGCCGCCATGGCCCAGCGCATAGAGCCCTACAAGAGGAACCAGCGTTTTATGCAGCTCGATCAAAGGCCTGCGTACGGGCAAGTCAAACAGCCATGCCACAAACCAGGCTAAGCCTGAATAAACGGCCAAAAGCAGCGCGCCAAGTCCCAGCCCCTGCACGCAGGCAGCAAGGCCACCTGGTTTTGGCGGTACGAGTTTTCCGCGAAGCGTGGCGGCAAGGTCCTCTTTGAGGCGGGCAATGTCTCCCCACAGGTAGGGAAACAGCACCCTCAATCCGCGGTGTTGCAGGCTGCTGAAGGCAAGCGCCTGCACCAGAGCAAACAAGGACAGCCCTGCGATGATGTGCCAGTCTGTGCAAAGAGCGCTCAGCACGCCTTTGTACGCAGAGCCGGCGTGCGCTCCAAGGCCGGTGAGATACTGCGTGATGGCCAGCGCCGCCACCATGGCGTGCAGCAGGCGCATTCCCGGAGGCTGAAAAAAGCCCAAAAAACGCCACAACAGCCGGAACTGCCCGATAAAAAAACTTTTTTTTGACACAGAGCACCTCCTTTTTGCCAACTGTAACAGGGGCCACATGAGTTCCCCATGATTATGCAAGGAGTCGATATGGCCGCGCTGAACATGAAGTATCTCGAAGCGCTGGAAGAATACATGCGCTCGGGCGAGATGGAAGAAGATTTCAAGTGGTCTTCGGAGGAGCGCCGGCAGGAAGTGCTGGCTTTTCTTGAAAAACTGATGGATGTTGGAGAATTGGCAGATAAAACGGCCACTGCAATCATCTTCAGAGGCTCCCAGCTTGGTGCGCTGTTCGCACCTCCCGCAAAAGACGAGGATTCAAGCTCGCCCAAGGCAGACTAACGCTGTCCGCGCGCACCTGTGCCTGAATGCTCCCTGCGGGGGCTGTGACGTTGCCGGCCTTTTTGAAGCAGGGCGACACATGCGGCGTCACGGCTTCAGCGTCCGCCGGCTTTCTTTTTCCTGCGGCGGGGAAGTCACACGCCTTTTCCGCACACGCGCCCGGCAACGGTCTGAAAGATCTGCGCAACAAGGCTCTGCGCCCCAAAAAGGCACAGGGCCGGGGAACGCTGCGCGTACAGGTTGTTCCAACAGCCCGCATCCCCCCAAAATGCCCCGGCTGCAATGAACACCCGGATCCTTTACCGTGGCAGGGATGCACGCCGCAGCTGTCAGAGCGGCCTGCCTCCCATGCCGCCGGGGCACGCCCATGGAGCCCGCCAGATACAGCAGAGCGGCGCCGGGCGGCGTTTTGTCCAGTATGGTTGCTTCGTGCCCTCGTTCGATATAGGGTAACCCCGTTTCTTCACCCTCCTGTGCGGCCTGCGGCTCCGAAAAACGCCTTTTTCAGCCACCTCCGGTCTTGCGCCGGCAGGGCGTCTGCAGGGGAACGCCGTCCTGCTCACCTTTTGCCACTGCATGCCATGACTTCGACAACCACCCAGACCAACACCTGTGAAACGCTGATCCAGCGGCTTCTTGAACCACGCCCAGGAACCGAAACGCTTTCCCGCGCCGGATTCGGCACGCTGGCGGCGCTGGCCGTGGAACTGCTGCGCCGGGGCCGGAATGTGGTGCTCGTCGTGCGCCAGCGCGAAGAGCTGCTTGCTGTTCGCGGACTCATTCAGCTGCTGACGCCCGAACTGTCTTCCGGTTCCGGCGGCGTCACGCGCAACGGATTTGGGGACTGGGCAAGTCTTGGTCCCTGCACCGTCCGCAGCACTGATCGGCTGGGCTGGGCAGACCGCATGGCTACGTTGCACGCTCTGCGCCACGGACGGCGCGACGAGGCAGCCGCCGACGGCACCCCCCGTCTGCTTCCTGTGCGCGGCGTGGTGATGACCGCAGACAATCTTCTGCTGCGGTTGCCGCCGCTTTCTCTGTTTGACGGACGCGAGCTGCGTCTGAGCAAAGGCGAAGAACTGTCTCCGGATCTGATTTTGGAACAAGCCGTGGAGTGGGGATACGAGCGCGTGCCCATGGTGTCCAATCCTGGCGAAATCGCGCGGCGTGGCGACATTCTCGACATTCTGCCGCCGGGTTTTTCCAAACCGCTGCGGCTCGACTTTTTTGGCGATCTGCTTGAAGACATCCGGGAATTTGATCCGTCCACGCAACGTTCGCTCCGCTCGCTGCCAGAAGCGACGCTCCTGCCTGTCAGCCCGTTTTTCCGCACTGCCGCCGACGCAAAAGCCCTGCGCGATCACTGGGATACGCTGTTCCAGCGGGCTCTGATCAGCGAAAACGAGCGCTCCGGCATGCGCCATCTGCTGGAACAAGGATCGCTCAGGCTGCTGCCAGGGGCGGCCTTTGGCAACGCAACCCTGCTTGAAGACTGGCTGCCTTTGGATCCCGTCTGGCTGCTGCCCGGCCGACAGGAGCTCAGCGACGCGCTGGCCTCGGCCGATCTGCAGTGGCGCGAAGCCCTTAAGGAAGCAGAATTCCGCGATCTGCCCGCACGGCTCTGCCTGCGCGCTCCCGACACCCTGGACGCGCTGCGTGCACACAGCCTCATGGTCCATGCCGAGCCCCTCCGCCTTGGCATCGAGGCCACAGGCACGGACCTGCCCGAGCGAGAGATTGCCTCATTCACAACGTTGTTTCCTGCTCCCTCCGATCAGGATCGCCCCTGGCAGACCTTTGTCCAGGCGGTCAAAACCTGGCAGGCGCAAAAAAAACGGATCCTGTTGTCGTTTTCCAGCCTGCGCAGCCGGGACAAATTCCTCAAGCTGGCCAGTCAGGACGGCCTTGTGCCCTCGCTGCGCCTGGCGCCCGGCGTTCCGGGCCTCTATGCGCTGCAAAGTTCTTTCCGGGGCGGTGCGGATCTGTCCTGGAACGACACCTTGATTTTGGGCGAAGACGTCATCCAGCCGCACGCGCCGCAGCGGCGCAAAACGCCCAGTGGCGCCTTCAAGGGGCTGGAGCACTATGACGACCTCGCGCCTGGCGAACTGCTTGTGCACCGCGACTATGGCATTGGCCGCTTTGGCGGGCTGCTGCGCATGAGCCCGGGCGGCGTGCCCAACGACTATCTGCTGCTCAACTATGCCGGTGACGACCGGCTATACGTTCCTGTGGACAGGCTTTCGCTCATCCAGCGCTACAAGGGCGGCAGCGAACTGACGCCGCCGCTGGATCGGCTTGGCGGAGGGGCCTGGCAGGCGGGCAAGGAAAAAGCCCGTAAGGCCATCGAAAAAATTGCCGCCGATCTTGTGGACATGTATGCCTGGCGCAAGGTTGCCAAAGGGTTCCGCTACGGCCCTGTGGGCGATTTGTACAGGGAGTTTGAAGCCACGTTCGGCTTTGAGGAAACCCCCGATCAGGCCCGGGCCATCCAGGACATGCTGGCCGACATGGAACGGCCCGAGCCCATGGACAGGCTCATCTGCGGGGATGTGGGCTTTGGCAAGACGGAAGTGGCCTTGCGCGCGGCCTTCCGCGCCGCCTCGGAAGGCCGCCAGGTAGCCCTGCTCTGCCCCACCACAGTGCTGGCGGAGCAGCATTATCAGACCTTCCGGGCGCGCCTTTCAGGGTTTGCCGTCAACGTAGGCCTGCTCAGCCGGTTTGTGCCTCCCAAAAAACAAAAGGAAGTGCTCAAGGCCGCTGCAGCAGGCCAGATCGACGTTCTCATAGGCACACACAGGCTGCTTTCAAACGACGTTTCCCTGCCCAACCTGGGCCTGCTCATTCTTGATGAGGAACAGCGTTTCGGCGTGCGGCACAAGGAAAAGCTGAAGCAGCTCAAAAAAAGCGTGGACGCGCTGACGCTGACGGCCACACCCATTCCCCGCACACTCCAGCTGTCCATTTCGGGCGTGCGCGAGCTGTCCGTCATCGAAACAGCGCCGCCCGAACGCAAGCCCGTCGCTACCGCGCTCATTGAGCGTGACAACAATACGCTGCGTCAGATCCTGCGCCGCGAACTGGACCGGCAGGGGCAGGTTTTCTGGGTGCACAACCGGGTTCAAGGCCTTGCCCAGGTTACAGCCGGTGTCAAAGAGCTTGTTCCGGACGCCCGTGTCGGCATGGCTCACGGGCAGATGCCCGAACGGGAGCTGGAAGACACCATGCACCGGTTCTGGCATGGCGAACTGGACATTCTGGTCTGTACCGCCATTGTGGAATCGGGCCTCGACTTTCCCCGCGCCAACACGCTCATTGTTGATCAGGCCCACATGTTCGGCCTTGGGCAGCTCTACCAGCTGCGCGGCCGGGTCGGACGCTCCGACAGGCAGGCCTACGCGGTTTTTGTCGTCTCCGATCTCGAACACCTGCCCAAAAACGCCAAAGAGCGTCTGCGCATCATCCTTGACATGGACTATCTGGGCGCCGGGTTCCAGGTGGCCATGGAAGATTTGCGCCTGCGCGGCGCGGGCAATATCCTCGGGGAAGTGCAAAGCGGCCATATGGGCCGGGTAGGCATTGACCTGTATCTTGAAATGCTTGAAGAAGCCGTAGCCAGACTCAAGGGTGAGGGGGCCGCGCTCGTTGCCGAGACCGAAATCAACCTCGGACTCGCAGCCCATATTCCCGAAACCTACATCACCGACGGGCACGAACGCCTGCGCTGGTACAGGAGACTGTCAGCCGCGCCGGACGCCGCCGCCCGTCACGAACTGAGCATGGAGCTGCTCGATCGTTTTGGCAGGCTGCCAGAAGAGCTGGAGACCTTTATTTCCATGCTCGATCTCAAGGCGCTGCTCTGCAAGACCCAGGCTCTGCGGGCAGACATCTTTGCCGACAGGATCCGGATCAGCTGGAGCGAAAAACAGACCGCGTTTCCTCTCGAGCGGCTGCTCGCCTTCATGAGCCGGCACAAGAAGGACGCACGGCTTGCTCCTCCGGCCATTCTGGAATATCGCCTGGATACCACGCCACCCGTGCACGCGCGGCTTGACGCCGCCCGCCATGCGCTGGAACCCCTGCTGGACGACGCACAGGACGCCGGGAAAAATGCTGGCAGCCCGCTTGCGGCAAAGGCTCCGTAAAAGGTGAGCGCCGCAAAAGGCGCTCTGCCCGTCATCGCAAAACCGCTGTGCCCCAAACGGCCGGAGACGGCCTTTCAGTTCCCTGTGCGCGGCGCGGCCTGGAGAAACGTTGCCTGGTGCAGCAGACTGTCCTGCCCTAACGGCTGTGCAGTACGGCAACGGGAAATTCTTGGCAGGGCGGCGGCAAGGCACTTTTTTGGCGCACAGCATCCTGCCTCTTGACCAGCCCTGCTGGCACACGCGCTCTTCAGATCAGGCCAGCAGCGCCGACAGCAGCAGCGGAACCGCCATGGTCAGGCATACGCCCGAAAACATGCCCACAATGGCCGCCCGCTCGCCGCATTCGCGTGCGATCACGGGCAGACAGGTATCCATGGCCGCGGCGCCGCCTGCCGCAATCGGCCCAAGCGCCCCGATGGCGCGTTGCATCAGGGGCGTAAAAATCAGGGCCAGAAGCTCCCACAACAGGTTGGCCAGCAGGGTGACTGATCCCAGCTCCGCATTGCCCAGACGGGTCACAAGCACGCTGGACAGGCTGTAATAGCTGAGTCCGCCACTGACGGCCAGCGCATCGCGCACCGACAGATCATCCAGCAGCACGCTGGCAAATGCGCCCCCGGCAAGCGAACCCACAGCAACCGTCACCGGAATCAGCAGCGCCATCAGGCGCAGTTCGACAATCACGCGCAACGACTGCAGACTGAATCCAATACACATGCCGGCGGCAAACAGCTGCACATACAGCGTGACAAGCACGGCTTCGCCGGTAGTCAGGGCCTGAGGCAGCAGCGCAAACCACCCGCAGGCCACGCCTCCGCCAAAAAAGCCAAGCACAATGACGGACGAAAAGACGGCCCGCCACAGAGTTGGTGCCCTGCCGGCCTTGCCGTCCCCTCCCTGCCGGCGCGGGGGATCAATATGGATCCGGCGGCTCAAAAGCCATGCGCCAAGCTGTCCGCCGGTCATGGCGCACAGGCAGATCAGCGTCGCCCGGACTCCCAGGCTGTCCAGCCGCGTCATCAGTCCTGTATCGTATCCCACCGTCATGCCAAGCAGGAACAACAGCGCCCAGACAAGCCACGTCATAGACTGATCCGTCACGCGCACAATGCGTTCCCGACGCCGGCACACATAGCCTGTCGGGACGCCAAGAGCGATGCACCCCAGTTCCGCCAGCATGGTTTCCCCCCCCGCACACAAAAAAAATCCGGTTCCATCTGCATGGAACCGCAGCGTCCAACATACCCCAACAGGCCGCTCTGGTCAATGACACGCGTCTGCCTGCGCATACCGTTGACCCGGCTTCGTCCTCCGCGTATGTTCGACGCATTCTTTTTGAAAGGAAGAAAAGGCATGAGCGGGTCTGACACGTCCTCCTGCGCCGGTTGGCAACCTGTTGTTTCCATATCGCTGTGCGGACGAGCATGGCATATGGAGCGCGTCGCGGATCTCGAATCCCTCTGGAACCAGATGGACGTTTTCAACGAGGATGAACGCATTCCCTACTGGACGGAGATCTGGCCTTCCAGCCTGGTGCTGGGCTCCTGGCTGTACAGTCACCGGGACGAACTGGCCGGACGGCCGGCGCTGGACATGGGATGTGGCATTGGCCTGACTGCACTGATCGGGAGCTGGCTTGGGGCGCGCGTCATCGGCATGGATTATGAACCCGAGGCCCTGCGGTTTGCCCGTCTCAACGCGGTGCGCAACGGTGTGCCTCAGCCTTCCTGGGTTGTCATGGACTGGCGGAAGCCCGCTGTAAAAGCGCGCTCCATACCGCTTGTCTGGGCTGGCGACATCATGTACGAACAGCGCTTTGCGCGGCCCATTCTCGACTTTCTTGATCATGTTCTGGCTCCCAACGGGCGCGCCTGGATTGCCGAACCCTGCCGCCAGGTGTACGATACCTTCCGCGCGATGGTCATCGGACGGCGCTGGGGATGCCGGTGCGTGCACGAAACGACGACGCCCGCTCTGTATCCGCAGGAACGTCCTGTGCCCGTCAGGATCTGGGAACTCATCCGATAGACAAAGGACCTTGTCATGTCTGAACTGACCCGTTTCGGCGTTTCGCTGGAAGAAGACCTGCTGCAGGCCTTTGACAAGCTCTGCGAACGCCGCCGCTGCCCAAGCCGCTCAGAAGCCCTGAGGGACATGATCCGCAAAGAACTGGGGCAGGAAGCCCTGGAAACGGGCAACGTGAACGCCGCAGGGGTGCTGACGCTGGTCTACGACCACCATGTGCCCGATCTTTCCCACAAGCTTACGGAGCGCCAGCACGACGCCCACGACTGCATCATTGCCACCATGCATGTACACCTGGATCACCACAACTGCCTTGAGATGCTAGTGTTGCGCGGGCCTTCACACACGCTGCGCGAGCTGGCCGATCAACTGCGCGCCATCCGGGGTGTCAAGCAGGGCTCATTCTCCCTGACGCCTCTTGAGCTCGACTATTGACCTTTATTTGCAATAAGGATCCCTCTCCATGGAAGACGTACAAAGTGGCCCGGCCGGCATTGCCATCCCCATTAACCGCGTGGGAATCCGCGACGTTGCCATGCCTCTGCTGGTGCGCCGGCGCAACGCCGACGCCACAGGAGAAGCACAGCGCACCGTCGCTTCCATCGACATCAGCGTCGATTTGCCCGCCGCCTACAAGGGCACGCACATGAGCCGTTTTGTGGAAGCCCTCCAGTACTGGACCGATCATTCCGACGCGCTGGACTATCCTGCCATGAAACAGCTGCTCGAGGACATCTGCCACCGGCTCAATGCCCGCCGTTCCCATGTGACTTTCCGTTTCCCCTACTTCCTTTCCCGCCCCGCGCCCGCCTCAACCATCCCCGGGCTGATGCGGTATGCCTGCGCCCTGACCGGCGAACTGCACGCCCCGGAGAGCCCCGACAAGCCCTCCAGACCGCGCTTTACTCTGGATGTGACCGTCAGCGTCATGACCGTCTGCCCCTGTTCCAAGGCCATCAGCGATGAAGGCGCCCACAGCCAGCGGGCCGACGTGCACATGTCCGTAGGCATGACCGGACGCATCTGGATTGAAGAACTGATTGAAATCGCCGAATCCTCTGCTTCCTCCCCGGTCTATACCTTGCTCAAGCGGCAGGACGAAAAATTTGTGACCGAACACGCCTTTGCCAACCCGACCTTTGTGGAAGACGTCGTGCGCAACGTGGCCGCCAAGCTCAAGGCGCATCCTCTGGTCAGCGGTTTCTGCGTCGAGGTCGAAAGCCACGAATCGATCCATCCGCACAATGCCTTTGCCCGCATTGAAGGTTGACAGGACGCGGACATGCCCCTCAGCCACTGCTTTTTCCCCGCGTTTCCTTCTCTGGGGATCCTGGAACTGCGCAGCGCCCTCACGCCAGAAGGCGAAGCGCTGACCCGCGTGCATTTTCTGTGTGGCACGCCCACCCCCTGCCAGTCTTCCCCCTCTGCTTTGCTGCTGGAAGCCGAACGCCAGTTGCGCGCCTACCTCGATCGCAGGCTGACCCGCTTTGATCTGCCCCTCGCGCCGCAAGGCACCCCTTTTCAGCTGGCCGTCTGGCAGGCGCTGCAACG
This sequence comes from Candidatus Avidesulfovibrio excrementigallinarum, assembly GCA_018715085.1. Lineage (GTDB taxonomy): Bacteria > Desulfobacterota > Desulfovibrionia > Desulfovibrionales > Desulfovibrionaceae > Avidesulfovibrio > Avidesulfovibrio excrementigallinarum. Next base: position 38,692 of record DVMI01000002.1, on the reverse strand, counting down.
CGTGCCCTACGGGCAGACGCTGTCCTACGGGCGCCTTGCCGCCCTTGCAGGACACCCCGGCGCGGCCCGCGCCACCGGCGCCGCCTGCGGACAAAACCCCATTGCCATCGTCATCCCCTGCCACCGCATCGTCGGGGCCAGCGGACGGCTGACCGGCTATAACGGCGGACTCGGGCGCAAAAAATACCTCCTGACGCTGGAAGGCGCTCTTCAGGACAACAAATCCTGAACAGCCTTCCCTATAGCGCGTACACATGGGCCACAAGACAGACGGCTTCCTCATATAGCCCGGACGGCCTTACCCGCCGCGCCGTTCAGGAAAATTTTCTGTCACACTGTGCTGTTGACGCGTGGATCGCCTGAAGAGAGAGAAAAAAAAGAAAGAGAAAGAAAGCAAGAAAGAGAGAGGAAAGCGCCGTTAAAACACCGGGTACAGGAGCACCACAAGCGGCCGGCACGGCGCACGTCTTCAGCGTGGCGCCCTGCCCTGAAAAAACTGCCCCGGCTTGCCGCCCTGAAGAACCGGGAGCAGCGCTGCCCGGTCTGAGGGCAACGACGCTGTACGGGGGGAAAAGCCGTACGCCTTACAGGCAGCGTCCGGACACGCCACACAGCGGCTGTTGCGCCGGAAAGCGCTGCCCTGCCACAGCTTATCTGCGCCACACTCAGGGAAAAGCCGTGGAAAGCCGTCTGGCGCGATCGGACCGGCGCTGTCCCCGCACGCAACGGCCGGGCAGTCTCGGCCTGCCGCCACGCCTTGTTTGCGCCACCGGCCCGGCCCGCGTGCACAATACTGCCCGCCTGCAGCCAGGAGCGTTGCACTCCCCGCCCGCCGCCAGCTCATCACCGCCGCTTCCGGCGCGAAGAAATCCACACGCCGCTCAACAGGATGATGCCGCCCAGGGCCGTGCCGCACGTTGCAAAAAACACCTTATCCAGATTATGGGCCAGAACAAACCCCCATACCCCCTCACGGAGGCTGCCATCCCACATGGTCAGCTGGACAGGGTGCATTTCTGAAAGCACCCACAGGGTGGCAAGCCCGACAATGCCCACCGTCACAAGCGCCATGCCACAGGCCGCAACAAGACGGCGTGTGGAAAAACCAAACGGCTCTCTGCTGCAATCGGCCAGCATTCGGCCGGATACGGCCTGACTTGCAGACGGGTTGCCCGGTCCGATCGCCTCCGGCCTGACAATCCAGGATGCTCCGCCCCCGCCATGGCCTCCTTTTTCCCCGTCATCCGTCTCCAGGCCGCTTGCACGCGGTTCTGGCACCGGCTGGCTTTCCTTCTCTTCTTGCAGCGCACAGGGGGGACAGCAGGTTTCCCGCACGGCCAGCGCCCGTTCTTCCAAATCGCCCGTCTCGCAAACTGCGTCCGGGCTCATGCCGCCTTCTCCGGCATACGCCGTCACGGGCGGCGCAGACTGTCTGGCAGCCGGGCTTTCAGGCGCAGCTGCGGCATCCTGCGGAATTGTATCACGCAGCAGATAGTCAAGGCTGGCTCCCAAAATGTCCGCAAGAGTGACAAGACGGTTCAAGTCAGGCACAGACTGCCCGGTTTCCCACTTGGCGACGGACTGCCTGGAAACCCCAAGTCGCTGGGCCAACTCCTCCTGCGATATGCCGAGTCCTTTCCGGCAACGTTGAATCTTTCCACCAAGGGTGTTGTGCTTTTTTGTCATGTCGGTCATGGCGTGTTTCCGAACGTGTCAGGAACGTTCAGGCCTGCAAGCTGAGCCTGACAAGACGGCGTGACGTCTCTTTGCCTTTGCAAACGTTTTTGTCTTGTCGCTGTATATCAGAACATGAGGCACGAGTGCGCAAAAAAATATTGCAACATATCCTTTCAATACACATTCAACGTCTCCACCTTGCGCAATAGTACAAAATACAGCATGCAGACAAAAGGAAAGCGCTTACAAGGCAGCATAACGCCGCAAAGCGCATGCGCCTGCCCTTTCCCAGGGCTGTGTTGTGCCGTACAGCTTTTTTTTGCAAAAACGGCAGACAGTCCGGCACAGTACCGCCGTCATTCCATTGATATTGAAATGACGGCAAGGCGCTGTCCATGCATCCGGCAAAGAGACGCGGCCGTCCTCCTGTCTCCGGGTGCTGCGTCCCCCGCTCCGCTGCCCCAAACGGGCCAGACCGTGTGCTTTCTTCAACATCCAGCGGCGGACGGACAAAACCTGCTGACCATGTGCCATAGCAGCATGAGAGGACAAAGGCAAACCCGGGCAACGGTACGCCATCGAATGTGCATCCGGAGGCTGCCCTGCAAAAGCATGCCTGCGGCCTCCCAGCCCCGGACTCCCGCGAGCAGGCAGCCCCGGCCACACGGCGTGCTGGTATTGCTCAAGCGGCTTTCCCGGTCACAGCTGATCCGGAAGGCGGCCCTCCAAACGACCGTGCAGCCGCAGCGTCTGCTGCCCACACCCTGCACACACAGGGCGTTGACGTAAAAATCGGATATGCCGCAACGCGTGCTTGCGGGGGGGGACACACATATTACGGGCCTCGTTGCGCACGCGGCAAAGGCCGTTTCCGTGCCGGAAAAGCCGTTTCTGACTCCGCTTGCTGCGCGCCGCATCGTTGTCCAGCGCGCCTTGCGGATACTCAAAAAACCGGCAGAGGCCTTGCAGTTGCGGCAGGCGCCGCCGTGCAGCGTCCGTCAGGAAAAACTCCCGAGCATGATTCTGCTTTTGCGCGGCCGCCGTTATGCCTTGCGTATCCCTGTGCCGTCCGGAGCGGTCCTTAGCTCGTACGAAGAACCGCTCCCTGCCAGCCCTGTCCTTTGCTCCGGGCAGACTGGCGCGACTGTCACGGGTTACTTCAGTTCGTCCATGGCCTTGTCATAGAAGGAGCAAAGCGCTTCAAGATCCTGCTTCTGCTGAAGCTGCAACAGTTCAGGCTGCAATTCTTGCATGATCTTCGCATATTTCTGGGGATCTTTCTGAGCCATTTCCTGAACCACCTGAGAAAACGCCAGCGCCTTTTGCTGTGCTTCTTCCGCCGAGCACGCCGCCTGTGCGGAAACAGCCACGCCAGACAACAACAGCATCGACGCGCACAAAACCAATGTCTTCATACTCCAGACCTCCCCAAAAAAAGGTTTTATCATTCGAATGCGCAAAGCCCCGGGCTCGCACGCTGGCAACGCTACATAATTCCATATGGGTGCTCAACCAACCAACGGTTTACATTTGAACGGGCATCGTTCGGTTTACATCCAGGCAACCAGGAGGTGCACCATAATAAAAACAGTCAATTAGCATGCACTGCGCAAATCTGCCTCACAGGCGCCTTTGCAATAGCGTCGCGGAGGGAAATGGAAGAGACCTGGCGTGGCGCTCCCGGCAGGCTGTGCAGTCATGACGCTGTCACAGTCAGATCGCGCTCGTGCCTGATTCTGGCATGATGCCGTTTCCAGTCTCCATCAGGCAAAAAACTCCGGCGGCAGCATCGTTCCGGCCTGGCAGATTCCCTGAACGGCATAGCCACTACCGTGTGCCGATTCCATGCCCCTCACAAGGATCCGGCAACATGACTTCGGATTGCCACAGCCGCCCCGCCCAGGGCGCGTTCCGGCAACACCGCATCAAAAAATTGCAGCGGTCTTTCAGCGCCCCGGCAGACGGAGCAAACACAAAGGGCTTCGCGATCCTCGGATTAAAGAGGATCATCGAAGCCCTTGGGGATACTGTGAATATTGCTTAACGCCGCTGTGTTTGCGAACCGCGCGTGAACAGGTTCAGCGCTCCCATCCCGGCCATAGCCTTACGCAAGCTCTTTTCCGCCGGGGAGGTTCTCGAGCAGGGCCTGAACTTCATCAATCATGGCGTGAGGGGTCGAGGCTCCGGCAGTCAGGCCGATACGGGCATAGCTGGCAAGTTCCTCCAATGGCAGATCTGTCATGGTCTCAACATGCAGGGCTCTGGCACCTTCCGCCTTTGCCACATCAACAAGCCGGCGGGTATTGCCGCTTGAAAAGCCTCCGAGCACCAGCATCAGCTGCACCTGTCTGGCAATGGCCCGCGCTTCAGCCTGGCGTTTGGATGTGGCGTCACAAATTGTCGAAAGGACGTGCAGCTTAGGGCACCGTTGCCGCAAGCGCTCGGAAAGCGCCTGAAAAACGGCTTTTTCCTGCGTGGTCTGAGCCGCAAGCACAACGGGCTGATATTCGTTGCAACGAAACGCCTTGCTTGCGTCAGCCTCCGAAAACACCAGGCAGTCGCCCTCAGCATACGAAATCAGGCCGCGGACTTCAGGGTGATCAGCCTCCCCGAACAGCCAGAGAGGAATCCCGCCCCGGGTGGCGTTGGCAATGGCCAGCTGTGCGGCCTTGACCCGCGGGCAGGTGGCGTCCACAACGTAAGCGCCACGGGCGTTCAGCTCTTCTTCCACTGCTTTTGGGATCCCGTGCGCCCGGATTACGACCGTATCGCCAGGCAGCACCTCCTCATGGCTCCCCGCGCACACCACGCCTTTCTGCCTGTAATGTTCCAGGACTGAAGGATTATGGATGATGGGCCCCAGCATCAGCAGCCGGCCGTCAGACCTGCGCTGTTCAATGGCCTCATCCAGCCGTTTGAGCGCAAGGCTGACTCCCATGCAGAACCCGGCTGTCTTGGCGCGAATCACTTCCATGTCTGTCGACCTCTTTCCAGGTTATGCGTTTGCCACAACAGATGCCGGATCCGTATGGATAAGAATCCTGCCCAACTCAGGGCAGCGGTGCAATACAGCCCGCTCAAAGCGTGAAGCCAGTTCGTGAGCCTCCGAAACGGTCAGCTGCTCAGGCACGCGGCAGTGAAAACTCAACAGCGGCGTGCCGCCAAGATGATACACGCACCATCCATGCACATGACTGATTGCGGGAAATTCGGCAAGCGTGCTGGCCACGGCCTCACGCAGCCGCTGCTCCTGCGCCTCAGTCAGCGTCTGGCAGACGTCCGTTCCGTCCTGCGTCTCAGGCTCAATGTGCGTCACCACGCGCGCGTCAAGCCGCTGCCCGAGGGCCCCTTCAAAGGCGTGCACCCGCTGGTGCGCTTCTGTAAGGAGCATCTGAGGCGGCGCTTCCACATGCAGAAAAAGAATAAGGCCGCCACCGTCACTTTGCCGGGACAGATTGAGATTATGAATGGTCAGTCCGTAGGCGGCGGCCATGGCGTGCGCGGTCATCATGACGCTGGGGCCTCTTTTGGAGGCAGGTTCGACATGCACAGTGACATCCGCCTCCGCAATCACCTCCTGGACGGCAGATTCAATCTGCCTGGTGATGTCGTGCGCCGCGTCAAGCTTGATGTCTGAAGGGGCTTCCACGGTCACGTCAACAAAGGCGTCCGCACCGCTTTCGCGCACGCGCAAGCGGCTTATGGTGCAGCCAGGAAAACGTTGTGCCAGAATTTCTTCAATTTTTTCAGTATGGACCAGGCTTCCGCCATCAAGCAGCGCGTTGACGGCCTTGCCGGACATCCTGATACCCACAAGCACCACGATACCCGAAACAAACAACGCCGCCACAGCGTCGCCCATATGCAGCACTCGATACATCAGGGAATCTGGCGCAAAAAACGATCCTGCCCAAACACAGAGCAAGCCCACCAGGACGACGGCCGACGACCATATGTCCGTGGAAAAATGCAGCGCGTCCGCTTCCAGCGCCTGACTTTTGTGCTTTTTGGCCACGCGGCGCAGCATCCGCGCCCTGTTGAGATCTACAATCAGTGATACGGCAATGACCGCAACCCCCCAGATTGACGGAATGACCACAGGCGCTTCAAAGAACAGGCGCGCCACAGCCTCATGGACAATCCATCCGCAGGTGATCAGCAGCAGAACCGTCTCTGCCAGCGCCGAAAGATTTTCGATTTTTCCATAGCCGTATGGATGCGCCCTGTCAGCAGGGCGGGAAGCCATCCTGACGGCAAACAACGTAATCCCCGCAGCAAGCAGATCAAGCCCGCTGTGCAGCGCTTCTGAAAGGATCCCCAGGCTGTTGGTGGCAAGCCCTGCAGCCAGCTTCAAAAACGTCAACAGCGCAGCGCAGTATAACGAGTTGAGCGCCGCGTGTTTTTTTTCCTCATCCGCCGTTTGTATGGTTGACATAACACCTCCAGTGCCAGGCTGCTTCTGATGGCAGCCATGCAAGGCTGTTTACTTTATACTTCCCCAGAAGGGCAATCAAGCAGTGCGTGTGCCTCTCCCCTGAGCCCCGTCTGCCTCAAAACCGAGGCGGTTTCGCCACATGCAGCCCACCGCGCCCCCGCCGGGCTGCGAAGCCTGCACGCGCAGCGGCAACCGCCGTGCGTTGCCAAAACGGCCGCAAACTCCGGGCACCTGCAACGGCACGCTCCGGGCAGGACCATACGGCTTGGTGAGCGTTGTCCCTCCCTTTTCGCCTGCGGGCACCAAAACCGGCATGGCGCGGCACGCCGGGCAGCACACGTCCGCAAAGGCTTTCTGACGGCAAGGCAGCCATGCCGGGAGCCCTGCCCCGCGTCCGCCCTGCCGGACAGCATAAAAAACATTGCCATTCAATCTTTCACGGACTATACTCTCTTACTTGAGACGAGAGAGGCTTCATGGAAAACCGCTCTTCTCCGCAGTAGCTCCGGTTTTCCAGCGGCACATCCCCGGGATGGCGCCGCATAACAACGCATATTCACATCAACCTAGCTTCCTGGAGGCATCATGTTCGTTTCCGTTGCCCACGCCATGGGTACCACTGGCGCCGCTGGCTCCGCCGAAGGCGCCTTTATGCAGTTTGTCCCTCTGATTCTTATGCTGGTCATCTTCTATTTCCTGCTCATCCGCCCGCAGCAGAAGCGTGCCAAGCAGCATCGTGCCATGCTTGCCGCTCTGAAAAAGGGCGATCAGGTGATGACCTCCGGCGGTCTGCTTGGCCGCATCACCGCTATTGACGGCGACATTCTGACCATCGACCTCGGCAAAACCGAAGTGAACATCGGTCGCGGCTTCATCACCGGCCTTGTTGAAAACAAGGAAGCCAAGTAAGTCTCGCGCCAACAGGCAGATCAACAAAAGGGAGACCGAAAGAAAGGCCCTGGCGGGCCGCTCCTGCCGGGCTCCCTTTTTTTGATCGTCAACGTCACCTGAACGCCTGCCTGCATCCTTCAGGGAATTTCATGAAAAAACTCACCTGGCGCATTGCTGTTATCATCCTGGCGCTCATGACAAGCCTTGTCGCGCTCCTGCCCTCTCTGCCAGGTGTGGCCCGCTCGCCGCTGGCGTCTCTGCTGCCCGGCACCCCCATCCGCCTTGGCCTTGATCTCAAGGGAGGCACACACCTGACACTGGGCATTGACGCTGAAAAGCATGTTGCCGACAGGCTGATACAAACGGCCGAAGAGCTTTACCGGCGGGCGCAAAAGCTCAACCTGCCGGTCTCTCCGCCCCAGCCGGAATTCCATACCGTCACGCTGCACCTGGCAGACGCCGCACAGGAACCTGCGCTGGATGCCCTGCTGAAACGCCGTTTTTCCCACCTGCACTTCACCAAGGAACGCAACTCTGCAGACGGCATTCTCTACCGCGGGCAGTTTGCCCCGGACTACGCAACAAGCCTCAGGGAAATGGCTGTCGATCAGATTGTGCGCACGCTGCGCGAACGCATCGATCAGTTCGGTGTGACAGAACCCGACATCCGCAAGCAGTCCGGTTATCAGATTCAGCTTCAGCTGCCCGGCCTGTCCGATCCAGATCGGGCCATTCAACTTATCGGCCAGACAGCACAGCTGACCTTTCATCTTGTGCGCGACGACATCAAGCCCGGCGATCCTCTGCCCGAAGGGGTCCTGCCCTACCCCCAGGTCATCAACAAGGCTTCCGGGACCGTTGCCTCCAGCGAAAAAATCCTGCTGGACAGCACGCCGCTGATGACCGGCGAAAACATCATGGATGCACGGCCTGCATTCGACGGCAACAACCGCCCCTGCGTCTCTCTGTATTTCAACCAGCGCGGGGCGGCGGATCTGGAGCGCATTACCGGACAGCACCTGAACAAACGCCTTGCCATCGTCCTGGACGGCAAAATCTACACCATTCCGACCATCCGCGAACGCATTGTCGGGGGCAACGCCAGCATCACCGGCTATTTTACCGCAGCGGAAGCACAGGATCTGGCCATTGTACTCAGGTCAGGATCCCTTCCTGCTCCCGTCGCCATTCTGGAAGAGCGCAGCGTCGGCCCGACTCTGGGACAAGAATCCATCGAACAGGGGCTGTGGGCCTCCTTTGTGGGCACGGTGGCCGTCGCGCTGATCATGTTTTTGTATTACGGGCTGGCCGGCCTTGTTGCCGATGTCATGCTGCTCTTCACCATACTCCTGCTGTTGGCGGGCCTTGCGCTGTTCGGCGCAACACTCACTCTGCCGGGCATTGCCGGCATTGTGTTGACCATTGGCATGTCTGTTGACGCCAATGTGCTGATTTTTGAAAGAATGCGCGAAGAGCTCCGAAAAGGCCTCACAGCGATGGAGGTCATCAAGGCCGGCTTTGAGCGGGCCAGTACTTCCATTCTGGACGCCAACATCACCACCCTGCTCGCCGCGGCTGTGCTCTATCAGTTCGGCACAGGACCCGTGCGGGGGTTTGCGGTCACGCTGTCCATCGGCATTCTGGCCTCCATGTTCACTGCCATTTTCGTATCCCGCGTCGTATTCACCCTGTGGGTACGGCGCAACGCCGGCAAGCCCTTCAGCGTCTAGGAGTCCATATCATGCGCCTTGCCTGCCTTTGCAACACGGTCCCCAGTTTTGACTTCATCCGGTTTCGGTATATCGGCTACGGACTTTCTGCGCTGCTCATCGTGGTTTCCGTTGCCGCCGTGCTCCTGGGCGGACTGCGTTACGGCGTGGACTTTGCAGGCGGCGCCATGGTGCAGCTTGACTTTGAACGCCCCATAGACGGGACTGTGCTCAAAGAGCGCTTTGTCAGCGCCGGCTTGTCAGGTCTGACAGTGCAGCAGTTCGGAGCAGGCAAAACCGGCTGGCTGGTGCGGTTTGCGCTGCCCACGGACATGACGAACGAACGCGCCTACACGGCGGTTGTCAGGGCGTTGCAGTCCATCGAAGGCAATCAGGCCGCCATACTCCGGCAGGAAACGGTCGGTCCCAAAGTGGGCGAAAACCTGCGCTGCGCCGCGCTGGAAGCCTTTTTCTATGTGATGTTGCTTACTGCCGTCTATCTCTCCGGACGCTTTGAACACCGCTGGGGGGTTGCCGGGCTCATGGCCGCCTGTCTTGGCGGCGGCATGTTCCTGCTGGGCCTTTGCGGACTGGCCATGCCCATCCGGGTGAGCGCCTGCCTGCTGCTGACCTTTGCGCTTTGCGCCGTGCTCAGACTCCACTTTGCCCTGGGGGCGCTGGCAGGCCTCCTCCATGACGTGTGTGTGACCGTGGGACTGCTTGCGCTGCTGCACAAGGATTTTGACCTGAGCGTTGCCGCGGCGCTGCTGATGCTGGTGGGCTATTCGCTCAACGACACAATCGTCGTCTATGACCGCATTCGGGAAAATCTTGCACAGGCGCAACCCGGCAAGAATGCCGTCGATATGAGGAGCATCATCAACCAGAGCCTCAATCAGACGCTGTCGCGCACGCTGATGACTTCAATCACCACGCTTGCGGCCTGCACCAGCTTGTTTTTACTGGGCGGCGGCGTCATTCATGATTTTGCCCTGACCATGCTTATCGGCGTTCTGGTCGGCACGCTGTCGTCCGTCTTTGTGTCCGCGCCGCTGCTGCTGCATCTCGACATGCCCGCACGGCAGCTGTCCTTCCCCGGCAGACGTGCCTCTTCTGCGGCGCGCGGTGGCAGGCGCACCCCAAAATAACCATGCAACGGTGCCATTCCCGCGTCGCCAGCGGCCCCGCAGGCGTCCGCACCTCTGCGGCCTGCCCATCCGTACGCAACGGCCGCGGCCTTCGCATACCGCCGCCCGCATCCTGACCGGACGGACCTCTGCATACAACGCCGCCGCGCGTCACTTTCCGTCACTCAAAGCGCAGCACGGCCGCCGCGCGTCCAGTCCGCACAGCAAGCCTGCAGAGCCTTTCAACGAACTTTTTGCACGGTTACACTTTACGCTTGAACAGCCTGTCCAGATCGTGCACCGACCAGCTGAGTGCGACGGGCCTGCCGTGCGGGCAGAAATCGCGCTGATAGGTTTCTCCCAGCCACTGTGCCAGCAAGACCGCGGCCTCGTCCAAAGCCAGCTCGTCATGAGCCTTGATGGCCGCCTTGCAGGCCATGCGGGCCCACAGCCCATCCGGACCGTCCAGCACGTCCGAAGTCCGTGCATCGCGCAGGCCAAGCAACGTTTCCTGCATGAACGCCGCCGCACCGGCTCGATCCATAAACGGCGGAATGGCGCGGACAATCAGCCGATCCGCCTGAAACTCGCACTCAAAGCCAGCCGCGCGCAACGTATCGCGGCAAGGTTCGATACGCTCCCTCTCTGTACTCCCCAAAGGGAATTCCAGCGGCAGGATCAGCGCTTGTCCCTGGCCGGCCAGGCCACCCCTCCGCAGCCGATTGACAAGCACCCGCTCGTGGGCGGCATGCTGATCAACAAGGAGCAGCTGATCTGCCCGGGTCAGCATCAAATAGGTTCCCCCAAGCTGTCCCAGGTACGTATATCCCCCGACGCGCACAATGCCTCCGGCCTCCTGAGAGACGGCAACGGACTGGCCGTTGTCTGGCTCTTCACTGCGGGCCGGCGTTTCTTCAGGATCCGCCAGGGTGCAGGTCTCCCCCCTGCCGCCGGCGGCAGGCTCCGTAAGGCCATAGGACGGTCCCGGTTCCCGCACGCTCATCGGCGGCACAAAAAAAGGCGACGCAGAAAACGCCTCTTCTTGCATGGCGCCCTGTCCGGCGGGCTCCGTCCGGTCTGCAGCTCTGCTTCTGCCTGCGGGCAGCGAGGCGACAGGCTCTTCCGCATTTCCTGATTGAGCAAAAAAATCCGTCGTGACCACCCGTTCCCGATCGGCCTCGCCCCAAAATCCCAGCGGACGGGGTGCCGCGACGCGTTCCCGGCTGTCTGCCGCCACAGGCGCAGGCCCGCCGCACGGCACGCCGGCCGGCGTCACCGCAGACGTTTCAGAGGACCCGGCCCCATCAGCCAGCCCGTATCCGGCCGTTCCCTCTGTGGCGGTGGCAACTGCCTTGAGCACGGCCACAAACACAGCCTGCTCGTCCTGAAAGCGCACCTCCGACTTGGCCGGATGCACATTGACATCGACCTCGTCAGGCGGCAGCTCCACAAACAGCACCAGCTGCGGGAACTCGCGGGCAACAAGACGTCCCTTATAGGCTTCGCGGGCGGCCCGCAGCAGGAGCCGGTCGTTGACCGCACGTCCGTTGACATACAGCAGCATGCGATCGCCGCGGCTTTGCGTGAGCTCCGGCGGAGAGGCCAGCCCGAAGGCCCGCACTCCCCGCACGCAGAGATCAAAGGGGCGAAGGCGCTCCACAATCTCTGCGGGCCACAGCTGCCCCAGCCGGCGTTCCAGGGATTGGCCGGCCGAAAAGCGCAGCACTTCGCGCTGCCGCTCCTGGCCGCCGCTTGACAGCACAAAGCCCACGTCGGTTCTGGCCAGGGCAATCCGTGACAGCCAGTCCTGACTGCGGCGGAACTCTGTGGCCGGGGTTTTCAAAAATTTCAGCCGCGCGGGCACGCAGGCAAACAAGTCCCGCACATCTACAATGGTCCCGCGATACAGCGCGCCGGGACCGCGTCCGACAATCCGCCCCTGCTCCACCTGCAAAAAGGCAGACACGGGGCCGTCGGGCCCCTGCACCGCCGACTCCAGCCGCAACGACGACACCGAGGCAATGCTGGGCAGGGCCTCGCCACGGAATCCGAACGACGTGATGCGCCAGAGATCGGCCTGTGTGGCGATCTTGCTGGTCGCATGCCGGGTTATGGCCAGTTCCATTTCCGCTTCCGGAATGCCCGCACCGTTATCCCTGACGCGGATCCAGGTCTGGCCGCCATTTTCAAGAATGATGTCCACCTGCGTCGCACCGGCGTCAAGACTGTTTTCCACCAGTTCCTTGACCACGCTGGCCGGACGTTCGACCACCTCGCCGGCGGCAATCTGGTTGCACAGCTCGGGCGTGAGCAGGCGAATAGGACGGAGAGAAGAAGGTTCGTTCTGCATGATCCCAATATACGCGGCCCAGTCGGGCGACGCAACCAGACAAACGCCGCTTTCCCTGTTTCCGGTCTTTCCGGCAGGGAACTCGCCCGAAAGACACCCTCCGTGCAACACGGCCTCTGCCAGCCGCAGCCTGCCTGCTTCAGCCACCCTGCTGATCCCGCATGCGCCTCTGCCACAGAACCTGCGCAGCGTCTGTCCGGCAGGCGGCATCCACCGCGCCATGCCTTGAAAACCCGGCCGCCTGCCAGGGAGCGCCATAAGGGAGGACTGCAGGCGGAACACTCCCGGCCCTGCCGGCCCGACTGACTGCGACGTGTCCCGGCCCATGGCACAGACGGGCTCCCGCCGCCGGCAGCTGCCGGTCTTTTACGCCGCATCCAAAACTGTCCGCCATAGTTCTGCAGGCGCCTCAGCCGAAAACGTCAGCGGCCCGGCCTCTCGCAGTACACAGAAGCATTTGCCCCAGCCAGCGCATGCAGCCTCCCGACAAAGCGGCCCGGCCTGCTCTGCAACAGGCCGGCGCAGACAGACAGCGCAGTACGGCGGCAGCCTGTGATGAAGCCGACGCACCGCCAAGGAAAAACCGCCGCGTGACTTGTGGCAACACCACGGCAATGCCGGCCACGGATAATGAATGATCGGCTTTTCCTCCTGGTCCCTGCAAAACATTCAACGGCCTTGTACTGGGCGCAGACGGTTCCCGCCTCCCGATGCCGGCGGGCAACAAAAAAAGATTCAACGCAAAATACGCCTGATAGGTGCTGTATTGACGGCCGGTACCATCTCTCCCGGCGTCCTTCCATTGACGGACGCGGATAACCTGAGTACATTTCACTGTCAAAGACAAATCAGGCCCTTTTTGTATTTCCTTTTACTGAGAACCCGTATGACTCGCTACTTCAATCCATTCCGTCCTGTGTGCTTTTACTGCATTCTGTTTCTGCTGACTGCCTTCATTGCCTGTCCTGCCGCGTCGCTGGCGGCGGATAACGACACTTCCAAAAGCACTCTTTCTCCCCAGGTTGAACAGGCCCTGGACGCCCTGCTGGCGGCCGCCAACGCACAAAGCTCCCCAAAGGAGCAGGATGTCACGTCCCTTCTGCGCTTTGTGGCGCAAGCCCATGCCCAGAAGGCAGAGAAGGTCGTCCCCGGGGATCGCCAGGGCAAAGGCGCCTTTTACACGGCGCAGCTCTCCCTGCCCTTGCGCAAGCTCATGAGCTATCTGCTGACCCCCGGCATTCCCGGTGAAGCCCTCTACCCGGTTTCCGTGCGCCACAACCACTGGGAGCCGGGGAGCGCCATTTTCAAAGACAGCGCACGGCTGATTGACGCGCCTTTTCCGCCGGCCGCCCCTGTCAGCCTTCGCGGCATAGAACTTGAAGAAACCACTCCGGACACCTCCAGCGGCTGTTTTTACCGTTACAAGCTCAACCGGCTTTTTGTCCTTGCGGCCATTGATGGCCGGACCGCGCTGATCTGCGTTTCCGTCATGCCCGGCAAGTCCAGCATCGGCAAAAAGGGCCTGATCGTGGACGAATCGAACTGGCGCTATGTCTATACGGCCGAACAGGGAACCAATCTGTCGATGCTCGGCTGGGCCGAAACGCAGATCTATGCCTCCTCCGGCATCACGATCTATATGGAAAACGCTGCCGGGGGCACAAAGACGGATGTTGCCATGTTCAAATGGACCAGGGCTGGCTGGTCTGGCATGAATGTCGTCAAGGCATCGCACATCAAAGCAGGAATCAAACGCTTTATCAAAGGGTTGCGCCAGGTTGTGGAATCGCCGCGCTGCCCGTCCCCGGCAGCCATCGTGGCCGAGGCTGCCCGTTTGCAAAAGCTGGATGACAACGCTCTGCGCGCGCTGCTGGCCGATGAAGCCAAGGTGCTGGCCACATCAAAGGCCGAGGGGCTGGACGACGCCCCCTACAGCGATGCGGTGAAAGACGGCCGGTACGCCTCGACGCTTCAACACGAAGCGCTGTGCGCAGAGGCCGTCAAGCTCTGGATGCGCAAGCAGATTCTGGGACGCTAGCGGACTGTACTGTCAGAAAGGGAGCCTTTGCCGTGTGTGATCTGTCTCTGCTTCCTGCCGGGCTGGAAACCTGCCGTCTGGACGACGCGCTGCTGGCACAGGGCTATGAGTCCTTTGCCGCAGAAGACAGGGCCAGGCTCAAGACCACCCAGGCGCTGGCCATGAGCCTGTATGCCGAACGGCCGGATTATGAAGTTCTACGCCGGGACTCGGCGGCCCTGGGGTTTGATCGAGTCGAAACGCGCGTGCCCGCCCCCTGGGCGCTTTTTCTGGTGCCGGGCGACTTTGCCGACGCCCCCCGGCTGACGTCCATGCTCATGGCCGCCCGGCTGGGCAGCGTGCCTCAGCTTGCCGTGGGATTTCTCACGGCCGCTCCTGACACGCTTTCTGCCGGCGTGCTGACCGCGCTTGAGCTGTGCGGCGTAGAGCACGCCTTCGCCCTTCATGGATATGCCGGCGACTCTGGCGCAGAAGCCCTTTTGCGGTGCATGGCAGAGGACGGCGCAGGCCGGCTGGCAGGCACAGGCCTGCCCGGAGAGCTCGTAGCCGGCGCGCAGGCCCTGGGCGTCGGCGTCTACAACGCGCCGCTCCACCCGCTTGCTGCCGTGGATCCGGCACTTGCGCCCGAGGCGCTGGACGCCATCCGCAGGCTCCTGCCCGGGGTGACGCAATGCGCTCTGCCTCTTCCCGCCGGCTCTCCGCGGCCCGCGGCACTATATCACACCGGCGAAACCACCGCCGGCGCACAGGTCTCGCTGAACGAGGCCCTGGCCGGCTGCTGGCTTGAAGCCGACCTGACGCCTGACTTCTTTGTGAACGTTTCTCTGTCATTCACACCTTACGCTGACGCATAACGAGGTTCGCCATGGCTGACGTGTCCCATATCCGCAATATTGGTGTCATCGCGCATATCGACGCCGGCAAGACGACACTGACGGAACGCATGCTGTTCTATACGCGCAAAATTCACCGCATGGGCGAAGTCCATGACGGCACCGCCACAATGGACTACATGCCCGAGGAACAGGAACGCGGGATCACCATTATGTCGGCCTGCACAACGTGCGAATGGAAGCAGTACGCCATCAACGTTGTCGACACTCCCGGACATGTGGACTTTACCATGGAGGTGGAGCGTTCCCTGCGCGTGCTTGACGGCGCCGTGGGGGTTTTTTGCGCTGTGGGCGGCGTTGAACCGCAGTCCGAGACGGTCTGGCGGCAATCTGAGCACTTTGGCGTGCCCAAACTGGCGTTTGTGAACAAGATGGATCGTGTCGGCGCCGACTTTTCCGCTGTTCTGGAGGCCATGCGCGTGCGGCTGGACGCCACGCCCCTGCCGCTGTGCGTGCCCGTCGGTGCGGCCGAAACGTTTTCGGGTATCATCGATCTGGTGCACGAGACCATCCTGACATTTGATCCCTCCGACCAGGGTCAGACCATGCACACGCGCCCACTGGCCGAAGACCCTGATCTTGCGGCCATGGCGGCTCCCTGGCGCGAACGCATGACAGAGACGCTGGCCGAACAGGATGATCACTTCATGGAGCAGTATTTTGCCGGCTCGTTCACGCCCAAAGACATTCAGGCAGCCGTGCGCCGTGCCACGCTGGCCCGCCGTCTCACGCCCGTGCTGGCCGGGTCTGCGCTCAAAAATACCGGCGTCCAGCCACTGCTTGACGCCATTGCCGCCTACCTGCCCTCTCCGCTTGATCTGCCGCCCGCCAAGGGGCTTGCCCCCGACGGGGCTACCCCGATGGAAATTCCCTGCGATACCGACGCGCCGCTGGCAGGGCTGGTGTTCAAAGTGCTTATGGACGGCGGCCGCAAACTCTCCTTCCTTCGTCTGTACGCCGGCAGGCTCCGCGAAGGCAACGCCTGCCGCAACGTCACGCGCAAGGCCGATGAACGCATCTCCCGGCTGTATCGCCTGCACGCTGATCATCGCGAACAGCTTGACGAAGCCCGCGCGGGCGACATTGTCGCCGTGGTCGGACTGCGCAGCGCCGCCACAGGCGACACGATTGCCGATCCCGCTCACCCCGTTCTGCTGGAATCCATTACAGCCTATCAGCCCGTCATCAATCTGGCGCTGGAACCGCGCAACGCCGACGAAGGCAAGACCCTCGATGAAGCCCTGGCCCGTTATTGCCTGGAAGATCCCACCCTGCGCACGGAAATTGACGAAGGGTCCGGGCACCGCATTGTTTCGGGCATGGGCGAGCTGCACCTCGACATCATTCTTGAGCGCATCCGCCGCGAATACGGTATCAGTCCCCGATCCGGCCATCCTCAGGTCGTCAAGCGCGAAACGCCGATGCACGAAGCCGCAGCTGATGCCGTATTCGATCGGGAACTGGGCAAACAGATGCACCACGGCCAGGTTGGCGTCAGCGTGCGGCCCCTGCCCCGGGGCGAAGGCAACAAGATCGAATTTGCCGTTGACACCGCACAGTATCCCTCCGCACTGATTGAGGCCGTCCGCGAAGGCGTGGACAACGCCCTGCAATCCGGGCCGCTGACCGGATACCCCTTGCAGGACGTGGCCGTCACTGTCACAAGCATGGTGCGCAAAGAAGGCCAGAGCACTCCCGTGGGCTTCCATATGGCCGCGGGCGCCGCCGTGCGCCAGGCTTTGGAACAGGCACGCATCACCACGCTGGAACCGTTGATGTTTGTTGAAATCAGCGTGCCGGACAGCGCGCTCGGTTCGGCAATCAGCCTGTTTGGCAACCGTGGCGGCAAGGTCGAAAACCTGGAAGAACGGGCCGGCATGAAGATTGTGCAGGGGCTTGCTCCGCTCAGCAAGCTGTTTGGCTTTTCCACCGATCTGCGTTCGGCGACGCAGGGGCGCGCAGGGCTTGTCATGCGCTTTGAGCGTTTTGACAGCCCGGATCTGTAGCCGACGCTCCAGACGTTCCGGCGATCCCTGCAAAAAAGCTTTTCTGGGGTTTCCATGCCAGCATGCGGGAACGGAAAAGACAAGGTACAGGGGGCGCGTGACGTTTGAATACCCACGGCACGGTGCGGCCGTTTCGGTGCCGCGGGCGGCGGCCACCAACAGGCTGCGCCAGCGGCACCATCTGAAAAGGCCTCCGGCATTTCTTGTCCGGAGGCCTTTGTTGATCTTTGTTGGCGTAAAGCGCGGTGCAGAACCCGGCCATGTCCCGTCAGGATGGCGACCCGCTGCAGAGCCGCCGGGCTTTTTCGCGCACACCCGCCCTGGCGGAACCTGTTTGACTGTTCCCGGGCAGAATCCCGCCTTTCCCGCCGGGGTTACGGCCCCAGCCCGGAGGCGCGGCAACGTCACGCCGCGTTGCGCACGGCAGAGAGCTTCAGTCCCCGGCCACAATCTGCGCAGACGGTGCCTGAGCGTGCAGCCAGCAGCACACTTCCCGGCAGCCCAGGCGCACGCGGGGCGGACGGCGCAGGCACCGTTCGTCAGCCTCGGCACAGCGCGGCCTGAACAGACAGCCTTCCGGCAGTTCCCCAGGCGTGGGCACCGAGCCGGCAATGGCGGGCAGCCTCGCCTGATCCAGCCGATCCAGGGTTGGCGCAGACTGCATGAGCCCCCGGGTATACGGATGCAGCGGGCACGCAAACAGGTCAGCGGCAGACGCCCGCTCCACCATACGCCCGGCGTACATCACGCCTACGGCATCGGCCATGGACGCCACCACGCCCAAATCGTGAGTGATGAGCAGCAGCCCCATACCGCGTTGCTGGGCCTGTTCGCGCAACAGCGTGAGGATCTGCCCCTGGATGGTCACGTCCAGCGCCGTAGTCGGCTCGTCAGCCAGCAGCAGCACAGGATCGCAGGCCAGCGCCATGGCAATCATGACACGCTGGCGCAGCCCCCCGGACAGTTGGTGGGGATAATCCCGCAGCCGGATGTCAGGCGAGGGAATGCCCACTTGCCGGAACAGTTCGATCGTGCGCTGCAGTGCCTCGCGATGTCCCATCCGCCAGTGGTATTCCATAACTTCTGCCACCTGATCCCCCACCCGCAGCACAGGATTCAGGGAAGTCATGGGCTCCTGAAAAACCATTCCGATGCGCCGTCCGCGCACCGTGCGCAACGCCGCCTCAGACGCACCGGCCAGATCCTGCCCGGCAAACAGAATCCGGCCGGAAACGATCCGCCCGATGTCAGGGATAAGCCCGAGAATCGCCAGTGCCGTGAGGCTCTTGCCGCATCCGGATTCCCCCACCAGGCAGAAGGTCTGTCCCGGGGCAAGGGCAAACGAAACCCGATGCACGGCGTCAAAGGCAACGCCATGCCGCGGGGCAAGGCGTACCGTAAGTTCGTCAACCTCAAGCAGCGGCGCAACGTCTCCGGCAGGCATGGCGTCAATCCATCACGCGGTAGGCAATCGCCGGGGCGTTCAGAAAATCTCTGGCGGCAATTTTGTTCAGGGCGTTCTGCACGTCCTGTACCCGCGCCGCGTGCAGCATGAGCACCAGCGGCACACCGTCATCGCGTTCGCCTTTTTGAATGGCCTGGGCGATGCTGACGCCAAACTCAGCCAAATCGCCTGTCAGGGCATGCAGTACGCCAGGCTGATCCTTAATCATAAAACGTACATAGTAGGGGCTGACAGCGTCATCCGGGGGCACAATGGCCGCAGTGTGCAGCGGGGCGGCAAAACCGGTGTTGAACGGCATGGTGCCGCGGGCCGCCGCCACAATATCGCTCATGACGGCACTGCCTGTTGGCAGCGCACCGGCGCCTTGCCCATGCAGGAACAACGATCCTACGGCATTGCCTTCAATCCGTATTGCGTTGAAGGCTCCACCAACACGGGCCAACAGGTAGGTATGCCGCACCAGCACGGGAAACACACCGGCCGCCAGCCCGTCTTCAGTACGCCGTACACGGCCAAGGAGCTTGACGCGATACCCAAATTCCCGGGCAAACTCAATGTCCATGCTGTTCATGTTGCGGATGCCCTGTACCGGCATCTGGCTGTAGGGATAGTCCACCCCAAACGCAAGCCGGATGAGCAGCACCAGCTTGTGCGCGGTGTCGTGCCCGTCGATGTCAAGCGAGGGATCCGCCTCCGCATAGCCTTTGGCCTGCGCATCGGCCAACGCCGACGCAAAGTCTTTGCCGTTGCTCGACATCTCGGAAAGGATGTAGTTGCTTGTGCCGTTCAGGATTCCCTCAACAGAAAGAATGCTGTTCCCTGCAAGACTTTCCTTCAGCGTCTGAACAACCGGAATGCCGCCGGCCACACTGGCCTCATACAGCAGGCGCACCCCTTTACGTTCAGCCAGCTTGAACAGTTCTTCGCCAGCCTCAGCCAGCAGCGCCTTGTTGGCCGTAACCACATGTTTGCCGTTTTCGAGCGCACGATGGATAAACGACCTGGGAGGCTCAATGCCGCCCATGAGTTCTACGGCAATATCAATGTCAGGGTCGTCGGTCACATCGGCCAGCGATGTGGAAAGGCGCGTCCCCTCAGGTAACGCCACCGAGCGAATGCGTGACGGATCGCGCACTACTACGGTCTTAAGCTCGAACCGGCACCCCGATCGGGCTTCCAGTTCCGCTTTGTTTTTCTGGAGGATCTCGACCAGCCCTCCGCCAACAGTGCCAAATCCGGCAAGGCCAAGCGTTACTTTCTGAAGAGGATTCATAGCGACTCCACAAAGACTGGGGTGTTGAACATCAGAATTGTATATCCCGAAACCGCCTCTGCTGTAAAGGCAAATAGGCAAGCTCCCCGCGTATTTTCCATTAGCCCGAGAATATAAAAGCGCACGCCCTCAGTCCCCGGACAGCGCTCAATAACAGAAGGCGCTCTGCTGTGCACGGTCTGTCCTTATCCAACGTTTGCGGTCCGGGCAGACTGACAGGCACTGCTGAAACAGCAAAGACGAGCATCCGTTGTGCCATGACGCAACTGTCCGGGTGCTGCCGCAAAGCGCGTTCTGACACACGGCAGCGCCACCCTCTCCCGCACGCCCCGGCAGAGCGGCTGCTTCTCGTCTTCCTTCCTCTTCCGGGCTCTTACCGCAAGGGCATTTCTGGCAAATACAGGCCGCCCGATTCGGCACAAACGCGCTTGCCTGCACCGCTCTGCCACAAGACGCCATACGCCTCCAACGTCTTGTGCCGGCGGACCGGACAAGGCTTCCCGAACGCCTTGCTGTGCAACTGTGCGTTACACCAGGCGCCTTTCAGCCTGCGCGGCAGTGCGTTCTTCCGTTTTTTCTCTTTGAAATTTCACATTGTTACCCAAGGAAATATTTTTTTGGGAAAAAACTGCAAAAAAAGCTTGCCAAGCCTCAGTTTTTTGCCTATAAGACTCTTCGTTGCCCAGGTGGTGGAACTGGTAGACACGCTATCTTGAGGGGGTAGTGGCGAATGCTGTGCGGGTTCGAGTCCCGCCCTGGGCACCATATAAAGATTGCATAAAGCCCCATAAGGCACCAAACGCCTTATGGGGCTTTCTCTTTTCCGCAAGTGCCCTTCGGCACCGCACTCCTCTTCCACCGCACGGTGTGCCGCGTTTTTGAGCGCGTCACAGGCCCCCCGGCTTCCCTCTTCGTTGCGGTACTGGCGCTGCGCCATCCTGCCTGTTGCCGGCTGCTGCATTCAGGCCATCGCCTGCAACAGGCATAATGGCAGATCAGACACGCCGTTTGCATACAAGGCGGCAGCATCCGGACCTCTGCCTTTTCAAGCCCCCAAAACGCGCCCTCTTTGGCGCTATGCTTGCATTAAGGCGCACTCCCTTATGGTGCTGGCGTACAGGCCGGCCTGTGCGCCGGCTGCGAATTTTTTGCATCCGGGAAAAACACGCGCCCTCCTGCACGCTCCTCCAGGCCGGCGCGCCGGGCGCAGCTGTCTCAAACGGTTGTGCCGCAGCTTCAGGTCTGCCGCTGTTCTGGCCGGATTTTCTGCAAACGCCGTCAGCCAGTCTCCATACCCTGCTCTTGTGGAGCCGCTTGCTGTCCGCTACACTGTAGGACGTTTCTGCAACCGTCCAGCCACTACCGTTCCTATGAATCCCATTGTCGTCATTGCGCCTGAAAGTACCAGTTATGCCAATGTCCAGCAGGTTGCAGCCGAACTGGACATCCAGGATCAGATCAGCCTGCATCTTACCGGGCTGAACAATTCTCTGGCCATCGCCCGGCAGGCCGAAGCCGAGGGCGCAAGCGTCATCGTTGCGCGCGGCTGGTCTGCCAATCAGATTATCGAGGCCGGTATCCGCACCCCAGTCTCCTTCATCCCCATCAGCGTGCAGGACATGGTCATGACGCTGGAAAGGGCGCTTGCGCAGACGGCCTCTCCTCATCCCAGAATCGGTTTTACCGTCTTCCCGCAGCTTCGCCCCGATCTTGAAGCCTTGTCCCGCCTGTTGCCGCATGTGGATTTGCGGGTCTACCCCAGTTTCTGGACCAAGGAATCCATGCACAATGTCGTGCTGACAGCCCTTGCCGATAACGTTGACGTGCTGATTGGCGGTGAAACGCCTCTTGCCATCGCCAGGAAACTGGGGCTGAAAAGCCAGATTCTGACCACGGGAGAAACGGCCATCCGGCAGGCCCTCAACATGGCCAAGCGCATTTGTTACGCCCGCGAACTCGAGCAGACGCAGACCCTCAAGTTCCAATCGGCCATCGAAGCGATTCCGCAAGGCGTGATTTCACTTGATGCGACAGGCTCCATCAAGTTGCTCAATCCTGCCGCGCGCCGCATACTCCGCCTCCAGACCGACATGCTCGATCAGCCGTTCGGGGCCGTTCTGACCCTGCCCGGTCTTGAGCAGTGTCTTCTGTTTGGCAAGCCGATATACGACGAAATTGTGCCCCTCGGGGAACAGCAGCTGTTGCTCAGCGCCATGCCTGTTTTTGTCAACAATGTCATAAAAGGGGCCATCCTGACGTTCCATGAGGCACAAAAGATTGCCGCTCAGGAAAACAAGCTGCAACTTCACGCCAAATATCAGGGTGTTCCCGCCTTGAAGACCTTTGACGACATCAAAGGCAGCTCAGGCCTCCTTGTCCGGGCACTGTCCCGGGCTAGACGGTTTGCAGCGTCCGATCATACCGTGCTGATCGACGGCGAAACCGGCACGGGCAAGGATTTGTTTGCCCAGGCCATTCACAACGCCAGCGCCCGCAGCAGCGGTCCGTTTGTGGCCATCAACTGCGGGGCCCTGCCACAGTCGCTGCTGGAGTCAGAGCTGTTCGGCTACGACAAGGGCGCGTTTACCGGAGCCAGCGCCAAAGGCAAAAAAGGCGTCTTTGAACTGGCCGACGGCGGCACGCTGTTTCTTGATGAAATTGCCGAGCTTAACCTCCACGCCCAGCAGCGCCTGCTGCGTGTGCTTGAAAGTCAGTATGTCCTGCGCATTGGCGGTTCTCACCCCATTCCCATCAACGTCAGAATCATCGCCGCCACCAACGCCGACCTGTGGGAACGCGTCCGGGCCAGACGGTTCCGCGCCGATCTCTACTACCGGCTCTGCGTTCTGCTGCTGCACCTGCCGCCTTTGCGCGAACGGGAAGGAGATATTGTCGTACTGGCGCGGCATTTTCTTAATCAGACGCCTCTGCTGCGCGGCATGACCCTTTCGGCCGATGCGGCCCAGGTTCTGAAAGAACATCCCTGGTGCGGCAACGTCCGGGAGCTGTACTACTTCATTCAGCGTCTTTGCGCCGCCTGCCCCGACGAACTGACGGCCGAAGTGCTGCAAGCTGAGCTGCTGCCGGGCGGTGACACCACGCCTTCGGCGGATTCCTGCGCGTCCCGCAGAGGAAGCCACTTTTCTGCCGGCGATGGCGTCACAGACGAGCGGGAACGCATTCTTCAGGCGCTTGAGGCATGCCATGGCCGCAGGAGCCAGGCGGCACAGCTGCTGGGTATGAATCGCAGTACGTTGTTCCGCAAAATAAAACGCCTCCAGCTTTGAACCCCATATATGGTGCGCATGCTGCAATAATGTTGCATACCGCATCATTTTGCAACAATCGAACTCTACCTTTCTATTTTTTATAATTAATATAAATATGTTACAATAAACGTCCTCTACGGAACAAAACTTGCTAGCCACTTGACAGGCGTGTGCGGCGCGCATAGCACTGCTTTGCGCTGTCTGGCTTTGCCTGTGGCTGGGCGTTTTTTCCGCCTGCCTGCGCACGCCGCGCGGCCTTCCGGCTGCCGGTTTAAGACAGCGCTGTTGCCAAGCGCCTTCTGAAACGGCCAGCGTGCCCTGACAAAGCAGGACGCGGCAGACCGGTTCCGGCCGTCCCGGAATCGTTCCTGCGGCGCCGCCTGCCATGGACACAAAAGGCTCTGAACAGCCCTGGCGAACGACCCTGCACCGGCAACAGCAGCGCGGTCCCTCCGGCTGCACAGGCGGAGGATCCCGCCAGCCAGACATGCTTTTTCCACGACGCGGCACCCCGCGCCAAGCCTTTCACCTGCTTTCTGTCGGAGTATCAGCATGACCCAGACGCACATTACAGCCTTGAGCGAGTCGCACATCGAATATCTGAAACGCACGTTCGGCGATGCGGTGACCTTTGAACCCGAAAAACTGCGCGTGTATGCTTCAGACGCCAGTCTGAAGACGGGCACCGTGCTCGCCATGGTGCGCCCCACCTGTACCAGTCAGGTGCAGACGCTGATGCGCTGGGCTGACGAGGAGCGCGTGTACATTCATCCGCGGGGCCGGGGAACCAGCCTGTCAGGCGGGTGCGTGCCCACCAGGCCGGGCATTGTCGTCTCCATGACCGGCATGGATCGCATTCTTGACATTTCCAACGAAGATTTCGTTGCGGAAATCGAACCTGGCGTCAACACGGCTCAATTCCAGGCCGAATGTGCCAAACGCGGCCTTTTCTATCCACCGGATCCGGCCAGCGGCAAAGCCACAACAGTCGGCGGCAACGTCATGACCTGTGCCGGCGGCCTGCGCGCCGTAAAATACGGTGTGACCCGCGACTATGTGCTTGGCATGGAAATCGTCCTGCCGGGCGGGAAGCTGCTTAAGCTTGGCGGCCGAACCCACAAGGACGTCATCGGCCTTGATCTGTCCCGCATGATTGTGGGCAGCGAAGGCACGCTGGGCATTGTCACCAAGCTCTACCTCAAACTGCTGCCCAAGCCGGAAGCCTCGGCTTCGGTTCTTGTCGGCTATCCGTCACTTGACGCTGCGCTCAGCTCCATGGGCAAGGTGTTTGCCGCCGGCATTCTGCCCTGCGCCGTGGAATTCATGAACGAAACTGTGCTGGAAATTCTCACTAAAACCGGCGAATGCCCGTGGCCCGATACGGTGCATTCTCTGCTGCTGTTCCAGATCGACGGCAGCCGGGAGACCATTCCGCTTGAAAACGCCCGTCTGGCCAGGCAGCTGGATGACGCCCTGTGGACCATGGAAGGGGTAGGAGCAGAAGAGGAAAACAAGCTCTGGGCCTTCCGCCGGCGCGTGTCGGCCGCCTCCTACGTTCTTGGACCGGACCGTATCGGCGGCGACATGGCCGTGCCCCGCGGCTCACTGCTCAAGGCCGTCCGCCGGTTTGAAGAAATCGCCCGCAACAACGGCAAGCGCCTGATCGGCTTTGGCCATGCCGGCGACGGCAACATCCACGCCAATCTGCACTATGACGCCTCGGATCCGGACGACACCGAACGGACTCTCAAAACACACCACGAACTTGACGAAGCGGTGCTGGAATTTGGCGGAAGCCTTTCAGGAGAGCACGGCGGAGGCTGCCTGAAGGACGTAGGCCGCCAGCTTGGAAAGGAAGAGCACGCCATGATGCGCCAAGTCCGCGAACTGTTTGATCCCAACGGGATTCTCAATCCCGCAAAGGGGTACTGATCATGAAGCGCGGATGCACACAATGCGGCGAATGCCTGAACGTCTGTCCGGTATTTGCGCTGTTCAAGCGTGAGGAATACGCCCCCAAGGGCAAACGCCTGCTCATGGAGCCG
Organism: Candidatus Avidesulfovibrio excrementigallinarum; assembly: GCA_018715085.1. GTDB lineage: Bacteria > Desulfobacterota > Desulfovibrionia > Desulfovibrionales > Desulfovibrionaceae > Avidesulfovibrio > Avidesulfovibrio excrementigallinarum. Next base: position 13,514 of record DVMI01000002.1, on the reverse strand, counting down.
CTGGACGGCTGGGGAGCGGAAGAGCCCATGCCCTGGAAGATCATCCGGGATTTGTCACGGCTGTGCGCCGGATGCGAACGCTGTAAAAAAGCGTGCGCGCGCAAGCTGTCGACCAGCGACCTGCTTGCGGAGGTCCGGGCCAGCCATCCGCACTGGAGTCAGTATATCTGGGATATCTGGATCCGCCGCGCCGGCCCTCTCTGGCCCACGGCCGGACGCCTTGCCGCCATGTTCCCCGATGCGCTGACGCCCGAGGCGCTGCAATCTTCGCTGGACACGGCGCGCGCCATGGTTGACAAGGGCGAACCCCAGACATGGTTCACTCTGCGCCCGGATCCAGCCTGGACGGCCCCTTCGCGTCCTGTGGCTGTCTTTGCAGGCTGTACCGCCCGCAACATCCGCCCGCAGTGGATTGCCAAAGCCCGCGCGCTGCTCAAAGTGTGGGGGTACCAGGTCATTGAACAGGACGGCTTTACCTGCTGCGGCGGAACGCTGCACCACGCCGGCATGTTCAAAGCCCAGGCCGACGTGCAGCGGCGCAATATCGAACGCTGGAAAGCGCTGGGCAAGCCTGTGCTGGCTGTCTTCTGCGCCTCCTGCAAGCACAGTCTTGAAGGCTATGCCGAACAGGAAGGCCTGTTGGATGGCGATGACGCGGCCCTGTGGCGCGCGAGCGTCAAGGGGCTCAGCGCTCTGCTTGAAGGCGCGATCATCCGGACTCTGCCGGCAGCGCCTGCCATGCCCGGATACCATCAGCCCTGCCACTGGGGCGACAACGATCCGGACTGGCCTTTACTGCAACGCGCCCTGCCCGGACTGACCAAGGGGACGGCCCTGTGCTGCGGAATGGGGGGCATTCTTAAGATGAGCGACCCCGACGTGTCCGCCCAACTGGGCAAAAAATGCCTGGCAGGCTTTCCCTCAGACTGCCACAGCATCGTCACAGGATGCAGCGGCTGCACCATGCAGCTTGCCTCCGTGGCGCCGGAAGGCGTCAGTGTCCGCCACTGGCTGGATATTGTTGAAGCAGAGCCCGGCCTGTAAACGCCGGTCTCCAACACGCCAGCACAAAAGGGATAAAATCCGGCGCCTCCCCATGGCGTCCTAAAAAAACGCTGTCCGTATGTGCAGAAAGGCAGCGCTGTTTCCCCACCAGGCGCAGAGGAGTCCGCTCCCGTGCGTCTGAGGGGACAAACGCCATCCTGCCACGGCCACAGCATCACTTTAACAGCCAAGGCGCAGGCACACCCGGTCCTGTGCAGAGCTGATCGCGGCTCCGTTATGCCGGCAACGGCCGCGTGGCATAGGCGCTTGCCGTACTGGCTGCCAAAACAGGCAGCCAGTGCCCGCGGCCGATCAAACACCGCGGGACGGCTGAAAAACAACGCTCACACACGGGGCTGTTTCACCCAACAGCCCTGCAAACCCAAACACTGCTGCCGCAATGCAGCAAAAAAGCAGGTGGCAAAGCCGCTGCCGCAGGGGCCGGCCGTGTCAAAACGGCCTTTCCCCCGCGCACGGTTCTGCCGCCATGGCCTGGCACGCGGCGTTTCCGCGCAGGCAGGCGCGGACGCCCCGCTTCCCGTCTGCCAGTACCGCCCAACAACGACAGAATACTGCGCTGCAGCCTGCTTCTGTCCGCGGGCGCGAACGCTGTCCGCCGTTTGCCCGGCCCTGTCACAGGCTTCGGGATCCCCGGTGCACTGTCCTGTACGTTGCTTGTCATCAAAACAACTATCAGGCGCACCCGATCCCCACACTCTCACGCAAGCGAAACCATGCACACGAAGCGAGGCTCTCATGGCAAATCGTTTTGAAGAACTTGGCAAAAAATACGGCAATATCATTGCCGTGGCCGTCTTTTTCCTCGTCTGGCTGCTGCCCACGCCGGAAGGAATGACCCTTGTACAACATAAGCTTCTGGCCATCTTTGCCGGTGCCGTAGTGCTGTGGGTGACCCTCAGCGTCAGCTTTGCCACAAGTACGTTCCTTATCATCTCACTTTTGTATTTCTGGGTAGGCAACGCCGATGGCGCCATGAAAGACGGTGTTCTCATTCACAACGCCAGTTTTGCGTTGTCCGGCTTTGGCACAACGTCGCTGTGGATGCTCGTCACCGGCTTCATCATCTCCATTGCCATGACAGAAACCGGCATGGCACGGCGCGTTGCCCTCAATATGATGCGCCTGCTGGGCAAAACACCGACCGGCGCCATCCTCGCGCCCATGTTTGCCAACCTGCTCATTTCGCCGCTGACTCCCTCCAACACGGCCCGCACAGCGGCCATGCTGCCCATTGTCGAAGGCGTCGCCCAGGCCTATCGCGTGGAAAAAGGCACCAGCAACTTTGGCAAAACGCTGTTTTTGTGCAATACGTTCGCATCCAACATCACTGCGGGCGGCTTCATGACGGCCACCATCCCCAACCCCATTGCCATCGGCCTGATCACTGCCGCACTTGGCACAACATCCGTGGCCACTTCCTGGGGCTTTTGGGCGCTGGCCGCAGTGCCCGCCACCGTCATCATTCTTGTCGGCACGCTGTTTGTGGTGCGCTGGTTCTACCCCCCCGAAATGAAAAGCATCCCGGGTGGAATCCACTACATTGAAGACGAACTGGCCCAGATGGGTCCCATGACCCTGCGCGAAAAAAAATCTCTGTTCTACTTCTTCCTTGCTCTGGTGCTCTGGTCCACCGACATGTGGCATCACTTCAACGCCACCATGGTTGCCTTTGGCGTCTGCACGCTGATCCTGCTGCCTAAAGTCGGCGTGCTCAGCTGGAAAGAGGCTCAGAAATCCATTCCCTGGGAGCTGTTCGTCTATTTTGGCGGAGTCATTACCCTCAGCGGCGTGCTCATGAAGACCAAGGCCTTTGAATGGCTCATCAAAACGCTCATCACCTCCCTGGGACTGAGCGACGTTAGCATGATGCCGCTGTTGATCGGGCTGATGGGATTCACAATTTTCAGTCACATCATCTGGTCCACCACCACAGCCATGGCCGGCGTGATGATTCCTATTTACATCGGGCTGGCCCAGACGTTCGGCTTCCCCATTGTCGGTTTTGTGCTGCCTCTGGCCATTCTCATGGGCTATGCACTGTTCCTGCCCTTTAACACCATGGGCAACATCATCATGTACGGCGCGGGATACTTTACCGTGCCCGAACAGCTCAAGTCCTCGTTTGCCGTGGGCCTGATGGCCTGGATAGTCTGGACTGTCATGGCTCTTGTCTGGTTCCCGCTGATTGGACTTCTGTAGCCGCTGCCAGACGGTTGCCATGGCCTGCCCCGCGCCGCGGCAACCGTCTGCCGGCATAAATTTCTTTTGAAAGCAGGCCGGTTCCAACGTACACTGCGCCTGTTACAAAAACGGGGTCTTCCCGTTGTCGGACGCCGCCTTTCCCGCCTCAGCAGAACGGTTCTGCGGGCGCGTCGAACCGCTCCAGGCCCGATACAACCACTCCAAGGAGTTGAACCCATGGCTGACACCCGCAGGCCTCTGCCTCCAATGATTCGCATACGGCAAACCTTTGCCCGCCCCACTGTCGCGGATCCCGCCGCTGAAATGACTGCCCAGATGCAAAAACTTGCGCCCCGCATTCAACCGGGCACAACTGTGGGCATTACCGTTGGCAGCCGGGGCATTCAGAACATTCTGCCGATGCTGGAAGCGGCCATCGGCGTGGTGCGCGCAAAAGGCGCAACGCCGGTGCTGCTGGCGGCCATGGGCAGCCATGGCGGCGGAACAGAAACCGGACAGAAAGAAGTGCTGGACAGCCTTGGCATTACCGAAGAGCGCTTGGGAGCCAAGGTCATCACCTGCGCCACCGGCCGCGCCATCGGCGCCACTGCCGACGGTCTTGTGGCCCACATGCTTGATTCGGCGTTCAGCGTCGACGCCATCATTCCCATCAACCGCGTCAAGACACACACCTCGTTCAAAGGCTGCGTCGAAAGCGGCCTGGCCAAAAAGCTCGTTGTGGGGCTTGGTGGTCCCAGCGGAGCCGGTCAGTTCCACAGCCTGGGACAGTCGCAGCTGCCCCGCCTGCTTGTGGACGTAAGCCGGATTATTCTTGAAAAAATGCCGGTCATTGGCGGCGTGGCCATTGTGGAAAACGCCTATGAAGAAACCGCCCGCATTCAGGCCCTGTATGCCGAGGAGATGCTCGACGAGGAAATCAAGCTTCTTGCCTGGTCCAAGTCTCTCATGCCCTCCCTGCCGGTCAGCCACCTGCACGGACTTATTGTCGAAGAAATGGGCAAGAACTTCAGCGGCACAGGCGTAGACACCAACATCATCGGCCGCCTGCGCATCACCGGCGAGGCAGAACCCGAATCCCCCGTCATCCGCTATATCAGCGTGCTTGACCTTTCAGAGGCCTCCCACGGCAACGCAACGGGCATAGGTCTGACGGACTTTGTGACCCAGCGCCTCATTGACAAAATCGACCGCAAGGCCACCTACCTGAACAACCTGACCACCACGTTCGTAACCCGCGCGTTCTTCCCGACCTGGTTTGACACCGATCAGGAAACGCTTGAAACCATGATGTTCTGCCTGCGCAGCATCCCGCAGGAACAGGTCCGCCTGGTGCATGTGCCCAATACGCTGTATCTTACAGACTGCTTTGTTTCACCGGCGGTGCTGCCTGACCTGACGGATACGGATCGCTTTGAAATCCTCAGCGACCCGCAGCCGGTCACCTTTGATGCCGAAGGCAGGCTGACGCTGCGTGTCGGCAACGCCCATGCCTGAACCGGGACGTGCAACGGCATTGCGCGGGGCACGGCCGCACGGGGCGGAAAAGCGCCCCCACAGACAGCCCGCAGCCTTGCTTGCCACGCTGCCTGCCGGACAGATCACACGCGCCTTGCTGCCGCACCCGGCCAGAAACATGCAGCCTGGCGCCGGCTTGAACACGCCTGAAGGCGTGCGCCGCGGCGCCCTGAGGGCGTGCTGACGCGGCGTTTTGCAAAGGCCGCGCACAACAAAAAAGGGCGGGATCACTGATCCCGCCCTTTGTCATGAATGCGCAAAGAAGGCTTATGCCTGGCTTTTACGGGGTTCGTAGGTGCACAAAGGCTCCTGCCCCATATAGTCCCCGGTCATGCTCCAGGCCCGGGCCCTGCATCCTCCGCACACACGGTGGAACTCGCAGCGCCCGCACTTGCCCTTGTATTCTGCCGGCGTTCTGAACTGCTGGAAAATGCGCGATGTCTTCCAAATTTCCGGGAACGGCGTTTCGCGCACGTTGCCGCAGTTGAGCGTCAGATAGCCGCAGGGCTGTACCTGCCCGCTATGGCTGATAAAACAGAACCCCGTGCCGCCAAGACAGCCGCGAGTCATGGCGTCCATGCCAAAATGCTCCGGCGTGACAGGCAGGCCGTCTTCCTTGGCCCGCTGCCGCATGATGCGATAGTAATGGGGGGCGCAGGTCGCCTTCAGGTGCATGGAGGTGGTTTTGCGGAAATCGTAAAACCAGTGCAGCACCTCTTCGTACTCTTCGGCGCTGATCACCTGATCGGCCAGCCCGGCGGCTCTTCCCATGGGAACGAGCAGGAAAATGTGCCAGGCCGCAGCCCCAAGACGCTCGCACAGTTCGAAAATCCGCCGGAAATCTCCCAGATTGTTGCGCGTGACCGTCGTATTGATCTGGAATTCGATCCCCGCTTCCTTCAGGTAGCGGATGCCCTGCAGCGACCGGTCAAAGGCGCCGGGAACGCCCCGGAACGCGTCGTGACTTGCGGCGTCCGGGCCGTCGATGGAAATGGAACAGCGCTGGATGCCCGCCTCGCGGATTCTGGCGGCAGTTTCCGGCGTGATGAGCGTTCCGTTTGGCGACATGACACAGCGCAACCCCTTGTCTCTGGCATAGGCTGCCAGATCATACACGTCGGGGCGCATCATGGGATCCCCGCCGGTGAAGATGATGATGGGGTTGCCAACCTGGGGGAAGGTGTCAATAAGCGCCCTGGCCTCCTCGCCGGACAGCTCGTCCGGCGAAGGCGTCAACTGCGCTTCGGCCCGGCAGTGCTTGCAGGCCAGGTTACAGGCCTGCGTGACTTCCCAGGCGATGAGCCGGCACATGGGCGAACCGTCCGGCAAGGTGCGCGGCGCGCCGCCGGGGTGGCCGCCCGGATGACTACCCGGATGAGCGCCTGCCGGGGGATGTCCCTGAGGATGAGCTTCCATCAGCGCACCAGCCCTTTGCAGAGCAGTTCCTCGGCAAAATAGGTGATCAGGATGGAAGCGCCGGCGCGCCGGATGCCTGTCAGGGCTTCCATGATGAGCCGTTCTTCGTCAATCCAGCCCTGCTGCCCAGCGGCGCGAATCAGCGAATATTCTCCGCTCACCTGGTACGCCGCAAGCGGCACGTCAAACGTGTCGGCCACCACGCGGATGATGTCCTGATAAGGCCCTGCGGGCTTGACCATCAGCATGTCGGCGCCTTCGTCCAGATCCGCGGATGCCTCGCGCAGCGCTTCCCGGGCGTTGGCCGGATCCATCTGATAGGTCCTGCGATCGCCAAACTGGGGCGTCGATTCGGCAGCGTCGCGGAAAGGCCCGTAATAGGCAGAGGCGTACTTGACCGCGTAGGACATGATCGGCAGATTGTAAAAGCCCGCCTGATCCAGGCCGTGGCGCAGCGCCTGAATGCGCCCGTCCATCATGTCCGACGGGGCGACGATGTCCGCGCCGGCCTCGGCATGGCTGACCGCCGTGCGGGTAAGCAGCTCCAAGGTGGGATCGTTGAGGACCTCGCCGACCCTGTCGCCTTCCTTCAGCAGCCCGCAATGACCGTGGGACGTGTATTCGCACAGGCACACGTCGGTGATGACCAGCAAATGAGGCCAGCGATCCTTAATCATGCGCACAGCCTGCTGGACAATGCCGTCGGCGGCATAGGCTTCGCTGCCCACGGGGTCCTTGTGCTTGGGGATGCCAAACAGCAGCACAGCAGACAGGCCGGCCTTCACGGCAGGGGCCATCTGCTTTTCCAGTTCGGCAAGAGACAGCTGGAACTGCCCCGGCATGGACGGCACGGGCTGACGGAACGAGGCGTCGGGCGTGTCAACCACAAAATACGGCATGACCAGCGAGGACGGGGCCAGTCTGGTTTCGCGGACCAGTTCCCGCATCGCGGCAGAAGACCGCAGCCGGCGGCCGCGGTAAAAAGACTCTTGCATCACGCACTCCTTCGACGCCGGACGGCACGGGGCCGCCCGGGAACGAATCAGTTATTCCGGACGGATTTCCTCGTCAGTCAGGAAACAGGCCGGATCTTCAGCCCAGATGTCGCCGTAGGCGGCTTCAGCGCGGGCGCGGAAGTTGCCGCCGCAGATGTTGAGGAAGCGGCAGTGCGCGCAACGGCCTTTGACGTGCGGCTTTTTGTCCTTGAGCTGATGCAGAAGCTCAATGGACGGATCGTCCCAGATTTCGGAGAAGGGGCGTTCCAGCACGTTGCCAAACACATGATTGCGCCAGAACTGATCCGCATGGACCTTGCCGTCCCACGAAATGCAGGCTATCCCGCGCCCGGAGCTGTTGCCTTCGTTGAACTGCAGCAGTTCATACACTTCGGCGGCCCGTTTGGGATCTTCCTTGAGCAGGCGCAGCCACACATAGGGGCCGTCGGCATGGTTGTCCACGGTAAGCACTTCGTAATGCTTGCCCCGGTTGTGGAGATCCCTGGTGCGATCCATGATCAGATCGACCACCGCGCGGGTTTCCTCATGATTGAGGTCTTCCTTAATCAGCTCTGACCCGCGGCCGGAGTAGACAAGATGATAGAAGCAGATGCGCGGGACTTCCCGTTCTTCCATCAAATCAAAGACCTTGGGGATTTCCACCGCATTCCGCCGGTTGATGGTGAAGCGCAGGCCCACCTTCAGGCCCGCCTCCTGGCAGTTGCGCACGCCCTCCAAGGCCTTGCGGTATGAGCCCGGCACGCCGCGGAAACGATCGTGCACCTCTTCGCCCCCGTCAAGGGATATCCCCACATACGAAAGGCCGACTTCCTTCAGTTCGCGGGCCTTTTCGGGGGTAATGAGCGTGCCGTTTGTGGAAATGACCGCCCGCATGCCCTTGGACGTGGCATGGCTGGCCAGTTCGACAAGGTCCTTGCGCACCAGCGGCTCCCCGCCGGAAAACAGCATGACAGGAGCGCCATAGGCGGCCAGATCGTCAATGATCGCCTTGGCCTGCGCCGTGGATATTTCGTCAGTGCCGTTGGGGTCCACAGCCTGTGCATAGCAGTGGACGCATTTCAGGTTGCAGCGGCGCGTCATGTTCCAGACCACCACCGGCTTCTTGTCCGCAGAAAACTGCAGCAGGTGAGAAGGAAGCTTGCCGGAATGACGCCCATACCGCAACGCATCGGACGGTTCCACCTGACCACAGTACAATTTGGATATGCCTATCATTGATACTCCTCGGGCTCGATGTCTGGGAAGCAATATAGATCCTTGGCTGCAGATCGGCAAGGCAAAAGCCGGGCCGCCGGCCGGCCTGTCCCTGCACCGGCGCTGCCGCCTTCAAGGACATGCGGCGGCTGCCCTTTTGCCAAACCCGGCGGCGCCGTTCTCCCCCGGCAGGCATGCCGCGTTCCGGGCCCTGCCACAGGGCAGCGGAGGCTGCGCCCCAAGGTCTGCCTGACAAGGGGCCGCAACCTCCCCTGCCGGCACGGCCTTTTCCGGCCAAGCAGCTCTCTGCCGCGTCCCGCAAACAGCGGCAACGGCGCCCTGCGCAAACGCCAGCAGACGCGGGCGCTCCCGCCGCCGCACGGTTGCGCCGGTCCGGACGCGGTTCAGGCAGAAGCGGCGGCTGCGCCGTCCGCCTCAAGGGACGAGGCCAGAATGACCCCGCCGGCAAGCACAATCCCCTCTTCGTCGTACACAACCGCAATCTGCCCGGGCGCTCCCGGGCTTTTGGGCGAATCAAAACAGATTTCCAGCCTGCCGCCATCCACGCCATCCACCAGGCCGACACGGGCCGGAGCCATTTTTTCCCGGTAGCGGATCCGCACAAAAAGTCGCTGCGGCCAGAGCGCCGGATCAACCAGGACGTTGACCTCGCCCGCCGTGCAGCGCCGCTGGCAAAGCGCCGCGGCCGGGCCGGCCAGAAGGCGGTTATGCCGCACGTCCTTGCCAACCACATATAACGGCTCAGACCAGGCAATGCCCAGCCCCCGCCGCTGGCCTTCCGTATAGCGCCACAACCCCTGATGAACGCCGATTACGGCTCCGTCGCGCGCGTCGCCGGCCTCGCCGGCCACATAGACGACCGGGCCGGGGCCCGGCAGGCGCACGCCCGCCAGCTCAAGAAAGCGCCGGTACTCATTGCCGGGCACAAAACAAATCTCCTGGCTCTCTTTGGGCAGCGGCGCAACAAGTCCGCGGGCCTCCACACCGGCCCGCACAGCCGCCTTGTCCGTCCCTGCCAGCGGAAAAAGGGCACGGGCCAGCCGCTGACCGGGGGTGAGCGCCAAAAAATAACTTTGATCCTTATCCTTGTCGGCAGCCGGCGCCAGCGCAACCCCGTAGCGGGGATGCTCCGCCCGCCGCGCGTAATGCCCTGTGGCAAGGACGTCCGCGCCCTGTTCCAGCGCCGCGTCAAGCAGCAGACCAAATTTGATGCGCGCATTGCACAGCGCACAGGGATTGGGGGTTGCCCCTGCCGCATAACTTTCGGCAAAGGGACGCACAACACGCTCGTGGAACGGTGCGGCAAGATCCGCCACAACGAGCTTCACCCCCAGCCGGCGGCAGTTTTCCTCCAGCCCCGGAACGGGATCTTCCTCCGGCGCAACCGCTCTGAACCGGCCGTGCAGGGCCATCACGCTCTCTCCCCTGTCCTTGAGCGTCATCAGGGCATACAGGCTGTCCACGCCGCCGCTTACGGCCACCGCTATCATACACTTCTCCTGCAAGGGCAAACATATCCCTCCGGACTTCTTTTCATCACGCAGGGATCACCGCGCGTCCCGCACTGGGAAACTCCCCCGGCGGCGCACCCGGCCTTTCCCCATTACGTTGTTCCACGACGAGAGTCCAGTCCGGACTTGATGGCCGCCACCGCCTGAGGTATGCTTAATCAACTACGCCGCGGCACTGCTGCGGAGCATCTTGCGCACTGCACGACACACACCTTTGGGAGGGAACTGCGCCATGGCTTTGATGGAAGTCCCGGAACGGAATATCGCCTTTGATCTTGTACGCATCACGGAAGGAGCCGCTCTGGCCTCCGCCCGCTGGCTGGGCCGCGGAGACGGCAAATCCGGCGACGGCGCCGCGGTCGACGCCATGCGTCTTTTGTTCAATACGCTCGACATTCAGGGAGAAGTCGTTATCGGCGAAGGCGAAAAAGACGAAGCTCCCATGCTGTACAACGGCGAAAAGATCGGCACGGGCAAGGGGCCGAAACTGGATGTGGCCGTTGATCCCGTGGAAGGGACCAAACTGCTCTCGTACGGCCGCCCCAACGCCATTTCGGTCATCGGGGCCGCGCCCTCAGGCGCCATGCTCCACCCCGGCCACAGCTTTTACATGGAAAAGCTCGTCGTCGGCGCTGCGGCCAGGGACGTGATTGATCTCGACGCCCCCGTGGCCGTCAACCTCGGACATATTGCCGCGGCCCTGAACAAAGACGTCAACGACCTGGTCGTTTTTGTGCTGGATAAGCCGCGCCACAAGGAGCTTATCGAACAAATCCGCCTTGCCGGCGCCCGCATCCAGCTGCACACCGACGGTGACGTGGCCGGCTCTTTGATGGCCGCCGACCCGCGCGCCGACGTCGATGTCATGATGGGCATTGGCGGCACGCCCGAAGGCGTGATCAGCGCCTGCGCCCTCAAGGGCATGGGCGGCGCAATGCTCGCCCGGCTTGCCCCCCAGTCCGAGGCGGAAAAAGCCTCCATCGAGGCAGACGGCATTGACATTTCCCGCATTCTCACCATTGACGATCTCGTCCATGGTGACGATGTCTATTTTGCCGCAACAGGCATCACCGGCGGATCGCTTCTTTCCGGCGTGTGTTACGACAAAACGGGCGCGACCACGCATTCCATGCTGATCCGCAGCAAAACCGGCACGATCCGCTACATGGAGTCGCACCACAACTGGAACAAGCTGATGCAGATCAGCGCGATCAAGTACGACTAAACCGTGTTTTTTGCGCACGCCCTGCGCTGGTCGTGCAAGACAGGCGGCACACCTATGCCGCACAACAAGGATTGTTTGATGAGCATTGCATTGCTTTTCCCCGGACAGGGGTCACAGGTCACCGGCATGGGCCGGGACGTTGCCGAATCGTCAAAAGATGCGATGGAATTGTGGAAAAAGGCCGAACGGCTGTCCGGCCTTGAACTGCGCTCCATCTACTGGGAAAGCGACGACGCGGCGCTCATGGCGGATACGCGGGCGCTGCAGCCGGCGCTCACTGTCATGACGCTGACGCTCTGGCAGGCCGCAGCGCCCCTGCTGGAAAAAAAAGGACTGACTCCTGCCTGCGCCGCGGGTCACAGCCTTGGCGAATACAGCGCCCTGGCCGCCGCCGGAGCCCTGACCGCTGACGAAGCCCTGGAAATCGTCACCCTGCGTGGCGCGCTCATGGCCGAAGCCGATCCCAGCGGACGCTGCGGCATGGCCGCCATCGTCAAACTGCCCCGCAGCACGGTTGAGGAAGCCGTTGCCGAGGCCGTCCGCACCATCGGCGATCCGCGCGAAATTCTGCTGATCGCCAACTACAACACCCCGGCCCAGTTTGTGGTCAGCGGCACCAAAGCCGCGCTTGACGTGCTGGCTCCGCTCATCAAAGAGCGCCGCGGCCGCATGCTGCCGCTGGCGGTCAGCGGCGCGTTCCACAGCCCGCTCATGGCGGACGCCTCGCGCAAGCTGGCCGAACGGCTGCAGCGGGCCGAGTGGCACACGCCGCGTTTTCCTGTCTACTGCAACGTCACCGGCGCGGCAACAGCCGACAGGCACGCCCTGCAGGAACTGGCCATCAAGCAAATGACGTCCTCGGTCCTGTGGATCGACACCATCCGTCATCAGTGGGAAGACGGCGTCACGCGCTGGCTGGAACTGGGTCCCAAGAGCGTGCTTGCCAAAATGGTGCGTCCCATTCTTGAAGACAGCGGCGCAGCCGGGGAAGGACTCGACGAAGCTGCTCAGTCCGTTGGAACGCTGGAGGCGGCAGATGGACTTCACTAACATGATCAACAACGACCTCACGCCGGGCCTTGTGCGTTCGGCTGACGGGACGCCATTCAAGCCTCTTACCTGGCGTCAGGCCATCACAGGCGCCTGCACGCTGTTTGAACTCAACATCAATCAGGACGAGCTGAAGGACATGGCCGATCGCGCCACCATTCCCTTTGGCCCGGAACACCCGGAAAGCACCGAAGCCCTGCGCCGGGAATGGTTTGGCTTTGTCCATGCCGGCATCATCTACGCCCTGATGGGCAAAGCCCCCGAAAGGGCCATTACCGGCTATATCAGCTGCACGCGCGATCTGCTGTCTCAGTTTGGCGGCTATGACACCGCGGCGGCCGATGCCTTCATCGACAACACGCTGAACAAATATATGGAACTGCTCCTGCAGCGGGAACAGCGGCAATGCCCCAAGCGCCTTCTGGAGGCCGTGATCGGGCCGGAATACGCAACAACGCTGGACAACAACAAAATCGCCTTTGTCTCCGGCATGATGGCCATCACGCTCTGCAATATTCTGGATACGCTCGAGCGCTACACCTTCCTGCCCGACGACGGTACGGACGACAAGGCCGCCGCTGCCCCGCAGGCGGAACAGCCCAAAACCTCTGCCTGAGGCAGCGCCAATCCAAACAGCACAGTCACAAACGCCCTGCGGCTTCACTGCGGCAGGGCGTTTGCAACTGCAGCGCTCCCCCTCAAAGACTGCGCCGCCGTCCCTGCGCGCGGCACTGCCCGGCGCCCCTGACGACACGCAAGAAAAGATCTGTTCCCTGTGCTAACAAAGGTTCCCCTGTGCACGTCATACGGGCCGCGCCGTGGCGCTTTGATCGCACCCGTATGCCCTAAACCATACCCCCGCGGGACGCTCCGTACCAAACATAGCCACAGGCGGCGTTCCGGGTTACTGCGCAACACCACAGGTTCCCCTTACGGCACTGTGCGCTGCTAAAAGCTGCACAGCCACCTCAACACTACAGCTGCTTTCCTGACCTGCCTATGCGGCAGTGAACCCGAAAGCCAAGGCCGCGCTTTCCTTCTCCTCTTTCTAAGCTGCCTATGCGGCAGTGAACGGACGCCGGTTGCGGCACCAGCGGCAACTATGCTTTCTAAGCTGCCTATGCGGCAGTGAACGTCAAGCAGGTCGTGGTCAGTGACATTGCCCATTTCTAAGCTGCCTATGCGGCAGTGAACTCGAAAAGGACACCCTCACGGCGATGATTGCGTTTCTAAGCTGCCTATGCGGCAGTGAACAGTCATCATTGACTTTCACGGACGGTCCGTCATTTCTAAGCTGCC
>DVMI01000040.1 GCA_018715085.1 Candidatus Avidesulfovibrio excrementigallinarum | reverse complement strand
CACCGGAAGCCGGAGTACAGGCTGCACTGTTTATGCGTTATGTAAGGAGAGGGATACGCGTCAACGTCTGTGTGGCATTTGTTCTCATACTCCTCTGTACAGCCTGTACACAAAATTCCCTACTGACGGCGTCACGCAAGCGGCAAAGGCACCGTTCCCTGCAATGGCCGCCTGCGCCTTGTGTGGGATGAAGTATCGTCATTTTCTGATTGTTAGATAACAATAATACTGTTGAAATCGCCCTGCATCAAGACGCTTTCTGAGAGCCGTGATACCGCGCTTTCACAGTGGCTTTTGCTTCTGGTACAAGAGTTCTGCGCCACTACCCGCGCTCGTGCCGCACGCAGGAAACAAGGCGCTCCAGCAGCCGGCGCATCCAGGCTTTTCCGGCATAGGGAGGATAGCGCAGAGGAAGATCCATCCAGGTGGAGCGCCGCACCTGGCTTTTGTAGTGCGAAAAGGTGGCAAACCCCCATTGGCCGTGATAATGACCCATGCCGCTGCCGCCAACGCCACCAAAAGGCAGCCTGTCGTTGAGCAGCTGAGACAACGTGTCGTTGACGCAGCCGCCGCCGAAATGGCAGCGCGACCAGACGTATTCGGCGTCTTTGGGGTTGCTGGTGAACAGATACAGAGCCAGCGGCTTTTCCTGTGCATTGATGCACTTGACGGCCTCGTCCAGGGAAGGGCAGGTCAGCACAGGCAGAATGGGGCCGAAGATTTCCTCGCGCATGACAGGCGCGTTCCAGCTGACGCCACGCATGATGGTCGGGCTGAAATAGCGGGTTTTGGCGTCGTGTTCGCCACCCAGGAACAGGTTGTCCAATTCCAGGAGAGACGCCAGGCGGGCATGGTGGCGGTCGTTGATAATGCGGGCGTAATCCGGACTGTTGCGTGCGTCGGCCCCGTACAGGGCTTTCATGCTGGAGGCAAGGCGATCGAGCAGTTCAGCTTCTTTTGACGGCGCTACCAGAACATAATCCGGAGCCACGCAGGTCTGTCCGGCGTTGAACAGCTTGCCCCAGGCAATCCGTCTGGCGGCTATGGCCAAATCGGCGGATTCGGTGACGATGCACGGGCTTTTTCCGCCAAGTTCCAGTGTTACCGGCGTAAGGTGCTGCGCGGCGGCCTGCATCACCAGTCTGCCTACCCTGGCGCTGCCTGTGAAAAAAATATGATCAAAACGCTGCTGCAACAGCGCGGCGGCCGTATCCGGCCCGCCCTGTACAAGGGCTACATGCTCTGGGGCAAAGGTTTCCCCGACAAGATCAGCCAGGAGTCCGGAAGCGCCCGGAGCGCATTCTGAAGGTTTGAGAACAGCGCAGTTGCCGGCGCTGACAGCGGCGATCAGCGGCCCCAGTGAAAGCAGAAAAGGATAGTTCCAGGGACTGAGGATAAGAGAGACACCGCGGGGCTCGGGCAACAGCCGGTCGCATGAAGGAAAGTTCAGCAGGCTGGGCTTGACGCGCCGTGGCGCGGCCCAACGCCTGACATGGGACACGGCCTTGTCCAGCGAGTCCAGCAGCAGCACCGTTTCTGACAGAAAGCTTTCCATGCGGCAGCGGCCGAGATCGGCCTTCATGACAGCCTCAATGGCGGCATGGTGGCGGACAATGGCTGTCCGCAGCCGTCCGAGTGCAGCGATTCTGCCTTCAACCGGCAGCGTATGCCCGGTCAAAAACCAGACCCGTTGACGTTCGACGAGCTGTTTCAAGGCGTCCATAGTCTGTGCCCCCGTTATGCGAAACGGTATGGGAAAATATTGGGCATGTCAATGAACTATGTGATATTTATGGAATTATGCTATCTGATATCAGGATAAACAGCGCATAAGGTTGAAGTTCCCGTTAGAATGGACTATGGTCTAACCCCTTTGCTGACAAAGGGGCCACTTGCCGCAGGTCGTTATGGCCGTAGCGTCCGGGGC
Organism: Candidatus Avidesulfovibrio excrementigallinarum; assembly: GCA_018715085.1. Classification (GTDB taxonomy): domain Bacteria; phylum Desulfobacterota; class Desulfovibrionia; order Desulfovibrionales; family Desulfovibrionaceae; genus Avidesulfovibrio; species Avidesulfovibrio excrementigallinarum. Next base: position 4,395 of record DVMI01000040.1, on the reverse strand, counting down.
CTGTTTGTAGCCGCAGGCGCGAGTTGAAAGTACGCTCATTTGCCCTCATTGCGCACAAGGCCTGCCGGTCTTTTGAGCACGCAGCAAAAAAACATGCCGGCTTGACGCCGCCTTTTTTTTTTCAGCGCACTGTGGCGGCCCAAGCCACGTTTGGCAAGCGTTTCGTGCCGGACGGCCGGCACTGTGGCGGCAGGCAGACGTGTTGCGTTGTCCCGGTGTGGTCTGCCTGTCCGGCAAGGTTGGATTTGCGTTCCTTCGTTTCCCCGACTTGCCAGCCCTGCAACTGTATGCGCGTTGAACAAGAAGGTGCCTAGTCATGCATGATGCCGCCCCTGCACAGCCGGCTTCCTCCGGGAAGTCGCCACTCTGGACCAGGAATTTTATCCATATCATTCTGATTAACACGTTTTTGTTTTTCGGGTTTCAATGCTATCCGGCAGCGCTGCCGCCTTACCTGAAATCGCTTGGCGCAAGCGACGCCACGCTTGGCTGGCTGACGGCCCTTGCGAACATCCCGGCGCTGCTCACGCGACCGCTTGCCGGGGTTCTTCTGGACAGGCTGGGACGGCGCAAGGTGCTTCTCAGCGGGTTGACCATGATGACCGCGATAAGCTTGTCCATGTATTTCTTTCCGATTGTCGGCATCATCTTGATGCTCCGCTTTGTGCACGGTCTGGCCTGGGGGATAGCCAATACCTCTTCCAATACGGTCGCAACCGACATTGTCCCCAAGTCGCGGCTTGGGGAAGGCATGGGGTTTTTCAGTCTTTCCACAGGACTGGCCATGGCCGTTTCACCCGCCGTGGCACTGTCTTTGCCTTCTGATGTCATGTTCGTGCTGGCAACGGTTTTTATGGCTTCGGCCACGGTGCTGGCGTGCTGCCTGCGTTATCCCCCTGTTGTGCTGACAAAAAGGAAAAGCCGCTTTCCTTTTGAAAAGACCGCGTTCTGTCCGGCCCTGGTCGTCTTTTTTTCCAACACCTCGTATGGGGCAGTTCTCACGTTTCTGGCAGTGTATGCGGCACAGCGCGGCGTTGGGAACATTGGTCCCTATTTTACCGTATATGCCATTGTGTTGCTGCTTACCCGGCCGAACATCGGTCGCCTTGTGGACAAAAAAGGACACCGGGCGGCCCTGCTGCCGGGACTGTTCTTTCTGGCAGGCGCGCTGATTATGCTTTCGCAGTCCACAAGCCTGATCCTGTTTTTGGTAAGCGCCGTGCTGTATGGCGTGGGGCAGGGGGCTGTGCAGACCAGCGCTCAGACGCTGGCGGTGCTGTACACGCCTAAAGACCGCATCGGAGCAGCCAACGCCACGTTTTTTACGGGGTTTGACGGCGGGATCGGGTTTGGCGCACTGCTTGCGAGCGGTCTGGTCAGCCTGTTCGGCTATTCCGGCATGTTCCTGTGTCTGACGGCCTGTCCCATGCTGGCCGCGCTGCTTTTTGTGATCATGACGTCCGGCCGGCGGAAGGCAGACCAGCACTAAAAAATGCCTTGCTCCTGCATCGCCTGAGAGCCGCTTTGCTGCGGGCGCACCACACAGGCGGCTGAGGCGTGGCAGGACAGACAAAACGGCACAAAATGCGCTGAAAGGGCGCGGCACGGGCTGACGCCGAGGGAGAAATGGGGACGCCGTGTTGAAGAAAACGTCCACCCTTCCCGCGCCATGTTTCCGCGTTCTTTCTCAGAATGGAGCGTGGCGTCTGGAAGGCGCCAGTGCGCAACGGACACGCCTCCGGCAGTCGTGATCGCGCTTCGTTTGTCAGGGGCATTCTGTCGCGACAGGGCACAGCGGCGCAAAGGCGTGTTGCCGGATTGCCGTTCTGGCGTGTGGCGCCGGGCGCGGCCAATGCAGGGAACATGTTGCACAAAACCGCGGCTGAGGCAGCAGTATGTGAATGCGGGTCTGGTGGCTGAATGCCCCAGGCCCGCGTTTTATGTTCCGGTATGCGAGTCAGGAAAGAGAGAGAAAAACAAGGGGAAGAAAGCCGTTTTGCGCAGAGTGCGCTTTCTTCCTGTCCATGGTTTCGGGAGGCAGTGCTAGAGGGCAGGGCGGTATGCTCTGATCAGCCTGCGGTGCCGTTCGATCCAGAACAGCGGTTTGAGCTGTCGCGCCCAGCCGGAAGTCAGCTTGACGAACTGGCCCACAAGAAGGGCTGAAAGAACGGTGCCTTCGCGCAGTCCGACAACTTCGCCAAGGACGGCAAGCGCCAGGACAGCGGCAATGATGACCAGCGAGATATCAAACAGCACCTTGATGTTCGCAAAAATTTTTCGTGTCTTGTAGGCAATGGCAATGACCATGCCTTCGCCGGGCAGTACGGTGGCGTTGCAGACGATTTCCAGACTGATCCCCAGCCCCAGGACGGCAGAGCCGGCGACACACAGACAAAGCTGCCAGAGGTAGATTTCGGAAATGAGCGGAGCGGTCACCCACATCCAAAAATCGATGAAGATGCCGAACAGCAGCACGGCAGGAAGCTGCATCATTTGCACGATGCCGAACTGCCTGCCCAGCAACATTTTTTGAATGATCAGAAAAATGATGTTGCTCAAAAAGGTAAAGGCCCCGAGACTGAGCGGCAGCATAAAAGTCAGGGCATACGGCAGACTGGTGATGGGCGAGGTGCCCAGGTGCGCGTTGGTGATCAGTGCCACTCCCAGCGCGCAGACACACAGGGCCACGCACAGGCCCCCATAGCGTTTGGCGAGTTCTTGTTTTGTTTTCATCTCCTCAGCATACGCCTATGTCAGTTTTTTTCAAGGCGGGGGCTGAAAAGGATGGTTTTCTGCACCATAAAATGTGAAAAATACCTCAATTCCGCTTGGAATGGCATATGCGGAGAGGAAGAAAAGGCATACCCCATACAAAAGAAGGCCTCCCATTTCGATCCGGTCACCTGACGTTGTCCTGCCCGGTGCGAAGAATGATCCGGGTGATTTCCGAGGGCACGCCGATTCTGCATGCAAAGCCGTTCCACAAGCCTGTGCCTGGACTTACATAGATTTTGCCTTTTCCAGTGTCGTACAATCCTCCGACAAGGCCGTTGTTGAAAGACGCCACGGCGGGTTTCAAAAAAAACATGGTGCCGCCGTGCGTATGGCCGGACAATTGCAGGTCAACGGCCGCGCCGGTTGCAATTGCACCAGGCTGGTGAACCAGCAGAACACGCACGGCGGACGGCGCACCGTGCAGGGCCTTTGCCAGGTCGGGAGGCGTGTTGCCAGAGCGGATCGCTCTGGGATCGGGCAGGCCGGCAAGCACCAGCTTTGCCCCCTGCACGTCAATGGTCCTGTGCTCGTTATACAGCATATCCACGCCCAATTTTTCGAAAACGGCCGTCCAGGCGCGGACGCCGTAGAAATATTCGTGATTGCCCGTCACGCCATAGACGCCATGGCGCGCGGCAAGCTGCGCCAGTGGCTGCATGTCGCGCTGCAGAAGCGCTGGCGAGCCGTCAACCAGATCACCGGTAAGGACAACAACATCAGGGGTGAGCGCGTTTGTTCGGAGCACCACGCTTTGCAGCCAGTCCTTGCGCAGCAGGGGCCCGATATGCAGATCGGAAAGCTGGACAAGGGAAAAGCCGCCCAGTTGCGGCGGCAGGCCGGCTATACGCACCTCTACTGTATGAACGTCCGGCACGCGCAACCCCTGAAAAACGCCGAATCCGCTCAACGCAAGCGCGAACAGAGCAAGCCCGACGCGCTGGACGTCGGGCGAAAACGGCAGGCGTACGGACAGCCCGGCGCGGCCTGCCAGGTAAAAGATCAGCGCGACAGCGTCCCGTATCAGCAGAAGCAGGGCAAGAAGCAGCAGCGCGGCATAGAGCCATTCCAGGGCAAGAATGACCGGACGGGGCAGATCCGGGGCAAAAAGAAATCCTCCGACCCGTTCATAGATGTACAATTTGAGGCTGACGCCAATCAGGACCACTGTCAGCGCGAGCTTGCCGACGAGGCCGCAGGGCAGTGGGACGACAAAGCGGAGCAGGACATAGGCCACAATAATAAAAGAGGCATATGAAAGAATCATGAAAGTGTCTCGCAGGCGGCACATGACAGCAGGCCTGTGTGTCCATGCGCCGGAGGTTGCAGGGTGAAAAGCATATGCGGGAGCAAAAACAGTGTGGAAACTCCGCCAGACGGTGTCAGGCTCCTGCATCCAGATAACGTCTGTTCATTTGCGGGAGTATCCATGCAGGAGTTACGGACGCGCTGCGTGCCGGTGCATGGACGTCCCATGTTTTTGAGGCGGGGTTCCTCTTTCTGTTGTGTTCGCGCCTTCTTGTGTTGAGAAGATTCTTTTGTTCAGTATAGTTCCGTTTTGGCAAACGTCCATGCGCTGGCGCGAAGGAGACCGCGTTTTCTTTTGGATTTTATAAACTGTAT
>DVMI01000039.1 GCA_018715085.1 Candidatus Avidesulfovibrio excrementigallinarum | reverse complement strand
AAAACGGGACTGCGTTTTGAGAGCAATCGCCATGGGTTATGCTCCGTCATGTCACGTCAGGAAATTCCAGAAAGAAAGACACTCCGGCAGGGCGTGCGCAAGGCGCTAGGAATATATGTGCGATGCTCTATCCTGACTATATCTTTTTATTATAACTATCGAATTCAAACGTGATATGGCAAAGCGGCCGAATGGATAGGCGGGCTTATCAAAGAAAGGAAAATGCGCGGGAAAGGCATTGTGGCGGCCATATGTCTCAGGTTCGCAGCACGGCTGTGACAGGAATGGGGGCTTGAGGCATAAGCCACGCTCCACAAAGGTGTTGCCCGATCCGGAGCACGCCTCTCCAGGTGTGCCCAAAAGGAAAAATCTTGCCCTGCCCTCTTTTCTGGCACGGTTCTGATTCATAGCCGGCAACCTTACCGCCGGCGCTTTGCAAGAAATCAAACAAGATCTTTACAGAAACATCTTCCCCGGGTAAGACAGCCGTCAATCATGCAGCGCCCTGCTCCATAGCGTGCTGACACGGCATGTTACGGCTCGTTTTCAACGCAGTTTTACGGCGCGCTGCCGGCACGGTTTTCTGCCGGGTTTTCAGAAAAAAGCCGCTGCAATCCACATAACGGCAGCACTGGCTTTTTCTGCCAAGCCGTTGCACGGCAGGCCTGGCCATGGTGTGCTGGCGGCAACGCTGCCGGCCATGGCCTGCATGATTGCTGAAAGAGGCTGTTTTGCAAATCGCGGCGTCGCGCGCGACCATCCCTGTTCTGCCTGACCGTACGATCCGGGACGGAGCGATTTGGCGTCGACATCGTTTTCTCGAGGAGTAACACATGGATCCTGCCAATCAGGAACTTATCGAGCTTTTTATTGCCCGTGCGGAAGAAGCGGCCGCCAAGGTACGGCGGCTGCCAGACATGGCCGCCGCCCTGCAATACGCCGTAGAGGTCTGTATGCGCAAAGCGCCCTGCGAGCTTTTGGCCGATGAGGATGTGGAAAAAGGCCCTGACGGGCCGAACCGTGTGCCCACCCGGATGCAGAAAATCCTTGCCGCGCCAGATCTGGACGACAAGGACTTTGCCGCTCTGTCTGCTGCCTGCGCTGCGCAGGGCATTGCCTGCTGCCGCGAGGGGCTTCGCAACCATCTGGCAGGCATTGACGTAGGACTGACTACGGCCCGCCTGGGAGTGGCGGCCAGCGGCACCTGCCTGACCGCCGGCGACAATGAAGACGCCCGTCTGGCAGGCATGATCAGCGAAGTGCATATCCTCATCCTGCCTGTGTCCCGCATTTATCCCGATCTGCCGTCCATCGCCGGACTCATGCGCGACCGTATGAACGAACGCCCCGGCAGCTATACGGTTTTCATCACCGGCCCCAGCCGTACCGCCGATATTGAACGTGTTAACGCCATCGGCGTGCACGGACCGCTGGAACTGCATATCGTTCTTCTGGAGGATACCCATGTCTGATAACGAAAAACTCAACAGCGTATCCACCTATCACAAGGCCCTTGACGGCGCGCTGGAAGACGCGTTCCTGCGCCGCACGCTGGACAACTTTGCCGTTGCCTACCGCGCCAATCGCGAACTCGTTTTCAAAGAAGTGGACGAGCGTGGCCTTATCAAGCGCATTGCCGACGCCAAAGATGAAGCCTGCCACCACATGGAAGAACTCTATGCGCAGTTTAAGGCCGAAGCTGAAAAACGCGGCGTCATTGTGCATAGAGCGGCCACAGCCGCTGACGCCTGCGACATCGTCGCCCGCATCGCGCGCGAGAACAACGTCAAGTATGTCATCAAGTCCAAGTCCATGACGGCCGAAGAAATCCACCTCAACGCCCGCCTGGAGGCCGACGGCCTTGTGGTGGATGAAACGGACCTTGGCGAGTGGATCATCCAGTTGCGGCATGAAGGGCCTTCGCACATGGTCATGCCCGCCATCCACCTTTCCCGGCAGCAGGTGGCTGACGACTTTGCCAAAGCTACCGGCGAACCGCAGGACACCGACGTGCAACGCCTGGTCAAGGTGGCCCGCGTGCAGCTGCGCCGCAAGTATCTGCGCGCCGACATGGGCATAAGCGGCTGCAACTTTGCCGTAGCCGAAAATGGCAGTGTGAGCACCGTCACCAACGAAGGCAATGCCGAAATGGTCACCACTCTGCCCCGTGTGCATGTGGTGCTGGCCGGACTGGACAAGCTCGTGCCTACATTGGATGTGGCCCTCACCGCTCTGCAGGTACTGCCGCGCAACGCCACAGCCCAGCGCATGACCTCCTACGTCACCTTCATGGACGGCGCCGGAGACTGCGCCGCAGCGCCCTCAGGCAAAAAAATTATGCATGTGATTTTTCTGGATAACGGGCGGAGTGAAATCGCCAAGGATCCAGTCTTTTCACAAATTTTCCGTTGTGTGCGCTGCGGGGCCTGCGCCAACGTCTGCCCTGTTTTCAGGCTGGTTGGCGGCCATCGCATGGGCTATATTTACATCGGTGCCATCGGGCTCATTCTTACCTACTTCTTCCATGGGCAGGACAAGGCTAAAATCCTCTGTCAAAACTGCATTGGGTGCGAAGCCTGCAAGAACGTCTGCGCAGGCGGCATCGATCTGCCACGCCTCATCCGTGAAATCCGGGCCCGCCTTGTAGAGAAAGACGGTTCCGGACTGCCCATGACCCTTTTGTCCTCGGTGATGAAAAATCGCAGGATGTTCCACAACCTCCTCAAATTCGCAAGCTTTGCCCAGCGGCCGTTCACCACTGGCAGCGACGGCGTCACCTATTTGCGGCACCTGCCTGACATCTTCCTTGGCAAGCACCAGTATAAGGCACTTCCGGCCATTGCCGCCGAGTCCTTCCGCGACCGCTGGCCCCGTCTCAAGCCAGAGCTGCGCGAGCCGCGCATGCGCATCGCGCTGTTCAGCGGCTGCGCGCAAGACTTCATTTTCCCGGAACAGCTGGAAGCCTTTGTCAAACTCATGACGGCCCTTAACGTGGAAGTGGATTTCCCTCTGGAACAGACCTGCTGCGGGCTGCCTCTGGACGTTATGGGGCAGCGTGCCGCTGCCATCGATGTGGCGCAGCAAAATATCGAGGCCTTTGCCCACAAGCCCTATGACGCCGTCGTCACCCTTTGTGCAAGTTGTGCCTCGCACATCCGCCACACCTATCCAAAGCTGCTGGAAAATACCCTTTCCCAGCATATGGCCGAAATACTGGCCAACGCTATCCAGCCCTTCAGCGCCTTCCTGCACGATACCCTGGGGGTGACCACTGACGACTTTAACCGGAGCGCCGAAAGCGTCACTTTCCATGCGCCCTGCCACCTCTGCCGGGGTTGTGGAGTCAAGGAAGCGCCGCATGCACTCATTGATCTGGCCGCCGAGTTTGTGCCCAGCAAGGAGGAAGACGTCTGCTGCGGCTTTGGCGGAAGCTACTCCGTCAAATTCCCCGAACTGTCCGCACAACTACTGGAAAACAAACTCAAAAACGTCCAGGACAGCGGCGCTGCAAGACTGGTAACCGACTGCCCGGGCTGCGTCATGCAGCTGCGCGGCGGCGCAAGGAAAAAGGGCCTGCCCATCAAGGTCAGCCACATTGTGGAACTTATGGCCGAAACCGTGCGGCCCCGCAACTAGAACTGCTCTGCCGGCGTTCTGAGTGAAAGGTGAACACCGTGGCCTGCCTGCACCAGACGGGCCACGGCGCAGGCAGGCGCCCCCGCTCTTTCGCCAGGAACCGGCAGCCGTTCGATGCCCGGACTCTGTGGAGAACAGATAAGAAAACCTGTGCCGCCCTGCTCCCCGCAGAGCGGTTGCCCACCCTCTGGGAAGACAGCCTTAACAGGCCTTATGCCGTACCACGGCGTTCTTTGCTATTGAACCTTTGCCTTCACGGAGAACGGTATCCGGCCGCAGGTCTGGAGTATCCCCAAACAGAACCCGGGAGGGACGCTACACGCCCCTCCCGGGTAAACGTCTGCCGGAGCCGGCCGCCTCGAGGCTGGCATGAATATCCGTTTCAGCCATGCCCTTAAAACAAGCCTCGCTGACACCGCTTGTCACAACACGCCCGGCCGTTTTCACACGACAAAGGCCACACACCATGCTGGCCGACATGAAGGGCGCGCGTTACCTGGCAATCTGCTGTAAGGCCTCTCCTGCAATTCGATATACAGTCCAATCACTCATCGGCTCTGCACCAAGGGACAGATAAAAATCAATGCTCGGCCTGTTCCAGTCAAGACACCACCACTCCAAACGGCCGCAACCACGCTCAACAGCAATGGCCGCCAGCTTTTTCAGAAGGCCTTTGCCATAGCCTTTGCCGCGCCATTCCGGCCGGACATACAAGTCTTCCAGATAAATTCCCGACCGGCCAAGAAATGTGGAAAAATTATGGAAAAAAAGAGCAAAGCCCACTTCTTTCCCTTCTTCAAGCGCAAAAATCACTTCGGCCTTCTGCTTGTCAAAAAGCCACTCCTCCAGAATTTTTTCATCTGCAACAACTTCGTGAAGCATTTTTTCATAGTCTGCCAGTTCCTTAATAAACTGCAAAATTAACGCGGTATCTTTTCTCTCTGCATATCTGTATGCAAATGCCATGGCAGCATTCCTCCACATATATCAATCAGTTTTCCGCCGACCTCAACTCCGCTGCCTGCCCCAAAATTCGGGGCAGGGCGTTCTTCAGACCGCGTAACAACAATATAAGGAATCTCCCTGTCAGCAGCGCGCAGCTCGGGGGGGGTGTCCTGGACGCAGCACCTGGAGCACAATTGACGGGTATGCAAAGGCCTTACCTCGACTGAGTATGCTCCGCAAGGATTCGGTTTCAGACCAAGCAGGGACACAAGGGGTACCTTGGGAAAAGCCCCCGCATGAAACCGCACGGCAATGCGTTTCCGCCCAAAAGGCGTCAGAGGAAAAAGCAAAGCAGAAAACGTTCCATGCCGTCTGTCCAGACTGTCGCAACTACGCTGCCATGCACGGAAAGATTCGTTTCCTGCAAGCCAGAGTTAAGAACGTTTTTCTCTCACATGTCAGAGAACCGGGTATCGCCCCCGCGGCATGACATCCCCGCAGAAGTGCCTTATGTTCCCGGGACGGCCTGTCTCCGGTCTTTTCAGAACACTTGCAGACAGCCTCATGCCATCTGCAAGGCACCCCCCTTCCACGCCAGATGCGGTCCCAGCCCGCCGCGCGCAGCACACCCGTATCCGGAACCTGCATGTCTCCGCGGGCCATGCCCCATAAGGCTGCTCTCCGTGCCGGTACCGGAAGGGCAGAAGCGCGATGCGCCATTCCTCCAACGGACACAGGCTGTTAACCAACCACGACCACGCATTCTCCGGATGAAGGCACAGTACAGGCGGCATGGCCGGTGTGCAGATCTATCATTGCGAGACGATGTATGATACCTTGCCGCCGCTTGCCTGATTGGGGAAGACAGCTATCAAAAGGTTGCCGCTGTGAAAGGCAGAGGCACAGGAGGAAATATGAAAACAGAAACGCTGGCCATCGTCCGGCAGATGCAGGATAACGAAGCGACAGATCAGGCCATCTATGCGGCGCTGGCAAAACAGACCAAGTCGCCCGGCAACCGTAAGGTGCTGGAAAAAATTGCAAGCGATGAAGCGGTACACTGTACCGTATGGGAGCGCTATACGGGAGCCAAGGCGCAGGTCAACCGGTTCAAGGTCCGGCTGTTCGTCCTGCTGGGCAAAATTTTCGGCCTGGTGTTCGTCATCAACCTGCTGGAGTCAGGAGAAGAAGATGCGTCGGCAACGTATGCCAAACTGGCTGACGATCTGCCCGAAGCCCGCGGCATCATGGAGGACGAAAACCGGCACGAGGCCCAGCTGGCAGCCATGATTCACGAAGAAAGCCTGAGCTACATCAGTTCCATGGTGCTCGGGCTCAACGACGCACTTGTGGAGCTGACGGGCGCTCTGGCCGGCTTTACGCTGGCCCTGAACGACAACCAGCTTGTGGGCATGGCCGGCTTTATCACGGGCGTAGCCGCAACGCTGTCTATGGCGGCCTCCGAATATCTGTCAAAAAAAGCGGACAGTAACGAAAAGCATCCGCTCAAGGCGGCCGTGTACACCGGGATCGCCTACCTGATAACGGTCGCCCTTCTGCTGCTGCCCTACGGACTCCTGTCCAGCCCGCTGGTTGCTCTGTTCTTCTGTCTGGTGATTGCGGGCCTGATCATCCTGGGGTTCACCTTCTTTGTTTCGGTCGTGCGCAAGACCCCCTTCCTGCCCGGTTTTCTTGAAATGATCGGCATCAGCTTCGGCGTCGCCGCCATTTCGTTCTTTATCGGCTGGGCCGCCCGTGCCTGGTTCAATATCGAAATGTAGCGCCGCGCTCCGTGCACATTGTACCTCGCATCGGATGTGTCCGGTGCGGGGTTTTTGTTTCTTATGTCCCCGGCTTTGGTAGTTCGGCTCCGGCACGCGCCCCCTGGAAACACCCACACTGGCAGCACGGCGGCTTTCAGACTCAAGCCGTTCACAGTGAATTTGCCTGCAATATCGCTCCGGAAATACGCCACTTTGTCTGTCCAATATGGTGCATGCCTAATCCGGCCCCACGCTCAAACTGCCTGCCTTGACAAGATGCACAGGCGCAAACGCCCGCATCAGTCGCAACGTTTTTGACACAACCACGTAGGAAAGGCCGGCCTCCGGCACAGGGGTATTGTTGACATTATCAACTGTTTATTCTATAGAATAATCATGAGCACACTGTCATACGTTCCCGAAAACTCCCTTGGATTCATGACAATTACGGCAAACCGCCTCATGAGTGCCCTGCTGCGCAGAAAAATGCGGGAGGCCGGCATTGACCTGAGCGGAGAGCAGTGGGGTATTCTGGTCATACTCTGGGATCGGGGCGAGCTGTCACAGGAAGAGCTGACCCGGCTTGCCTGTATGGACAAGTCTGCAATGAGCCGTCTGCTTTCCCAGCTGGAGATGCGCGAGCTGATTGCCCGGCGTCCTGATGCGGCCAACGCCCGCCGTAAGATCATCCGGGTGACAGACAGGGCGGAATCCTTGAGGGAACGGTGTACTGCCGCCGCGCGTGCAGCGCTGGAACAGGCGCTAGCAGACGTGGAAGAACAGGATCGTCTTGTGTGCCTGAAGGTACTGGAAACGGTGAAACGGACGTTGCGGCAGGCCCCTTGACAGCCGTGTTCCGGCGTCCGGCACAGCAACCCTGCAATCTCAAAGGGAGAAGACGCATCATGAAAGCCGTCATGAAACAGACGCTGAGGCTGTTGGAACTCCTGGGGCATGAGGAAGCACCGTTTGGCGTGCATTACAGCGACGCCAAACCGGAAGGGTTCGGCCCTCGCGAGGGAGAACTGTTCACCAGAGAACGGGAGCGCACCGGGCAGATCAACTGGGCAAACGCCTTTGGAAACAACTTTTCCTGTCTTGTCGGCAATATCTGGCTGGCCCGGAAAAAGAAAAAGGCTGCATGGATAAGCCACGAGGCATGCGGCTGCATGGGCGGAGGCTTCTATTCCGGCATGTATGCGCCCTACCTCGAAACCAACATCCTGTATGTTTCCACAGGCATCCCAGGCACACCCTTCGAGGGCGAGCACTATCTTCCTTCACCGGAGTCCATGCGGGCCTTCATGGAGGATATTGCGCCGCCGCTGGCCCCCAAAAAGTATTGCGTCATCAAGCCGCTGGATCAGTTTACCGAGGCGGATCCCCCTTTGGTGGTCACCTTCTTTGCCAGACCGGAAGTCATCAACGGACTGTGCTCGCTGGTGTTTTATGCAACGGGCGACCATCATGCCGTGGCGTCGCCGTTCAGCGCCGGCTGCGGCAGCCTCATTGCCTGGCCGCTGACATACTGGCGGCGGGGCGAAAAACGCGCCGTCCTCGGCGGTTTTGACATTTCCGCGCGCAGGTTCCTGAAGACGGACGAGCTGACGTTTGCGGTTCCCTTCCCGCTGTATGAACACATGCTCGCAGTGATGGAGGAATCCGCGCTCACCCGGGGCACCTGGGCAAACACCCGAAAGAAGGTCTTCAAAAGCCGGCGCGCCTGGGGGGACGAAAGCGTATCCTGAATGCAGCATCAAGCCGTACCCCAGGAAGACACCGGGGCTTCATGAGACGCCACTGGCTCTGTCCGGCATGGTGACGTTTCCGGGCAGGCCTGACAGGCTTCAAACAGCCACACGTACACTTTCACCC
>DVMI01000038.1 GCA_018715085.1 Candidatus Avidesulfovibrio excrementigallinarum | reverse complement strand
CCTAACCATCACTACCAGACCATTGCCACCATGTTTGCCGAGCGTGTGGCCGAACTGACCAATGGTGGCGTGCAAATCTCTGTGTTCCCCTCGGATCAGTTGGGCAAACAGCTTGAAATAACTGAAGGGGTCATGATTGGGACACACGATATTGCGCAGACCTCTGACACCATCCTGTCCAACTGGATCCCGGATATGGGCATCAGCAATCTGCCCTTTATCTTTGGGGACATGAACGATTACCGCAAAGTCTTCGACGGTCCTATTGGCGAAAAATTTGCCAAACTGGTTGAGCCTCATGGGGCCATCGTTATTGGCTGGTGGGAAAACGGAATGCGCCATGTGACCAACAACGCCCGTGAGATCAAGACGCCAGCCGACATGAAGGGTCTCAAGATTCGTGTGCCTGAAGGCGAAGTTTTTGTGGACACTTTCAAGGCTCTGGGCACCAACCCCACGGTGGTTTCCTTCGGTGAACTGTATTCAGCGCTCCAGCTGAAGGCCGTGGACGGCCAGGAAAATCCCCCGGCGCACATCGTGACCCAAAAGTACTATGAAGTGCAAAAATATGTCTCCCGTACCGGACACATCCACATGTCCTCGCCCATTATCATGAACAAGGCGCTGTTTGACAGCATGCCCAAGAACTACCAGCAGGCGATTCTTCAGGCCGGACGCGAAATGGGGCCCATTCATACGAAGATGGTTGAAGATCTGGAACGCCAGCAGTGGCAGGAAGTGGCTGATCGCGGCATGATCATCACTGATGTGGATAAGGCTCCCTTCCGCGAAGCCGTCAAGCCTGTCATTGACAAGTACAAGAAGACCCTCAACGCCCAGTTGATTGAAGAAGTGCAGGCCTGCGTCGCCGGAAAGTAATCACAAACAGTTATCGGCAGGGGCGCGCTTTGCGCCCCGCCGGTTTTGCCGTCCTCCATCGAGGCATGGCCTGATTTTCCAGGACCACCTGAACCTTTTGCTCTGGAGCTGCCATGAAATATCTGGTTATTGTCAATAAGATCATCTCTGCCTTTGCCGCCGTTGCGCTGGCTGTGATGACCGTGTTGGTGCTGCTTCAGGTGCTGTACAGATACGTCCTGCAACTTCCCTTTCCCGAAACACAAGAGCTGGCTGTCTACGCCATGGTTTTTGTCGTGATGCTCGGGAGCACCATTGCCGTCCGCCGGAAAACACATGTTGCCGTCAGCCTTATCGTGGACAAACTGCCCCCGCGCATCGCGCCTGCAGTACGATGTATCGCCTACATCACCATGATCGTATTTTTCTTCCTGCTGTTGACCGAAGGCTGGACGCTGATGCTGCGTTCCATGCGCCAGAACTCTCCGACAACAGGCATTCCTGTCGGATATATTGTTGCCTCCATTCCTTTTTCTTCGTTTATCTGCATCCTGTACATTCTTGAGCACCTGCTGACCGAAATCAAAGCTCTCAAAAACGTGAACACGAACTGACAGGGAGAGCAACCATGGTCACCATTCTTTTTATCGCTTTTTTCATCCTGGTGATTATTGGCGTGCCTATCGCCGTGTCGCTGGGCATTGCTTCGGTGCTCTCCATCCTGCTGGGGAGCCATATGCCTCTGCTGCTGTTGCCCCAAAAAGTGTTTAATGGCGTCAACTCCTTTCCCTTCATGGCCATTCCCTTGTTTCTGCTGGCCGGCAACATCATGGCCGAGGCCAAAATTTCTGATCGTCTGGTAGGGCTTGCCTCATTGCTGGTCGGACGTTTTCCCGGCGGTCTGGCCCATGTGAGCACGGGCGCCTCCGCCTTTTTGGGCGCAATTTCCGGATCGGCTCCAGCCACTACGGCAGCCATCGGATCCATCATGATCCCTTCGATGATCAAGCGTAACTACTCACCGGCCTTTTCCGCCGCGGTAGTGGCCGCCTCCGGCGCACTCGGCCTGATCATCCCCCCCAGTCTGACCATGGTGGTCTACGGCGTTCTTTCAGGCGCGTCCATCGGGTCTTTATTCCTGTGCGGCATAGCGCCCGGCATTCTCATCAGCCTGGCGTTGATCGCAATGAATTACATCATTGCCAAGCGCAAGGGGCTGGAAGCCGAAGCCCCCGTGCCGCGGGATCAGGTGGCTGTCATCGTCAGGGAAAGCATCCTCGCGCTGCTTATGCCTTTCATCATTCTTGGCGGCATTTACGCCGGTGTGTTCACAGCCACAGAATCGGCCGCCGTGGCCTGCCTGTATGGTCTGTTCATCGGTTTTTGCGTCTATCGCACGCTTACGTTCAAGGCCTTATTCAAGATCCTTGAGAGTACGGCTGAAAGTGCTGCGATGATCATGTTCCTCATGGGGACGGCCAACCTGTTCGGATTCATCATTACTGCAGAGGAAGTTCCCCAAACGCTGGCGCAGATGATTGTCGGCTTCACTACCAGCAAGGTAGTGGTCATGTTCATTATCCTCGGCATGCTGCTTGTACTGGGAACATTTCTGGATAACGTAGCGGCACTGGTGCTTTTTGTGCCAACCATCATGGGTGTGATCAACGCCATGGGCATCAATCCCGTCTTCTTTGGCGTATTCACCATCATTGCGCTGGCCGTCGGGCAGTTTACGCCGCCGGTCGGTCTGAATCTGTTCATCGCCAGCAACATTGCCAACGAAAAGTTTGAACATGTCGTCAGTCAGACTTTGCCTTACCTCTGTGTATACCTGCTCCTGCTGACCGTATTCATTTTTGTTCCAGATCTGCTGACGCTCTTTGAATTCTAAGGCAAGCCCGGTGCCGTTGCGGTCAGAATCGTCTTTGCCGGTCAGGACAGCCGCCTGCCGTCAAATATGACCGCTATGGCAACACCACAGTGATGCTCACGACTGCTGAGCCATTGCCCTAACATGTGGCACCGTCACCGGCAGTCTTCTGGCGGCTTTCAGGCCAGAATCGGTGACGAACATCACACAACAACCCTGTATCCCCGCAGAACAGTATCAAAACTTTCTCTGATTGCCTGTTAAAACGAAAAAACTATATTCTTCTTGCGCACTTAAACGGTTCTGTAAAAAAACACCACTCCTGCATTCTCAATCCGGCGTTGGATGACAAAAGGCCGATCGATGCGCGCAGGCTGCTGACAGACCGCTCACGACAACGCACCGCCAGGACAAGTCGGACACCACTTCCGTTGTCAGCACAAAAATTGTCCCCTCTAAAGCGACCCCACAGACCAGACGTGCCGGTCGCAGAAAAGCGTTCGGCGTCACACGTCCCATGCCACAGGCTCCTGCTGCCAGTCCGACAGAGCCACCTGCCGCAGTAAACACCACTAAGAGACGGTGTATGACGGCAATCTGCCGGATCACAATCTCCAACAACGACGATACATCCATACCGTCCGCCCTGCAGGCCAAAGCTCCCCGCCCGAAATAAAAACAAGGATGCTGGCTGGCGCTTTGCTCATTCTGCATTACGCTGCGGCAACAACCCCTGCTCTGACTCCCAATATCCATATGGATACGGCCCCCTAAGACTCTGGCATACCGCCTGCACCAAGCCGAAGGAACCCGCGGCCGGCATCAAGCCGGTGCCTGCCATGGCAGAACCCGTTGACTGAGGAATCTAATAGCCTGCAATTTCACGATTGAAAGAACTATCCCTGCGTGTTACATGAGCAATTGTTACATGCATCTATGAGCCGTCCACGGATAGCGTCACTGTGGCGAGAAGATGTCCTCTCGCCGTGATTTTATGCCTGGCGACTATCAACCGGAACGTACGCACAAGACTGAGAAACTCTATGGATGATGTCTGCACTGGTGGTGCCAAACGAAGTGTCACCCGCTCGCGCCTGCACACGACAATTGTCGAATATCTGCTCCAAGATATCCAAAATGGCACTTACAAAGAAGGAGAGGAACTTCCCTCCGAACGCGACCTTATGGAAACGTTCGGCGTGGGCCGCCCGGCCATCCGTGAATCCCTGTCTGCCCTTGAACGTATGGGACTTGTAGACATCCGCCCGGGAATGCGGACTCGGGTACGCAGACCCACCGTCAAGCCACTGCTCGGAGAATTGGGAGAAACGCTTCAGATTTATATGCTCTCCGATCAAGGCAAGCATGAGTTGCTGGATTTCCGACTTTTTTTTGAATCGATGATCGTCCGTGAATTATGCAAAACCATTACGGAAGAACAGCTTCAGTGGCTTGCCAACGCACTTGAAAAACAAAAAGCGCACCTGAACGGAATGGCCGACTTTACCAAGCACGATCTGCAATTCCATCAGTATCTCGGCGCATGCCTCAACAACCCTCTGGTTGGCACGTTTTGTCAGTCTGTCAGCGCATGGGTTCTTGACAGCCACCTGCGAAAAGAAAACAACGCTCCCCAGCAGGCTGAAATTGCTTTCAAGGGGCACCAGGAAATCTATAGCGCACTGTGTAAGCATGATGCTGACGCCGCTGAAATGGCTATGCAGGAACATTTGCGGACAGTGCAGAACATGCTGGATCTGCACATGCCGTCTTTCCAGCATGTTCCATGCTGAAAGGCACAAAGGCGGAACTCTCCGCCCATGCCCGTGCGATCAGGGAGATCTGCGCTTACAGGGGGGGTGCCTGTTTTCCAACACCCTGTCATGCTGCTGCACATATAAGGAATCCTCTGGGCACAGCGGATTCCTTATGCAACAAAGCCCCTCGCTGCTGTTTCTGGTCTCTCAGCAGTACGAAAGAGCACAACCGCTCTTGTGTCAGCTGCTGCATGGCTTTTGACGGGGCAATCCTGTCCGCACAGACTCCGACTGACCTTACCAGGTCATCTTGTTGGCGTATCCTGTTTGTCTTTTGGGGAACCTTGCTGTGCAGAAGGCTCTCGCCAGCTGAGACTTCAGCCTCAAAGGTTACGACCTGACGGCATCCTTCTTCAAACGCTCAGCTGCACGTGGGGGGAAAACT
Source organism: Candidatus Avidesulfovibrio excrementigallinarum (assembly GCA_018715085.1). Taxonomy (GTDB): domain Bacteria; phylum Desulfobacterota; class Desulfovibrionia; order Desulfovibrionales; family Desulfovibrionaceae; genus Avidesulfovibrio; species Avidesulfovibrio excrementigallinarum. The sequence continues at coordinate 41,315 of DVMI01000038.1, read as the reverse complement.
ATCCCTTCAGCACTGCCAGTTCCCCCCAAAAGAAACACTGTCCCCAACCCATTGCTCGTTAATGACAGAGCCCGCTCTTGCGTTCGCTGGAGCGGGCCCGTGGCGCGTTTATTCTAAAAGACGTCTTTTTTCTGGCTGGCTGCAATAACAGCAATCTCTAGCCGCACTTTGTGTAGCCGCACGAAGGGCAGCGGTGGCAGCCTTCCTGAAAGATCAACGGTTCGCCGCATTCCGGGCAGTTCTGGCCCTCAAGGCTGGAACAGTGCAATCCGGCCGACGCCCCGTGCATATAGCGGGCCTCCAGCACGCGGGCAATGGCATCCGGGATGGACAGCAGCAGGCCGCCGGACTGGAACAGCGGATGCTCTCCGCCAATGCCCTTGAGCTGTCCCACGATATCCTGCACGGCCACTCCGGAACGCAACGCCAGCGACACAAGCCGTCCTATGGCTTCGGCCTTGGCGGTCACCGAATGGCCGGATTTGCCGATGGTGGCAAACACTTCAAAGGGCTTTCCGTCAATCTCGTTGACGGTCAGGTACATGGCTCCAAGGCCGGTCTGCACTTTCTGGGTAAAGCCGGTCATGAAGTCGGGCCGTTTGCGCACCGGCGTCGCAATGGGCGTCGCTGCCGGATTGGCCGAAGACGCGCCCGCTGAACCGGTTGTCAGCACCTGCGAAGCCTTGCAGCCGTCACGGTAGACCGTGACGCCCTTGCAGCCTTCGCGATAGGCCGTCAGATATACGCTGCGGATATCCTCTTCCGTGGCGCTGTGCGGCAGGTTCACGGTCTTAGAGACGGCGTTGTCCGTAAAACGCTGGAACGCTGCCTGCATGCGCAGATGCCATATGGGATCAATGTCCATGGCTGTCACAAAAACGCGGCGCAGTTCTGGGGGCAGATCGTCCATGCCGCGGATCGAGCCGCGCTCGGCCACCCGGGCCATGCGTTCCGCGTTGAACAGATCGTGTTCGCGCAGAGCCTCTTCGAAATAAGGATTGACTTCCACAAGGCGCTCGCCATCCATAACGTTGCGCGCAAAGCTCAACGCAAACAGGGGTTCAATGCCCGATGAGCAGCCTGCGATGATCGACAGCGTGCCCGTCGGGGCAATGGTCGTAATGGTGGCGTTGCGCAGCGGCGGCATTCCCTTGGCAGGCCATATGGACTCTTCCCAGGCAAGGAAGGGACCGCGCTCTTCAGCCAGACGAGCAGAGGCCGCGCGTCCCGTATCGCGCACGAAGGCCATGACGCGTTCGGCCAAAGCCAGCGCCGCGTCGCTGTCATAGGGAATACGCAGCTGGTACAGCAAATCCGCCCAGCCCATAATGCCGAGGCCGATCTTGCGGTTGCGGCGGACGCGTTCGCTGATTTGAGGAAGCGGGAAGTGCGAGGCGTCAATGACGTTGTCCAAAAAACGCACTGCCAGCTCAACCACGCGTTTCAGCTCGTCCCAGGCGACGCCGCCGCTGGCTCCGGGTTCCACGCCAGCGGGATCGTAAAAGCGGGCCAGGTTGATCGAACCGAGGTTACAGGCTTCAAAAGGCAGCAGAGGCTGTTCGCCGCAGGGATTGGTGCTTTCGATCTCGCCCTGGGCGGGCGTCGGGTTGTCACGGTTGATCCGATCCAGGAACACAATGCCCGGATCGCCCGAAAGCCAGGCCCGGCTGACCAGCAGATCAAACACATCCCGCGCACGCAGCCGGCCGTGCTCGGTACCCGTGTGCGGCGAAACCAGCGCGTAATCCTCATCGCGCTCCACCGCTTCCATGAACGCTTCTGTTATCCCTACAGAAAGATTGAAATTATTGAATTCGCCATCTTTTTCTTTTGCACGGATAAATTCCAGAATGTCAGGGTGATCAACGCGCAGAATGCCCATGTTGGCCCCGCGCCGTGTGCCCCCCTGCTTGATCTGTTCCGTAGCCGTGTTGAAAATGCGCATGAACGACACAGGGCCTGAAGCGACGCCGCCCGTCGTTCCCACCCGCGAGGCGCGCGGGCGCAGGCGGGAGAAGGAAAAGCCCGTCCCTCCCCCGGACTTATGGATCATGGCCGCAAACTTCACGGCATCAAAAATTTCCTCGATGGAGTCGCCCACAGGCAGCACAAAACACGCCGACAGCTGGCCAAGTTCCGTCCCCGCGTTCATGAGGGTCGGCGAGTTGGGCAAAAACTTCCACGAGGTCATCAAATCATAGAACGCACGGGCAAGCGCCTCCACCGTCCAGGAAGAGGCGGCGTACTTCTTCTCTTCCCCGGCCACAACAGAGGCCACGCGCCAAAACAGCCCTTGCCCGTCCTCCACGGGTTCGCCCTGCTCGTCACGACGGTAATAACGTTTGCCAAGCACAGTTTCCGCGTTGGCGTTCAAAACAGGTTTCGGCAACTCCGGCATCAACAACATAAGCACTCCTCTCCTAAAGCCGCACGTTTTCCGCCCGCGCGAACAAACACGCCCAGGGCCGCAAAGGCGCAGGCCTTGCGGGACGGAAAAAGGGCAGACACATGCGCCGTCCCTCAGCTGCGACGGCGCATGTCTGACCGGCATTGTTTGAAAAATCTGGCGCGCAGGGGATTTCCCCTCCGGGCGTCTTGACGCCACAGCCGGGGCAGTACGGCCACTCTGACAAAAAGCGCGCTTTTTGCGCGCACCTTGCGCAACCGTATGAATTTTCCCACGGCTGAACCGGGCGCGCAAGCAGGCGCCGCGCTTTCGGCCTGCGCTTTCGGCACAAAGACAGCGCCCTTGCGCCGCACGGCCTGCCAGCCCCCGGCATTACCGCAGAAAAGCTTTCAGTCCAGTAAAAATGACCTGTGCCGCAATGGCCGCGAGGATGAGGCCTGTCAGCTTTGCTAAGACGGCAAGCCCCGTTTTGCGGAGCACCCTTTCCAGTTTGGTCGCCATAAGCAGCATCAGAGTGATGCACGACGCAGCCACAAACAAGGCCGCCGCGCCCACCAGCCGTTCCTCAAACGACGTGCACGACGCACCCATGATCATCACCGCGCCGATAGAGGCAGGCCCCATACAAAGTGGAATGGTCAGGGGGACCACGCTGATGTCGGCGTTGGCGTCAATGTGCTGAGGCGACTGCGGCTTGTCGTTCATCAGGCTTGTGGCGCTCAAAAACAGCAAACAGCCCGCGCCGATACGGAACGCGTCAAGGGTGAACCCGAACAGATTGAAAATATTCTCACCAAAAAAGAACAACAGCAAGCCGGTTACAAATACGGCCAGGCCGGTACGCAGCGCCGTGCGGCGTTTTTCCGAACGGGTATAGCCGCTGGTGCCAGAAATGTACGCACTGAGCACCGCCGGCGGCGTCATCAGGGCCAGCAGTTTGATGCAGGTTGAAAAAAACTGGGCAAAAAATTCCATGATATTCCCCCAACGGGATTGCCGGAGGCGTCTCCGGCTGCAAAGTCCTAACCCTGGTCCTGGTCCTTTCGGATCAGATGCCTCTTAAACTGGTCCCTTTCAAGGTATGCCATACGCCCGGCACAATCAGATGACGTTCCCGCGCCGGTGCCGGCGTCCGCCGGGGCGACTCCGGCTCAACGCCGAATCGCCCGCCTTCATGGGACAGGGCGTTGTGCATTTTTCCTTCCTTGCCGCGTTCTGTCAACAGCAAGACATGGAAGGGCACGCGCCCGAGCCTCGTCTTTTCCTGCAACAAGCCTTTGTTACGAACGCGCCCAAGGCAATCTGTCACGTCAGCCTTGCGCCGGAACAACGCGGCGTTGCCATACCGCCGGCGCGTCCGGCAACGCTGCAGAATTGAAGAGCAAACGTCTGGTCTTTCGCGTATGACACTGGCAAAACAACCGGCAGGCAGCGCAGGACAGGCCCTTTTCCAGGCACACCGCCATGGACCAGCCTGCAAAGCAGGAAACTTCAGGTCTCTTTGGGTTGACACCTCATAAAGATACAGCTATAAGTCAAATTTTAGCACAGTTTCAATTATTCCAGCTCCTCGGATAAGGCAATGTCTGCCCTCTCCCGACAGCCGGATTTTTTTTGCAGTAACACGACACATTGCCCACTAGACAGGCTGGGGAACAGCCTTATATTCTAAGGGCACCCGTCTTGTGAGGAGGCACCGTATGGCGCGCATCACTGTTGAAGACTGCCAGGAACGTGTGGAAAATCGTTTTCTGCTCGTACAGATGGCCATCAAGCGGGTACGGCAGTTCCGGGAAGGATACGAGCCGCTCGTCCCTTCGCGAAACAAGGAAATCGTGACCGCCCTGCGCGAAATCGCTGCGGGAAAGGTCCTTCCTGAAGACATGAGTCATTATAATCAAGCCGCGACTACGCAGCCGGATCAGGACGACTGAGTTTTCCGGGGGCTCTGGCGTTTTTGTCATCCGTCAGAGCCGTTCTTTCGGAACCGGTGTTTCTCGCTCGCCGCGAGACATGCCGGTTGACAGCCAGGCAACGTCTTGGAGCTTCCGAAAAAGAGCCTGAACGCATTTTTTCGGAAGCCTCTTTGTGTCTGGGGGTTCTCATCTCCGCCGGCATGGCTGACACGCGCACGGTACACCGTCATGGAGCAACGCGATTACTACGAAGTCCTTGGGGTCGAGCGCACGGCTTCTGCCGAGGAGATCAAAAAGGCCTATCGCAAGATGGCCCTCAAGTATCATCCGGATCACAACCCTGGCGACGCGGAGGCCGAAGCACGCTTTAAGGAAGCCGCAGAAGCTTACGAAGTCCTGAGAGATTCGGAACGCCGCGCCCGCTATGATCAGTTCGGTCATGAGGGCGTCAACGGCAGCCCGTTTGGCGGGTTCACCTCCAACGAAGACATTTTCGCCCATTTTGGCGATATCTTCGGCGACATTTTCGGTTTTGGCATGGGCGGCGCAGCCCGAGGCGGCCGTGGGCCGCGTCCTGAAGCCGGGGCCGACCTGCGCTATGATCTCAAAATCTCCTTTGAGCAGGCCGCCAGAGGCGCGGAACTCACCCTGAACATTCCACGCCAGGTCACCTGTGAGGAGTGCGGCGGTTCCGGCGCAGCCAAGGGCTCAAAACGCGAAACCTGCCCGCAATGCAAAGGTACCGGACAAATCCGCCATTCCCAGGGATTCTTCCAGTTTGCGACAACCTGTCCCAAGTGCAACGGCGAAGGCTCCATCATCTCCCATCCCTGTCCCCGGTGCAAAGGCAAAGGGCTTGTACGCAAGTCGCAGGATCTGGCCGTCAGCATCCCGGCCGGTGTGGATACCGGCACCAGGCTCAGGCTCCGTGGTGAAGGCGAATCCGGCCTGCATGGCGGTCCCGCCGGCGATCTCTATGTGTTCCTGACTGTGGAACCGAGCAAAAAATTCAGACGCAGCGGGCAGGATCTCATCGTTTCCCGCGACATCACCTTCCCACAGGCAGCCCTGGGGATCAAAATCACCATCGAGGGTCTGGACGGCCCCCTGGAAGTCAAAATTCCCAAAGGTACCCAGAGCGGCACCACCTTCCGCATTCCCGACCAGGGCCTTACATACGTCAGACAGAAACGCCGGGGGGACATGCTGGTGGAAGTCCGCGTGGTCACGCCCACCAACCTGACTTCCCGTCAGGAAGAGCTACTGCGTGAATTTGACGAGGCCGGGGAAGGCAAAACCATGTCCAAGGTCAAAAAGGCGGCTAAAAAACTGGGCAAAGTCATGGGGATGGACTGATTCCGCCGTCAGAAAGACAACGCGGACTCACGCACAGAAATCCGGCTTTTGCCAGGCGCCGTCTCTCTTGCCCACACGGCAGGCCGGCGCGGCCATCCAGACCAGGCGCCGTGCCGGGCATCCTTGCAACTGGCATGTCACACAACTTTTTACCGCTCTCCGCAGGCCGGAGAGCGGTTTTTCTATCTACGCCGCCCGTCCGGGCAGGCAAACCGGTATTGTCCCGACGCCGTTTTTCCGCATGGGGCCGCGCACCGAATCCCGATCGCTCTTCCCGGCAGGCGCTTTATTTTTTATTGTCCGCCTGAAAGGGGATGTATCCGCCCCCTGTTGGCAGGCGTTAAGGGAAGGGAAAGGGCGTCTTAGAGAAAGGCGGGCCTCCCTTGCTTCAAAAAGTTTTGCCTTCCTCACAAACTCAAACGACATTCTGAACAGTCGGACGCGGCGCTCTGCGGGAATGCGCCGCCCCGCTTTACCCTGCCATCCGCATAGTTGCCGCGCCGCGGCTGCCGCCGGCGCGCATCACCAGAGCGAGGAGAACATTCATGCGCTACACAACGCTTGGCAAAACCGGCTACCAGGTTTCAGCCCTGGGTTTCGGCCTTATGCGCCTTCCGGACAATCAGGGGGGCATGCGGCGTGATCTTCCGGCTGATCCCGTTAAAACACGCGAACTTGTGGCCAAAGCCTTTGAGCTTGGCATCAACTATTTTGATACGGCCTACCCTTATCATCAGCAAACCAGCGAAACCGTACTTGGCATGGCCCTTGAGGATCTGGGCATCCGCAAGGATTGCGTGATCGCCACCAAACTGCCTTCCGCCACCATGAAAGAGCCTGAACGCTGGGAGAGCATTTTTGCCGAGCAGTTGCGCAAGCTCCGGACAGATCATGTGGACGTGTATCTTGTGCACAACCTTAACAGAGTTCGATGGGCAGATTTCTGCCGTAACGGCGGACTGGATTTTCTGACCCGCATAAAGCGCCAGGGAAGAGCCCGTGCCATCGGCTTTTCGCTGCATGATGAAACCGACGTTTTTTGCACCGTACTGGACGGATATGACTGGGATGTCTGTCAGATTCAGTTCAATTATCTTGACATCAAGCTGCAGGCCGGTCTTGCCGGCTACGAATACGCCGCGGCCAAAGGCATTCCCGTGATCAGCATGGAAACGCTCAAGGGCGGCATGCTGGCCTGTCCGCCGCCTGCCGCAGTACAGGCTGTCTGGGATGATCCTTCGCTGCCCCGGCGTTCCCCGGCCGAATGGGCCATGCGCTGGGTACTCGACCATGCAGGCATTGCCGTTGCCCTGAGCGGCATGGGCTGTGACAGCGAACTGATCGCAAACGCCGCCTGTGCCGAGCATGCGCCGGGCAGCCTTTCAAAACAGGAGCTGACGGCCATCGACAAAGCCAGGCAAATCTATCAGTCCATGTACCGCATTCAGTGCACGGGCTGCGCGTACTGCATGCCCTGTCCCCAGGGGGTCACCATCCCCTATTTGTTCCGGCTCTACAATAATTACAAACTGTTCAACGAAACACACTGGGCCAAAATCCAGTACGGCCAGGCACTGGTCAACGGCATGGCCTTTCCTTCTTGTGTCGGTTGCGGCCAGTGTGCCAGGCAGTGCCCTCAGGGACTTGCCATTCCTGAACTGTTGCGCGACATCCACGAAGAACTTCGCCAGCTGCTGCCCTCATAGCAGCACGGCACTGCCTTTTTCCTTTGATCCGGCGGCGCAGGCGGTAAGACATGCACCTTCACCGATCGCCTGCGCCTTCTGCTGCAGGACTATTTTTCCTGCGCAGCCTCTGTCGTGCTTTTTTGTCGCGACCGGGGACGGCGGCTTGCCTCCTCGTGACAAACGCCCCTGGCAAAACGCCATGGGCGAACCCCAGCCGCCTTTTTGACGCGCTTTTTCGACGGCGCACGTCCCAACAGGCGCAGCTTCTTACGCAAGGGATGCGACTCCGCCAGACGCATGCGAAGCGCAAAACCCCTTCTGCCCCGGCGCACGCCGCTTCCCCAGGTTCAGCGCCGTGCCGCGGCTTCTCCTGTCTGCGCCTCTGCCGTGGACGGTTCGTCTTCATCCAGCAGTGGCACAAGGATCGCACAGGTCCTGCTCACCAGGGGGACACACACCTTTTGCGACAATTTTTCATCTTTGAAGGTTTTTCTTCCGGCATCGGTCGTGATGTCGCACCCCAGCAGATCCCGACAGTTCAACGCGCCCGCGGCCTCCTTAAAGGCCGCCTCGAACGCCGCCCGTTTACGGGCCACCACCTTGCGCGACTGCTTGTCGTTGTCGGTACAGGAGCCGAACCGCGCACCCAACGCCATCAGACCGCCCGTGTAGCAGCCGCAGGTTTCGCAGCGCCCCATGCCCCCGTTGAACGGCGCAGCAACGCGCCTGGCCAGGGCAGGATCGATCCCTAGCGCTTCGGCAAAGTGGGAAAACACAAGCTGCGCGCAGCTGTAGCTGCGGGCAAATCCGTCTGCGGCCATGGCCGGGGTCATTTCTGCAATCGGTTTCATCAGTCTTTCCTTAAAATTGTAGTTGGCAAGGGAACAGAAGCGCATGCCGCACAACAGAAGTCTCTGCCTCCGTGTCCGGCCGTACCGGCCTGTCTGAAAAGCCGGTGAACCGGCACGCTTGGCGCGTCCACAGACAGGCGGACACAAACAGCAGAACCGCGGCTGAATGCCAGGAAAGGGCAGACAGACGGCCTTAGCGTGCGGACAGGGCGCCCTTGACAAGTCTGGCACTCAGGATTGCTGACGCGCCCGCCTTCCAGACAGGAACGCATTTCCTAAAGCAAGACCGGGTTTGCGGCATGGGCTCCATAATCCCATGAAGGGACCATCACTTGATTCAGGTGCGGCATTTTTGCTGTCCGGTCAAGTCTTCAGCCTCCCTGAAACCGAAGCACGCCGGCAGGCTCTGTGCCTGGCACGTCTGCTGACAGTCGTCCTTTCCCCGTTCTCCCGCAAGGGCAGCACGCACCCCTCGCTGCCCTTGGTGGAGAGCAGCCCTGCCGCACCCGGCAGCACGACCCGCCGCGCTCCCGTTTCTTCCAAGGATACGGCGCATCATCGTTGCACTCCGGGGGGAAATCCGTTACCGTAACTGCATGGAAAACATTACGCCGAATACCCCAAAGGCCGCACAGCCCACGCAGGCGACCACGACTGATCCGGTTTCTCCGGCGCTGCCGTTTTCGGTTGCGCCGCGACCCCGCAAATTTTCTACCATCCCGCCCCTTGTCAAGGCGCAGCATGTGATGCGCTGTCTTGCAGAACACAAGGCCGAAGACGTGATCGGCCTTGACGTGGCAGGCCAGAGCTCCTGTATGGACGTGGTGGTGATCGCCACGGCCAAAAGTTCCCGCCACGCGCGCAGCCTGGCCGACGCCCTGAACGAGCTTTCCTCCAGCGAAAACCTCGAGTGGCTTCGCATGGAAGGCTATCAGAATGGCGAATGGGTTCTGGTGGACATGAACGACGTGGTTGTCCATCTTTTCATCAAGGAATCCCGCGAGCTGTTCCAGATTGAAGGCCTCTGGCGCAATGCAACCCGCATCGATCCTGACAGTCTGCCCAAACCGGCCCCGGCGCCGCTGACGCCAACGCTGCTGCTCATCCTTGACGGCTACGGCTTGGCCGAACCCGGGCCTGGCAACGCTGTGACGCAGGCCAGCACGCCAACCCTTGATCGGCTCCTCGCCCTGCCAGGGCGTGTCTCGCTTGCCGCGTCAGGCCGCGCCGTAGGCCTGCCCGAAGGGTATATGGGCAATTCTGAGGTGGGGCATCTGAATATCGGCGCGGGACGCATCGTCTATCAGGATATGACCCGCATTGACATGGCCGTTGAAAGCGGCGAGCTGGCCCAAAATCCCGTGCTGCGCGATCTGCTCGATCGCGTGCGGGCCACCGGCGGACGGATCCATTTCGCGGGGCTTTTGTCTGACGGCGGCGTACACAGCCACATTGCGCATCTTGAAGCGCTGCTTCACATCGCAAGCGACTGCGGCGTGCCCGCCATAGTCCATGCCTTCCTCGACGGGCGCGACACGCCGCCCACTTCCGGCGCACGCTATGTGCAGCGCCTGGAAGGCTGCCTCAGCAAAACCGGCGCGCGCCTTGGCAGCATGATTGGACGTTTTTACGCTATGGATCGCGACAAGCGCTGGGAACGCGTGCTCGTTGCCTGGAACATGCTTGTGCACGGACACGGGGAAGCGGTTGACAATCCCGTGGCGGCACTGGAAACGGCCTACGCCGCCGGCGAAGTGGACGAATTCCTCAAGCCACGCCTTACCGGCAATCCGGAAGAAATCACCCTGCGCGACGGCGACGGACTGTTCTTTTTCAACTTCCGGGCTGACCGCGCCCGCGAACTGGCTGCCGCGTTCCATGTCGAAACGTTTGACGGATTCGATCGCGGAACCGTGCCGCAGCTTGCGGGCATTGCCTGCATGACCTCGTATGACGCGGCGCTGGATCTTCCCGTGGCCTTTGCCAAGGACAACATCGAACACACACTGGGCGAAACAGTGGCAGAAAGCGGCCTGCGCCAGCTGCGCATTGCCGAAACAGAAAAATACGCCCACGTCACATACTTTTTCAGCGGAGGCCGGGAACAGGCCTTCAAAGGCGAAGACCGCATCCTGGTCAATTCCCCGCGTGACGTGGCCACCTATGATCTCAAGCCGCAAATGAGCGCGGAAGAGGTGACCGATCGGCTCATCGAAGCCTGGAACCGCGGTATCTATACCCTGGTTGTGTGCAATCTGGCCAATCCCGACATGGTCGGACACACGGGCGTGCTCCCTGCGGCCATCGCCGCCCTCGAAACCGTGGACGCCTGTGTGAAACGCATCGAAGAGGCAGTCTCCGCGTCGGGCGGACGCCTGATTCTGACAGCAGATCACGGCAATATCGAAGAGATGATCGATCCGGCCACAGGTTCGCCCCACACCGCGCACACCTGCAATCCGGTGCCACTGCTGGCCCTTGATGCCGGCAAACCCGTCCGGCTCAGGGAGGGAGGCAAGCTTGGCGACATTGCTCCCACCATCCTGGCATGGTGGGGCCTGACACCCCCCGAAGCCATGAGCGGTTCGTCTCTTCTGGCGGAGCAGGCATGAACAGCCGCCCTGTACAACCCGTGGCACCTTCGGGGATGGTCGTCATGTTCACCTACACCTGTCCGCACTGCGGACAGCAGAACTACATTCCCGAACCTGTCCAGCCGGAGAGCTGCCGGTGCGGACGGTGCGCCCAGCCGTTCCCCATCATTCCGGTCGACCGGCGTACCTTGCATTACTTGCGCATCATGTTTGACAACGGCCGCGCTGCAGCGGACATTGACTTCATATAAACCCGTCAGGACATTCCTGGGTCTCTGCAGCCCTTCCCTTTCTGGAAAAAGCGTTGTCCGCCACAGAACCTCCCGGTTCTGTGGCGCAACGTCCGGAAAAACGGATATCCCGGTGCAGGACTGGAGGTCTTTTGCGGCGCAGCAGCGCCGGCAGCCAGCACGGTCGCCACACTGTAACAGAAGACAGCCCGGTGCAGACATGACCCCTCAAGCGCTTCAGACATTGCTCAGGCCGATTCTGACCCCCTTTGGCAAAGGGTATGGCGCACTGATGGTCCTGCGCCGCACCCTTTGGGAAAAAGGTGCCTTCCACAGCTTCACGCCGGCGTATCCCTGCGCGGCCGTGGGCAACATTGCCTGGGGCGGTTCAGGAAAGACGCCGGTTGTTGACTGGCTTCTCTCCCGCACTGCCAAACAGGGGCTCGAAGCCGTAGTGCTTACCCGTGGCTACGGCGCTCACCCTCCTGTTCTGCCTTTCCCCGTCCTGCCCACAAGCACTGCTGCAGAAGCCGGCGACGAGCCTCTTATGCTGCGCCTGCGCCATCCGGCCGCTGCCGTTCTTGTCGACCCCGTACGCGCCAGAGCCGCCCGCCTGGCCGAACAGACTCTCCAGCCGGATCTGCTCTTGCTGGACGACGGGTTTCAGCACCTGGCCGTCAAACGGCACCTCAACCTTGTTCTGCTGCGCCCGGAAGATCTGCGGGAAGAATGGAATCGCGTGCTGCCGGCCGGCTCATGGCGGGAACCCGCTGAGGCGCTGCACCGTGCCGACGCCTTCCTCATCAAGCTGTCCCCCTCCCAGCTGCCGGGGATGCTCTGCGATCTGCGCCGCCGGCTTGCCCCTTATGGCAAACCTCTGTTCAGTTTCTTCCTGCGCCCGGGCATTCCGCGGCAGGTCAACGCCGGCAGTTCCGGCGAAACCCTCCTTCCTTCAGGGCCTTACGCGCTGGTTTCGGGGGTCGGCAATCCAAAACAGGTTAAGACCACCTTTTCCCGGTTCATGGGCTGCGCGCCTGCCATTCACTGCATCTTCCCCGACCACCACGCCTATACGGCCGAAGAGGCCAGCCGGCTTGCCACGCTGAAGATGCCGATCCTCTGCACCTCCAAGGACGCTGTCAAACTGCGCGGAATGCCTGTGCCCAACCTTTGGGAACTGCCCGTTACCGCCGCGTTCGGCCCGGCGCTCTGGAGCAGCATGCCCTTTGCGCGCTGGTGGGACACCTGGTTCACCGAAGCCAGGGAAGCCCTGGCCCGCAAGGAACAGCCTCCTGCACCGCGTGGGTACGACCCTGCGGCCGACACGCCTCAATTCTCTGGCCTCAGAACACGCCCTCTTTGCGCATGAAATATCAGACGACAATTACTTCTGACGAAGTCCTCAGTCTCATCCGGCAGACACCCCACCCCCTGCGGCTGGACGATCTGCTGCGCCGGCTTTCCCTGTCCCGCAGAGACAAGCAGGCCCTGCAAGACACCCTCGAAACGCTGGCCGACGAAGGCCGGATCCTCCGGCTGCGCGGCGGCAAGTGGGCCTGTGCCGAGCAAATCAAAACCGTCACGGGCGTTCTTTCCATCCAGCACAGCGGATCCGGCTTTGTGACCCCGGAACCGGCGGCAGCTGGCCGGCCGCTCCAGGATCTGTTCATTCCCGAAGGCTGGATCGGCGACGCCTGGCATGGTGACCTTGTAGAAGCTGCTTTGCTCCCTGGCACGGCGCGGCGCGCCCGCGCGGCAGGCCTCAATCCCGAAGGGCGCATTCTCCGCGTCATTCAGCGCAAAACAACAGAACTGGCCGTCCGCGTCACAAGCCGCAAGGTGCTGCGCGCCTCACATTCCGCCCACAGCCGCCGTGCAACGCCATACCGCATGCCAGCCCCCCAGGGTGTCTATGCACGTCCGGTCGATCCACGCTTTCCGCTTCTCTTTGACGTAGACGTCACTGCGCTCCCCGCCTGGCCAGACGACAACGAATTGCTCATGGTCAAACCCGGGACAAAACTCGCCGAAGGCCTGTGGAGCGCCGAGGCCGTCGCGGCGCTGGGGTTTGAAAATGCCGCGGCCGTCCAGGAGCGTCTGGTCCGCCTCAATCATGGCATTCCTCTTGATTTTTCGCCCGCGGTCGAGGCCGAAGCTGCGCGGCTGGACAAAACCTTGCCGGCCGCCACGGGGGGGCCACTTCCCACACAGTCCGGCGGCCAGCGCCACGATCTGCGTGAACTGCCCTTCGTAACCATCGACGGCCCCGATGCCCGCGACTTTGACGACGCCGTCTGCGTCGAACCTTCTGGCAGCGACGTCCTCCTCTGGGTGGCCATCGCCGATGTCAGCCACTACGTCCGCCCTCGCACGGCCCTGGATCGGGAAGCCCGCGAGCGCGGCAACTCCTGCTACTTCCCGAGCTCCTCAACGCCCATGCTGCCCGAAGCGCTTTCCAACGATCTGTGCAGCCTGCGCCCTGGCGAGGATCGGCCGGTCATGGCCGCACGCCTGCTTTGTACCGCCGCCGGGCAGGTGATCGATGCGGCGTTTTTCCCCGGGATCATCCGTTCCAGAGCCCGCTTGACCTACGAGACTGTCCAGGCGCTGCTGGATGCCCCCGCGTCTTCCGACGCAGAATCCGCGCTGCCCGCGCCGCTGCCCGGCATGCTCCGCCTGGCTGCACGCCTGGCAAAGGCTATGCTCGCATTGCGCAGCCGGCGCGGCGCACTGGATCTCGATCTGCCGGAAGCCGTCTTCCATTTTGACGACAAAGGCCGCGTCATCGGCATGGGCCGCCGGCAACGCCTTTTTTCACACCGGCTTATTGAGGCTTTCATGCTGGCGGCCAACGAAGCCGTAGCGCGTTTTCTGACCCGGCGAAACCTGCCTTTCCCGCTGCGCGCACACCCTGCCCCGGATCCCGACCGTCTCGACACGCTGTTCCAGGCCCTCAGACTGACAGATCTGGCGTCCGAGCTTCCCGCAAAACCCGACGCCTCATGCCTGCACGCCCTGCTCGACAAAGCCTCCGGCACCCGTCAGGCACCGCTCATCTCGCGCCTTATCCTGCGCGCCATGAAACAAGCCCGCTATGTGCCCGGCCCTGCTGACCCTGTGGAGGCGCGCCACTTTGGCCTGGCCTCTGAAGTCTACTGTCACTTTACCTCGCCCATCCGGCGCTATGCAGACCTGCTGGTACACAGATCCCTCAAACTGGCCCTCAAGACGCCCGAAAGCGTACCCGTACCCGCCGGTCAAAAACTGCTGGCCGCCTGCGACCGTTGCAACGAACGCGAGCGCGCCGCCCAGGACGCCGAACGCGAAATCGATCGCCGTCTGGCCTGTCTGCTGCTTGAGGCCCGTACGGGCGAAACCTTTCAGGGGCTCATTGTGGGCGTCACGCCCTTCGGCCTGTTCGTGGAACCCGACGCCTTTCCCGTAGATGGCATGATCGCCCTCGAAGCCCTCAGTGACGACTGGTACGAATACGACGAAACCCGGCAGGAACTGACAGGCCTCCATACCGGCCGCCGCTTCCGGCTGGGCGATACGCTGGCCGTCCGCCTTCTGGCTGTCAACGTCGGCCGCCTGACCATCGACTTCATCCCGGAAGGCGCCCCCCGGCGCGCCATCCGTACTCCCCGCCGTTCACCCGGAAGGCAGGACACCGGCACGGTACGCCCTGGACGGCGCTCCGGCGCCACGCGCGGGAGATCCCGCCCGCTCAGGCGGCGCTGAGACACAACACGGAAATGCTGCCGGTCTGAAGGAAGGAGGCCCTCCCTTTGTAACGGGCGCTTCCGTTCCTCAGGCTTTCTTCCACCTCCCTAAAACATGTGCGGGACAGAGTCAGAACGCGTTGGCGGACGCCAGCGAAAGATACCGGCCTCTCTCAAAGAAAGACCGGAGCGCGATCACAGAACCATGTAAAGCGTTGCTGAAAAAAGAGGGGCCACAGCCCAAAAACAGCACGCCGCAAGGACGCTGTCCTCTCCAGAACAGGCAAAAACGGCATTACCGTGCAGGCTATGCCACTGTGCTGGTGCCGTACAGAGCCCCGAAGCAGTCTTGCAGCGCCGCCAGGGGAATCTGTCCGGGCGCGGACGAATGCGCACCGGCGGCAAAGGTCAAATCCGATCCAAACGATCCCCCCAGAAGCCGGCTTGGCATGCCAAGAGTGCCCATGGCAATGGCAATCTGAGGTATCTCCGGATGTGCCCGCCGAAAAGCAAGGGACGTTTCCAGCAGCGCCAGCACATCCTCTTCCCTGGCAGGCATCACTGCCAGCTTGACGACATCGGCCCCGGCGGCGACTTCCGCTTCAAGAACAGCCCGCATGGCCTCGCGGGAAGGAGTCTTGTCAAAATCGTGTGCTGAAAGCACCAGCTTTGTGGCCGTTCCCCTCAATGCCTCGCGTACCGCATCGATCGCAGGGCCGCTGGACAACTCAAGATCCACAAATTCCGCCAACCCCTTCTGCGCAACCTCGGCATACACCTGCTTGCGCGTCTGCTCCGGCACGGCGCGCAATCCGCCTTCACGCGGATGCCGGCACGTCAAAATGAGCTCTGTACCCCGCGTCTTTTCCCGGACAGCGACCATCATCGCCATAAGATCCGCCACCGTGGCTGCATAATCCCAGGCGTCCATGCGAACCTCAAACAACTCCGGACGCCTTCCTCCAAGATAGTCGATTTCTTCCTGTACAGCCGCAATGCTTTTGCCAACCAGTGGCACGCACGTCAGCGGCGCGCGCCTGCCCATCCCCGAACAGGCAAGGAAAAGGGGGGAACGATATTGCACACTCATGCTTTTTATCCTATAATTTTAAATGACTGAAGAAATACGACTGTCGCAGGGGAAACGTGCGCAACATGCCGGCTGCCGCCCACCGTCTCCATAAGGGACGCCCTGCCGCGCGCAAGCCGTGACGCTCCCGGACTCCCTTGAGCAAACCACGCCTGCCGGTATGAGGAGGCAGACACCCGCGCCGAAAGGCGTGGACAAACATGGTTGCCCGCACACCAGGGCAACAAGGCGTGTACCGCCTGAAGCGTAACGCGCATCACGCGCGCTGTACATCTTTGACGCGCGGCACTTCTTCACCGGGAGCCCGCTGCCCTGCCCCTGACGCCGCCGGGAGCGGCGGTCCGGCAAACTTCTTGCGGCAACGCTGCCTCATGACGCCGGCTTGCCGTTATGGCCCGGAAGGAAAGCAAAAAATACAACAAGCGTACCCGGGCAGCAATCGGCCGTTTTGGCAGGCGGCCGCTGTGACAGGCAACGCCATGGAGCACGCCACGCACACGCGAGTGCCGAAACAAGATATTATTTGTCGCTTTATGGCAAGACAATTTTTTCACGTTTCGCTAGAGAATAATCATACGCTCTAGTCCGTTGCGCGATACAGCGCACAACCCTTCCAGGAGGTCTCTATGTCCGACTTTCCCTATATCAAAATCAGGAATTATATTAACGGGCAGTGGCAGGAAGAAGAAGGTTGCAAAACCGTTCCCCTGTACAATCCCTCCACAGGCGAAGTGATTGGCGAAGTGCCCATGTCCGGCCCCCAGACGGCCGAAATGGCCATTGCCACGGCGCACGCAGCCTACCAGACCTGGCGCATGTTCCCCATTGCCAAGCGCATGACCTACATCTACAAAATCCGCCAGGGCATGATCGATAACAAGGAACGGCTGGCCCAGGCCATCGCCTACGACCAGGCCAAACATATCTCTGAAGCGCGCGGCGAAGTGCAGCGCGTCATCGAAATCCTTGAATCGGCGGCCTGCACTCCGGCCATGATCCAGGGCGAAGTGCTCGACCAGGTGTCCGGCAACATCTCCGCCCGCGTGGTGCGCCAGTCTCTGGGCGTCTTCGGCGGCGTGGCCCCCTTCAACTTCCCCGCGCTGGTGTTCGGCTGGTTCATCCCCTACGCCATCGCCACGGGCAACACCTTCATTTTCAAGCCGTCCACCCAGTCGCCCTACTTCATGCAGCTGATGTGCGAAATCTTCCACGAAATCGAGCTGCCCGCCGGCGTTGTCAACGTCATCCACGGCCACCGCGACATCCCCGGCACCTGGTATGAAGATCCGCGTATCGCCGGCGTGTGCCTTGTTGGCTCGACCCCCACGGCGAAAAAAATGGCCGAAGGCTGCGCCCGCGGTGCCAAACGCTCCATGCTGCTCGGCGGTGCCAAAAACATGCTCGTGGTCATGGAAGACGCCAACATGGACGTCTTCATCAGCAACTTCCTCAACTCCTGCTTCGGTTCCGCCGGCCAGCGCTGCCTTGCCGGTTCCATCGTGGCTGCCGTGCCCGAAATTTACGAACAGGTGATTGAACGGATGGTGGACGCCGCCAGCAAAATCAAAGTTGGCGACGCGTTTGACCCCGACGTGTACATGGGTCCCCTCATCTCCCGCGCTGCGGCCGACAAGGTCGAAGAATACGTCGACATCGCCCTCAAGCACGGCCATGGCTGCTCGCTGGTGCTTGACGGCCGCAAGCCCGTCCTGCCCGAAAAGAACAAGAACGGCTTCTTTGTGGGACCGACCATCATCCGCGACGTCACTCCCTGCAACCCGCTGTTCACCACCGAAGTGTTCGGTCCGCTGGTTGCGACCATCAAGGTCGCTGACATGGACGACGCTCTCGAGCTGATCCACCGTTCCGAATTCGGCAACGGGGCCTGCATCTTCACCCAGAACCTCCACTACGCCGAAACGTTCGCCCGCATGGCCGACGTGGGCATGGTGGGTGTCAACGTGGGTATCTGCGCGCCGCATCCGTATGTGCCTTTCGGCGGCATCAAGGGTTCGCTCATCGGTACGGACAAGGCCCAGGGCAAGGGTGGCATCGACTTCTTCACCCAGAACAAGGTCATCACCGTGCGCACGCACGATCCCAAGGGCCCCGACGCTCCGGCGACCCCCAAGAACACCTCCGTGCGTTCCTGCGTGGCCTCCTAGGATTCCCCAAACACCAAGCGGTGATCCGGACGCTCTCCGCCGGCCGGATCCCGCTTTGCCCTCTTCAGCCGGAGGCAGACGCTGCCTCCGGCTTTCTTGTTGCTGCACGCCAAGGCAAGTTCTCTGCAGCCAGGCCCAGCCTCGTTCCCCGGCCTCTTCTGCACGTTCGCCCTCTTTCCTCTCCGGCTGCGTCCTGCCTTCCGGCAGGCTCAAGCCCTGCGCGGCGTCCGGCTACGTCCTTTCCGGCAGGGTGCATAGCCTGTGAGGATACCTCCCGGAGGTCTGTCCGCTCCGCCATCCGGTAGCCTGCACGGTGTTTCCTCAGCGTTGGGCAGCGCGGTTTTCGCCGACTTTTCGTCTGCCGCACCTCCGGCTCTGTGCGCCGTTCCTGCCTCTATGGCCACATCCGGTGGAAAAAACGCGGGTTTTTGAGCCATTGCCCCCTATCCGGCGTTGACTCCCACCGCTCTAGTCGCTAGGATTGGTTGTATGATTAAACAATCTGCTCGCAGAAATCTTCATTACAGGCTTCGGGGATACAATGAGCACCAAAAAGGAACGGCTGCTTGAAGCAGCCAAAGAGCTGTTTGGGGAATACGGCTACGCGGAGACCACGTTCAAAAAAATTTCCGATCGCGCCGACGTCGCTCTTGGCCTGCTCACCCATCACTATGGCAACAAGGAAAAACTGTTCCTTGCAGCCGGGCTGGACGTTCTGTGCCATTTCTTACAGGTGCTGCGCGCGGCCACCAGCAACACACCTACAGGACACGACGGGGCTGTGGAATTCTGCCGGGCCTATCTCAAATTTTCGCTTGAGCCAGACAGCTACTGGCTGGTTCTTGTGCGCTGTTCACCATACAGCGATATGAAAACCAGCTCGGACAGAGACATCATGAATGAAAAATTTCTTGAAGTGCACTCCGTTCTTGAAGCCGAGCTGGAACGAGGCATTCAGGACGGCTCCATCCGGCCGCTGGCCGTGCCCGAAACCGCCCATGCCATCATTGCGCTCATGGTCGGCGCCAACCGAACCCGCCTGCTGACCCCCTATTGTCCTCCTCATCTCTATGAGGTTGCCGTCGACTTCGTGTCACGAGCCATCGCCGCAGATCGGAACTGACATGCACTGGTTGCTGCTTGCTTTCATCCTTGGCGCTGTGGAAGGGCTGACGGAATTTCTGCCTGTATCTTCCTCGGGCCACCTGATCCTGGCCGGGGAGCTGCTGCATTTTACCGGCGACAAGGCTTCGGTCTTTCAGGTGGCCATTCAGCTGGGCGCCATCCTGGCTGTTGTAGCGCTGTACTGGCCGCGCTTTATGAGTCTGCTTGCCGGACTGCGCGAGCTGCGCCACCCCCGCGCGGCGCTGGCCCAGGAGGGTTTGCACGGGCTGCGTGGCATAGGCCTGTTGGTGCTGACAACGTTCCCCCCCTCCCTGGTGGGGCTGCTCCTGCATCACCACATCAAAAGTCTGTTCTCGGCCGAGGCGGTCGTGATGGCCCTGGTTGTGGGCGCGTTGTGCATGTTGCTGGTGGAGCGCCTGGCCGAACGGATCCCGCCGCGCGTCACTTCGCTGGATGCCATCACCCCGCGGCTGGCCCTGGGCATCGGTTGCTGCCAGTGTCTGGCGCTCTGGCCCGGCTTTTCCCGCTCGGCGTCCACCATCATGGGCGGCATGCTGCTGGGTGCGCGGCGCGATGTGGCCGCAGAATATTCCTTCCTCGCTGCTGTGCCGCTGATGTTTGCCGCCACAGGTTACGATGTGCTCTCGAATCTGGCACTGTTCTCGGCAGACGACATTCCTCTGTTCGCTGCCGGCTTCTTCTTCTCGTTCGTCTTTGCCTGGCTGGCCGTGCGGACGTTCATCGCCCTGCTGGGCCGCCTGACTTTGCGGCCTTTCGCCTGGTACCGGCTGGCGCTGGCCGTGCCCGTCTACTGGTTCATGGTCCGCTGACAAAAGGCTTGTCAGGCGATGCCCTGCCGCTCCCATCATCGCGGCAGAGCATCCCCGGCAAGCCTTCCGCGCTGCCGGCGTCATTGTCAGGCACAACTTTTGTCCATGGCTCAACAGGCCAGGGCATTATGCAACCACCTCTTGCCGTTCCAGCACTGCGCCAATCTAAAAAACAAAGCAAACGTTCAAGCAGATGCCCCGGCGTTTGTCACACGCAATTCCAAAGGGGCTCCCCTTCTTCCCCTGGACGCCTTGTCAAAAAAATGTGGCACACTGCAATCACGCTGCTGCCTCTCTTCCGGCAGTCGTTCCTCTTCTCTCCAGGGAGGGATACTGACAGTGAATGGCCGCACGTCCGACACCGTCAGAATGCGGTCTTCGTTTTATGCCTACCGGCCTTGAGAAATCCCCACACGACGCACTGCGGCGTCTCTGACATCAGAAGCTGCCTCACAATTTGTGTCTCAGCACCACCTTGTTATGCCGGCCCCCCCCACAACATGGGGGTTGCGGCACGGCTTCGACAAAAGGGAGAACGACAGCGCGCCCCATCTTTCCTCACGGCATTGGTGACCGTCTTCTGCAGCCCGGCTTACAGGGCACAGCTGCTTTTGCAGCATGGAAAACATGAAGCCGGATTACGGTAAGCCTCCTCTTTTTGAGCGCATGCCGTCCGAAGCAGGCCTGCCCTGGGCAGCGCTGCACATGGAGCCGTCCCGAAACGGGATGAAAAACAAGCAGCGTTGCGCAGGCGTTTTCAACAGGATGCAGTAAGGCAGCACACAAGAATGCGAAGGCCGTCTCCTTTCTGACACGGTTGCCGCAAAGGGACGTTGCGTGCGGGGGGAGGGTGGCAGTTCCTCTGCATTGAAGGAGGATACAGCGCAAGCGGCAAATAGCGCTTTTGTACCCTCGAAAGCTGCCGGGAGACAGATCAATATGGGACGGCATGCGGCTTTGCGCACACCGCCCCACTGCAGCGGAAACTTTTTTTAGAGGGAAAAGGCCCGTACGTCAGTTGAGCCTGACAACGTCGCCAGGCCGCAGATGTGCCGTACTGACGGTCATTCCGTTGACAGCCAGGACCTCTTTGGGTGACAGATTGTACTGTTTGGCAATAGACCAGATGGTGTCTCCAGGCTTGACGCAGTGCGTCTGTGCATCGGCAACGCGGACAGTGCGTCCTTTCTGCTTGCCCGCCTTTCCGGCACTGGCGATCTGGCTTTTGGGCCGGCTGTTCTTGACCGCGGCCTTTTTGGGAGGAACGAGGATGCTGACGCCGGGACGAAAACCGGCGCTGTCGAGCTGATTGATCTTTTGCAGTTCGGCAACGGTGATGCCATGCCGTTTGGCAATCCGGTATGCGGTGTCGCGCGACTGGACTTTATAGGCGCGCCAATTGGCGTACTGGGAAGACTTATTCTTTTTCAACCATGCCACACTTTTGTCCTGACTGCCCAGAGGCACATAGGCTTTATAGCGGCCTGGAGGCGAATAGTTGCGTAAGAACAAGGCATTATACTGACGGAAAGTTTCCCAGTTCATGCCTGCGGCCCGCGCAAGCGAAGGCAAATGCGTGCCCGGCTTAAGAGCCACCGTCGTCATGGCCGGCACAGGTTTGGCTTCCAGCGGCTCAAAGCCAAGGATGTCCAGATTGCGCATGATTTTACACACCGCGAGAAAACGGGGCAGGTACTGCATGTTTTCCCGGGTCATCTTGAGTTTGGGATCCGTGATGGCGCCGTCGCGTGCGCGCAGTTCAAAAAAGCTGTCTGCGCCGGTTGCGTCAAGGCCCCGCTGGATTTTGCCCTCGCCGGCGTTATAGGCGCTGATGGCAAGATGCCAGTCCTCATCAAAAAACTCTTTCAGGCGCTCAAAATAGGTGGCCGCAGCCCGGGTGGCGATGTAGGGATCGCGCCGTTCGTCCATCCATGCGTTGCGCTTCATGCCATAGTAGGTTGCCGTGGACGGCATGAACTGCCACATGCCGAGCGCGCCGCTGCGCGAACGGGCCAGAACGCGGTAGTTGCTTTCCACAAACGGCAAATAGGCCAAATCGCCTGGCAGATTGCGCTCTTTGAGGACATGCCGGATATAGGGCATGTACAGCCGGGCCCGCTCTACGCTTTCGCGGACGGTTCCCCGCTCCTGGTGAACATAGTGCTTGAAATACCGGAGGACTTCCCTGGTCTGCTCGGGCGACAGATTCGTGTCAAAGTCCCCCGTGGACAAAAATGCCGCTTTTTCGGCTCCGGACAACGGTATTCCGTCGTCTTCAGGGAGGGTAACAGGATATTCAAAATCGTTGCGGTCAGAAGAAACTGTCGTGAACGGTTCGCTAACATCGGCGATACGCTTGCCGCAACCAGCCGCCAAAACAACTGCCAGCATCGCGCACAGCAGACAGCACGAACGGAAAAATCCGCGCATGCCCCGGGGCGACGCCATGGACTTCTCAGAGGCAACAGGATACAAGATACAAACCTTCCGGATTGATACGCACGAAGATGGCAATGAGGAAAACGGATGCAGCCTGTAGATGTTTCGTGTGAGTATATCCGCAAAAAACGAAAAAGTCTACTCTAGTTACAACCAACGGTTTTATCCCGTCTTCCGCCATCCAGACCTGAACGGAGCGCGTCATGCCGGAACCTGTCCGTAACAAATCCTGTGCCTCTGCTGAGCTGAACGCCTCGCCGCGCCATATTGCTGACGAGGCGGCTTCCCCGGTACTCTGCGGCATCAAGCCTGTGCTTGAACTGCTCCGGGACGATCCAGGAAAAATCGATACCGTATTCGTCCGCAAGGGTCTGCACGGCGATGCCTCGGCCATCCTTGATCTCTGCCGCGCGGGCAAAATCCGCTTTCATTTGTGCGAACCAGCCGATCTTGCCAGGGTTCTTGAAAAATCTTCTGCCGGCCACCCGGGACAGGTTCGCCATCAGGGCGTTGTCGCCAGACTGCTCGATACGCCGTTTGCAGCGTTTGAAGACCTTCTTGCCACGGCGCCCGACGCGCCCCTGCCTCTGCTTCTTGCCCTGGATCAGGTGCAGGACCCCGGCAATGTGGGGACGCTGGCCAGGACACTGTATGCGCTGGGAGGAGCCGGGATGATTGTCCCCCGGCACAACGGCGCGTTTCTTGGCGCGGGTGCCCGCCGTTCTGCTGCCGGTGCGCTGGAAAAGCTGCCTGTCAGCCGTGTGGTCAATCTTTCCCGCGCGCTCGACGCGGCCAGGCAGGCGGGCTTTGCCGTCTACGGTGCGGCGTGCGGCGAACAGAGCGCCGATCTTTTTGCCGCGCCGTTGCAGCTGCCGGCCGTCCTGGTGCTCGGCAGCGAGGAACGGGGGCTGCGTCCCATGATTGCCAAACGCTGCGACGCGCTCCTGCATATTCCTATGCTGCGCGCCTTTGATTCGTTGAACGTGGCGCAGGCCGGAGCCATTTTTGTGGCCGAATGCCTCCGCCGCATCCGATAACCGCCTCACCTCCAACATTCTGGAGCTGTCATCATGTCCCGTCCTTTTACACTTCCTGAATCCCCTCAGCGCATCGAGGTTCCCCGCCTGGGAGAACCGAATGTGGAATCGTCTCTGGCCTGCGGAGCGTTTCTTGACGAAACGTTCACCAACCTTTGCCTTGACAGACATCAGGCCACAGATCTCGAATCGCCCCGGTCTCTGGTTTTTGAAGCTGCCGGTCCGCGCCGGAAGCTGTATTTTGATCCAGGAAAAACCAAATGTGCCATTGTGACCTGTGGCGGCCTCTGCCCCGGCCTCAACGATGTCATCCGTGCCATCGTGCTGGAAGCCCACTATGCCTACGGGGCGCCTTCGGTTCTGGGCATTCGCTATGGCCTTGAGGGGTTCATTCCCGAATACCGGCATAACGTCATGGAGCTTACGCCCCAGGTCGTTGAGCATATCCATCAGTTTGGCGGCACAGTACTTGGCTCTTCGCGCGGCCCGCAGGATTTTGCCGCCATCGTCGACGCGCTGGAACGAATGAACATAAGCATTCTTTTTGTCATCGGCGGAGACGGCTCCATGAAGGCCGCCCAGGCCATCCATGACGAAGTCTCCCGGCGCAACATCCGCATTGCGGTTGTCGGCATTCCCAAAACCATTGACAACGACATCAACTTCGTACCCCAGTCCTTTGGCTTTGACACGGCTGTGGACAAGGCCACCGAAGCCATCAGCAGCGCGCATGTGGAAGCGACAGGAACCTTCAACGGCATCGGGCTCGTCAAGCTCATGGGGCGCGAATCCGGTTTTATTGCCGCGCAGGCGGCGCTGGCGCTGCGTGACGTGAATTTTGTGCTGGTTCCTGAAGCTCCCTTTGAACTTGAAGGCCCCCGGGGCCTGCTTGCGGCAATCAAGCGCCGCCTGGAAGAACGCGGCCATGCCGTTATTCTCACCGCCGAAGGCGCCGGGCAGCACCTTTTGCAAAGCTCCGGCCAGCACGACGCCTCAGGCAACCTCGTCCTAGGCGACATCGGCGAATTTCTGTGCAAGCGCATCACGGAGTACCTCAAAGCTGAAAAAATCCGCTTCTCGCTCAAATACATTGATCCGAGCTATCTCATCCGATCCGTGCCGGCCAACCCCAACGACCGCGTGTACTGCGGCTTCCTCGGACAGTATGCCGTGCATGCCGCCATGGCCGGACGCACCGGCATGGTAGTCTCCAAAATCATGGATCGGTATGTGCATGTGCCCCTGGATCTGGTCACGCGCAAGCGCCGCACAATGAACGTCCACTCCGGGCTGTGGCGTTCTGTGCTGGAGTCTACCGGACAGTGGGAAATTGCCGGCATGTATCCTTCCGACACGCCCAATCCGTAAGGCACACGTCATGGCCGCGCCTCTGCGCCGCATCCGGGCTTCTGCCGGATCTGGCAAAACCTATGAGCTGGTTTCGCGTTTTCTTGCCCTGCTGGCTGCGTCCCGTCAGGAATTTTCCAGAGGCGCAGCCTGCAGCCTGCAGCAAGACGACGCTCCGGCGCAGCGCTGCGCCTGGCAAGAAATTCTTGCCATCACCTTTACCAATCAGGCGGCTGCCGAGTTGCGGGAACGGATTGTGGGCAGGCTCAAGGCCATCGCCCTGGGCCTGCGCGCCGGACAGACCGAAGAAGACGCGCCGCTTTCTCCGCCGATCGCTGCCGCCTGGATTGAGGTGCTTCTGCGGCGGTTCAGCCTGCTCAACGTCCGCACCATCGACAGCCTGCTGCATCAAATTGTCCGGATGGCGGCCCTTGAGCTCGATCTTCCTCCGGATTTCGAGCCGGTTTTCGACGAGCAGGAAAGTCTGATGCCGCTTTGGGACAACCTGATGGAGCTCAGCCGGACAGACCAGGATGTCCGCCGTCTGTTAGACAGAGCCTGCCAGGAACTCATTCACAATCCTCAGGATTTCAAAGGGTTTCTTGCCGGAAAAGATTTGTGCGACACCACGTTGCGTCTGGCGATGACGCTCAGCCTGGACACCTTTTCACGCCTGGCAGACGCGCAAACCGTCATCAAGGAGCTGGCAGCGCTGTGCGAGGCTGTCCGATGCCATGCCGGCAAGCTGCAAGCCTTGTGTGTCCGCGAACAACTGGCCCTCAGCAAATACGCAGCCAAGGCGCTCCAGGACTGCCTTGCTCTGCCTGACAACGCGGCAGCGCCGTCGTCCAAACTGCTCGGTTACCCTCTTCTTGACGACTGGCTGCTCAAAGCTTCCAAGGGCAAAGCCAGTCCTCAGGCCATCAGCAGCCATGCCCGGCTTGTTGAAGCCGTGGCGGCTCTGGCCGGCCGGGGCTCTATTTTGCGCAGCGGCCTGAGAACCGCCCCCCTGATCCGCCTGGCCATGGTGCTCGCCGGGGCTCTGCCGGACGAACTGCAAAGAGAAGGAAAAATCCCGCAAAGGCTCATGCCGGCTTACGCCATAAAGGCGTTGCGTTCCGAATACGGCGTGCCCATGACGCTATGCCGCATGGGCACAAGACTGAGCCACTTTTTGATTGATGAATTTCAGGACACAAGCCGGGAACAGTGGGACGCCTTGCGGCCGCTGGTGCTTGAAGCGCTTGCCCACGGCGGCACACTGACCTTTGTGGGCGACGTCAAACAGGCCATCTATGGCTGGCGTGGCGGCGATTCGCTGCTTTTCGACGAAGTGGGCGAAGATCCCGATCTCTGCGCCATGGGCGCACTGACAGAAAAAGAGCTGCCCATCAACCGGCGCAGTCTGGAAAACATTGTCCACTACAACAATACGGTGTTTTCCCGGCTTGAAGATCCGGCAACGGCCCGCGCGATCCTTCAGACACTGCTGCCTGCCGAGACGCCGGAGTGCGTGCTCGAAGAACAGACCCGCCTGCTGAGCAAGGCGTTCTCCGGCACCAGACAGCGCGTTTGGGGCCAGGCTGGCGGTCTGGTGCGCATTGACGAATTGTACGGAGACACGACCGCCGAGCTCAACGAAGCCATTCACGACGCCGTGGTGGAAAGAATCCAGGAAATCACCGCACGCCACCCCTGCGGAGACATCGCCATTCTGGTCCGCACAACGGAAGAAGCCAATCTTGTTGCCGACTGGCTGCTGTCGGAACATTTTCCGGTTGTCACAGAAAACAGTTTCCGGCTTGGCGAACATCCGCTTGTCGGCGAACTTGTGGCTCTGCTGACGTTTCTTGACACGCCAGACGACAACAACACGTTTTGGCAGCTTGCAACCGCCTCCTTCCTCACCACGCCGGCCTCGCCATCATTTGAACAGCTCCAGGACTGGCTGGCGGACGTTGCCGCAGACGACACGCCCCTCTGGCGGCTATTCCAGCGTGATTTTCCCGAAGCCTGGGAGGCTGGCTTTGCAAACCTGTTCCAGCAGGCAGGCCTGCTTGGCGTCTATGACACAGTCAGCGAGGCCCTGCACCACTTTGACGTCTGGCGGCGTTTCCCCGCCGCAGCCACGTTTGCCAGCCGCTTTCTCGAAATCCTGCATCAGGCCGAAAACCGTGGCATGGCCAGTGCGCCTGCCTTCCTGGATTACTGGCAGAGCCACGGCAATGAAGAAAAAGCGCCCATGCCGGCGCAGATCGACGCCATCCGGATCATGACCATGCACAAATCCAAAGGACTCCAGTTCCCTGTTGTCCTGGCGCCGTGGTTGAACCTGACCCCGCAACCTTCCTCAACACCGCACCCGTATGATCTTGGTGATGGCTCCACCCTGTTTGCTCCGCTGACGGCGGCATGGGGAGCTCCGTACTATACGGATCTGGGCGCTTCCGCCCGCGAAGAAATGCACCTGCTGTATGTGACCTGGACGCGGCCGCAAGAAGAACTGCATGTGTTCATCACGTCCACGCGCCGCAATGCCTCCTCGGCAGAAGCCATGCAGCGTCTGCTCGGAGATACGCCCAGGACATCCGGAACCCCGCAAGCGCCCGCGTCTGCCCCGGCAAGTGCCGTCTCTGCCCGGAAGGAACCCTCCGTCTCTGCTCTCCCCTCGGAGGACACCCCGCCGACGCCATGGCTTCCAGAGCTCAAGATTTTCCGCAATCCTTTGGAAATTTTTGCCGAAGACGATATTCCACGCTCCCGGGGGACACTGGTTCACCGCTGTCTTGAACGGCTCTACCCCGGTGACGACACAGAAAGCAGCATTCGCCGCGCCGTCACCCTGGGCATGCGCAACTTTCCGGCGCCGATTCCTCATCCCGAACAGGCCGCTGCTGACCTGACCGGCATGCTGCGCTGGCTGCTTTCACTGCCCGAAGCCGTGCACTGGCTGCGGCACGGCACGACGGAGTGTTCCATCCTGGATGAACAGGGCCGCCTTTTCCGTGCTGACCTTGTCGTCAACGACGGTCAGAGCGTTGTCATTGTCGATTACAAAACCGGTGAACCGTCCCCGGCACACGAAAGCCAGCTGCGGCGCTACATGCGGCTGTTTGCCGACGCACAGCCGCTGCCCGTCAGCGGGGCGCTGATCTATCTGGACCAGCGGCGCGTTTTCCGTTACGAGGCCAACGGGAAACGGCACAGAGGCTGATTGATCGGGATAGGCTGCGTACCCTGACTCTGCCGGTCTCTGTGCCAGACACGGGCAGCCGTTGTTAAATGGGCGTTATTACGGAAAGATGCGCTTCCCAAAACCGCGCTGTCCGCGTACAGTGAAGAAAAGTACGGCGTTTCCCCCTGTGGACGAGGGGAACGCCTTATCTCTGTAACTTCCATTGGTCCGTGTCGCTCACGGGCAAAAGACTTTTTTGCAACAACGGACCGCTTTCTGCCATGCGTCCACCTCCGGGCGGAAGCGAGAAAAACGACAATGCGGCGGGCAACCTGCTCCGCACTGCTGGCATGCCGCTCTGACATGTCAGCCAGATCCGCGCCAGCAGGGAAAACTTCCTGCCGATCCGTCATTGCCGAGGCCGCCATGTCCGCACGCCGCACAGCTTCCATTCTGCTCCGCCTTGCCGCTGTTCTGGTGGGATTGCTGTGCCTGCTGTTTCTTGCGGGCGTGATCATGCTGCACACACAGCCGCGCCTGCTGCTCGATCCCATAGAAAAAGCCATTGCCGAAGCTTTGCCCGGCAGCCACTTTACAGCGCTGTCCGTCCGGCCTTCGCTGTGGCCTTCGCCGGGTGCCGCCCTGCGGGACATCGTCCTGCGCCTTCCAGGCGGCAACGCGCTGTTTGCCGAGTCGCTGGAATGCCATCTGGACTGGCAGGCGCTGTTTCAACGAAAACTCCGCCCGTCGCTGCTTGTCCTCGACGGGTTCAATGCGCGCCTGCTCTGGCCTGACAAAGCTTCTGCCCCTGCCTTGCAGGCTGAAGAGGCTCAGCCCTTGCTGCCGGAGCCGCTGCACGGGCTGAAACTGCTGCTGCGCGACGGGCACCTGGAACTGCTTTCCGGCCTGCCCGCAGGCAGCGACACACCGTTGCCTGCCCCGTTGCTGGACGTGCGTACCGTCAGCGGCGAACTCCAGCTGCCCGCCAAAGAGCGCCCCGGCGCGCTGGAGTTGCGTGTAGGGAGCCTGCGCCAGACACTTTCTGCCGGCGCGCCGCTGTCTGTCCCACACACATTCCGGCAAATTGACATCCGCCTCGACGGTATACAGTTCGATTCCGCTGCCCCGCTGGGGCTGCGCCTTCGTGGGGCCACTGCCAACGTTGTAACCGGCTCCGGCAGCCCGTTGGAAAGTCTGGCTCTGCAAGTGCAGCTTTCGCCTCCGCAGCAAACAGGCCTCCACGGCAACTTCCTGCTGGAAGCCGTTCTCCGTCCGGACGCTTATCCCGCCACAGCCAGGGCACGGCTGCATGCAGATGTGCCCTTTGTCTTTACCAGTGGGCAGCAGTGGACGCTGCACCTTAATGACGGCCGCGTGGCGCTCGACGACGACAACGCGCGCCTGACCATGACGATCCGTTCCGATGCGACCGCTTCAGGCACCGCCCGGGTGGCGCACCTGAGCCTGCCACACTGGTTTTCCTTTGCCAGGGCCCTGCCGGACGGGCTGGTCACAGCCCTGGACGCCCTTTCAGGCACGCTGACATTCTGCGCCGACGCGCAAGGCGTTGACGTGCCGGAACTGCGCGCTACGCTGGCTGGCCACGCCTTCACAGGTTCGGCCAGCCTGAAGAATTTCCAACGGCCTGTACTGAGGCTCAAAGCGTCCACGCAGACAGCGGATATCCGGCAGCTGCTGCCGGAACTGTACGGCATGCAGACGCCTGCGCCCGTCTTTGCCGTGCCGCCCCTCGACGCCGATCCTTTGGAGGCTGCCACGTCCGACACCGGCAGTGCATCTTCAGGCACCATTTCCGACCGTACCCCACCGCTCGATTACGACATCCGGTTGCAGGCCGACAATGTCCTTTGCGGCAACCTGTCCGGCCGGGGACTGCACACCACCATCACACCTGTCCCCTCCAACCGGGACATCACGCGCGTTGAGATAGGAGTAGACGCCCTGTATGGCGGCAACGCAACACTGATCCTGGACATTGCCGAGCGCTGCGCCATAGGATTCAAAGCCAAAAGCCTTGACGCCCGCGTGCTGGACGCGCTCCTGCCGTGGGGGCTTGCGCCCAGGGGGACGTTAAACGCCACAGCGACACTGTCCGCCCCTTCCGACGACGCCGGCGCGATCATCCGGAATCTTTCGGGCACCGCGTCCGTTGAACTGTTGAACGGGAGTCTGAATATCGCCGGTAAGCGGCAGGCCTTCTCAAAAATCCAACTTTCCACAACGGGACGGAACAGAATGGACGCCACCGGCGCCGACGCGCCTCTGCTCCGAAAAGGCGCCTGGAAACTGAGCGCCCAGTCATCTTCGCCGTCCGTTCCGCTGGCCCCGCTTGACGTCACACTGACTATCGACGGGGAAACAGGCTTTCTGCTCAACCCTTTCAGAATTCTTGGCGGAAAACACCTTGCACTGCGCGCCACTGGAACGGTTCTTGGCGGCCATACGGACTGCACCGCCGGTCTGGATCTTGCCCCGCTCAAGGGAAATCTGACTTTGCGTAACCTGAAAGGCGCGCTGGCCGGCTGCTCCGTACAAGGCGACCTGACGGCCGCCGCGCTGGCCGAATCTCCGTCCTGGACAGCGCGGGGCACGCTGTCGTGCGGCAACTTACCGCCGCTGCTGCACCACCTGGGAATGCCGATCCCCGCACCGGGGGCCTCTCTGCCCAAAAGCCTCACCCTGTCTGCCGCGCTGGCGCTGAATCGCTCCACACTGCGTCTGGACAGTCTGCACGGCAAGCTTGACGAAACGTCTTTTCAGGGATCGCTGCTGCGGACAGAAGCCGAACTGCCCCACTGGGAGGCTGTCCTGCGCCTTGATCGGCTGAACCTGACACCTTACCTGCCGCAAACAAACAAAAGCAGCAAGGCCGCCCCGTCAGATCTGCCCACAGCCCGGATACTCCGCGGCATGACCGCCAACGCTACGCTGGAGGCCGGGGAACTTTTGCTGGGCGACGTGCCTTTCCGGCAAGTCAGCGCCAGAACCACCTTAGCGGACGGAAAACTCACTCTCTCCCCTTGTTCGGCCCAATGCTGCGGAGGAACGGTCTCTGCCACCCTGTCTGCCACAGCCCGTCCGGACGACACGACCGCCACGGATCTGTATTGCCGTTTTTCCAATGTGGATCTGGCCCAACTTTCCGACACAGCGGATGCTGACGTCCGCCTGCGCGGCAAGGGGAGCTTTGAAACCCGGCTTACAGGTGCTTTTCGGACGCTGGACCAGGCATTTGCGGCACAAAGCGGCACATGGAGCATGGCGTTTGGAGCGGGCTCATTCACCACGCTGGATCCGCATACCAAGCGGCCGGACGCCACCTATCAGCTGCACGGCTCCACGGCCTCGGGAACGCTCAAAAACGAAATCGTCACCTGCAACGACCTGCGCCTTCAGGGCAAGGATTTCAACGCCAAGGGCCGGGGAATTGTCAACCTGCGCAACAATACGCTCGATTACACCATCAATGCCTCGATCCCCGGCGTGCCCAACATTCCCATCCGCTATAGCGGAAGCCTGAGTGATCCCACCCGGCGGATCAACGCCTTCAAAACACTGACTGGCGTGCTTGGCAACGTGGGACGCCACGCGTTTTCCATCATGAAGGATATTATCAACGTGCCGTTTTCCCTGATCAAATGACGCCCGGTGCACAACGGAACCGCGCAGACAGGCCATCAAGGCGCCAGCGCCGGCAGCAACCGCAACCTGAATGGAGATTCTGACCGCCCGAAGATGCCCCGCCGGCAAACTGCGCAAAAAGAAAAACGACGATGCGCACCCGCCAGAAACGGCAGCAGCCCTGCCGCAGAAAGATTCCTCTTTGCGCTCTGCCGCTTGTGCATTATGACCGGTTCGGCTAAGGTTTGGGGTGACTTTTTACTCAGGATGGCACACGCATGACAGCACCTGCGCAAATGACCATTACCCCCCTTGGGGGATTGGGGGAAATAGGCCTCAACTGCCAGCTGTGGGATACGCCCGAAGGGGCTGTCCTTATCGATTGCGGGTTGATGTTTCCCGACGAACTGCAAATGGGGGTGGATTTGATCATCCCCCCGATGGAACCCATTCTGGCCTGCCGCGACAGGCTTCTGGGTGTCATTCTGACCCACGGTCACGAGGATCATATCGGTGCTGTGCCCTGGCTTGCCACCTTCCTCAAGGGGCTGACGGCCTATGGTTCGCCGTTTACGCTCTCGCTTGTCGAGCACAAGCTGCATGAACGCAACCTGCTTGATCGCATGACGCTGGAGACGGTCACGCCAAAACAGGATCTGACGCTTGGCCCTTTCCGTTTTCAGTTTGTGCCCGTCAGCCATTCTATCCCGCAAAGTTACGCGCTGGCAGCCACCACGCCCGTGGGGAAAATCGTGCACACGGGCGATTTCAAAATCGATCCCCATCCGGCTGACGGCGTCGGCACGGATCTGGCGGCTTTGCGCAAATTTGCCGGCCGCAGCGGCGTGCGCCTGCTGATGTGCGATTCGACCAATGCCGAGGAAGAAGGCCATACGCCCTCAGAACTGGTTGTAGGGCAGAACTTTGAAACCATTTTCAGCGAAGCGCGCGGCCGTATCATCATCACCACCTTTTCCAGCCATATCGACCGAATCCAGCTTATTTTCGACATGGCCCGGCGTTTCAACCGCGCGGTCATTGTCAGCGGCCGCAGCCTGATCAGCAACATCGAACGCGCTCGCGAGATCCTGAAAATCCGTGTTCCTGAAGAGCTGTATACCGATCAGCACCTGCCGGACCTGCCTCCGGAGCGTACCGTTGTGCTGGCTACGGGCTCTCAGGGGGAACCGCTGTCGGCGCTGGCCCGCATTGTCACCGGCGGACACCGCCAGCTTTCCATCCAACCTGGTGACACCCTGGTCATGTCCTCCCGCGTGATTCCGGGCAACGCGCTTGCCGTCAACCGGCTGATCAATCACATGTACCGCATGGGCGCCAAGGTTTATCACGACGGACACTGTCCTGTGCATGTTTCCGGCCACGCCCGCCGGGAAGAAATCCGCGCCATGCTCGCTGCAGTCAATCCGCGCTTTTTCATCCCGATCCATGGCGAGTACAGACATCTTGTCTGCAATCGCGAGCTGGCCATCGAACACGGCGTCATGCCCGAACGCGCGATCATCGTTGAGGATGGCATGCCCGTCACGCTGCTGCCCCGCTCCATCCGGCTTGAAGAAAAAATCCAGGCTGATTCCATCTTGGTTGACGGCAAGGGCGTCGGCGACGTGGGCGAACTGGTCCTGCGCGAACGGCAGCTTATGGCCGGCAACGGGATTGTGGCCGTCGTTCTGGTACGCGATGCCGATACGGGCGTTTTGCTGTACGGTCCGGTCATCCGCTCCAAAGGTTTTGTCTTCGAGCAGAATTTCCAGTACATCCTGGATGACGCCCAGTGCCTGATTCTGGAACTGGTAGACAACAACAAAGAGCCCATGGACGCGGCACATCTGCACGACAAGCTGCGCTCGTCTCTGCGCGCCTTCTTCCGAAAGGCTGTAGGCCGGGATCCGGTGGTGATTCCCGTTATTGCCGACATCTGACTTTCCAAACCAGCCCGGCACAACCTGCAGCAAACAACGCCGCTTCCGTTTCAGCCGGTGCCGCCACGGCGCCGGCTGGTTGCATACATACGCCTGCCCCACCCGCACGGACAAAGGCCATCAAGGCGGATAAGAGCCGTATTTTTGAGCCACAACTTCGGGACAGACCGCATCAGACCCCGCCTGTACGGACAAATTAAAAAAAGAGAACGGAGGAGAATCCTTTTGCAAAAAGGTTTCCTCCTTTTCCGAACGTTTTCCCGCAGACACGTTTCGGGCAGCTGTGCAGGTGGCATTGCAGCGGCGTGTATGAGGAAGGGTATGCAAAAAGGGCTGACGGAGATTCCGCCAGCCCTTTTGTCAGTCTGTTACAGGCCAGGAAAAAGACGGCTTGTCTGCCAGAGTGTTTCCTGACGTGCGTCTGCTACAGCGATGTGCTATTCTTCGCCCTTGCTCTTCTGGTATTCGGCAACGACCTTTTCGACCACCGGCGCGGGGGCTTCTTCATAGTGATCAAATTCCATAGTGAACACGCCCTGGCCACCCGTCATGGAGCGCAAGTCAGGCGCGTAGCGCAGGATTTCGCTCATGGGCACATGAGCCTTGATTTCGGTGATGCCGCTCTGCGAGTCGGAGCCGAGCACCTTGCCACGCCGCGAAGACAAGTCGCCGATGACGTCGCCCATGAACTCGTCAGGCACTGACACGGCCAGCAGCATGATAGGTTCGAGCAGCACCGGCTTAAGGCCTTCGATAGCCTTCTTGAACGCCAGCGATCCGGCAACCTTGAAGGCCATTTCCGAAGAGTCGACCGAGTGGTAGCTGCCGTCATAGACGCGCACGCGGAAGTCGACCACAGGGCAGCCGGCGATAAAGCCGCGCGCGGCGGTTTCCTGAATGCCCTTGTCAATGGCGGGGATGTACTGACGGGGAATCACGCCGCCCACAATACCGTCTTCAAACACATAGCCGGATCCGCGGGGCAGGCCTTCCATTTCGATCCAGCAGTCGCCAAACTGTCCGCGACCGCCACTCTGCTTCTTATGACGACCCTGCACCTGCACCTTGCCGCGCACGGTTTCGCGGTAGGGCACCTTGGGCGTTTTGAGCAGGATGTCAGCCTTATAGCGGCGGCGTGCCTTTTCGACAGAGGTTTCAATATGGAGCTGTCCCATGCCGGCCAGCAGGATGTCACCAGACTCGCCGTCGCGGGAGAGCTTGAGGGTAACGTCTTCGTCAAGCAGACGCTGCACGGCCGCGTACACCTTGTCTTCGTCACCCTTTTCCTTGGGAGCCAGCGCAAAGGTGATGAGCTGCGGCGGCAGTTCGGGGAACTGGAAGGCAAAGGGCGCCTTTTCGTCTGCGAGCGTGTCACCAGACTTGGTGTTCTTGAGTTTGGCCACCGCGACGATGGCGCCGGGGCCGAGGGCTTCCTTGCAGGCAGTCTGGTTCTTGCCGGTGAGGAAGGAGAGGTTGCCAAGGCGTTCCAGTTCGCCGGTGCGAGAGTTGAGCAGCGAGGAGTCGGACGAAATGCTGCCGGAGATCACACGGATGATGTTGAGCTGGCCGGCAAACGGATCGGCGATGGTCTTGAACACGATGCACGCCGCCGGTTCGTCTTCGCTCGATGCGCGCAGGCTTTCGTCCTGTCCCAGCCAGGCGTCGTGATCGGTAGGCGCGGGGAGGAGCGATTCCACGGTATCAAGCAGCTGCCGGCCGCCCTTGTTCTGCAGCGCAGCGCCAACCACAACCGGCACCAGCGCGCCGGCAAGCACGCCCTTGCGCAAACCAAGAGCCAGTTCGTCTGCAGACAGCGAACCTTCCTCAAGGTATTTTTCCATCAGGGTTTCATCGCTTTCTGCGATGTTTTCCACCGCCATGTCATGCAGCAGGCTCACATGTTCGGCCATGCCGGCCGGAACCGCCGCTTCAGTGGTGGCTCCATCGGCGCCAAACATCAGGGCCTTGCCGGCCATGACATCCACGATGCCCGCAAAATTTTCGCCTTCCATAATGGGCATGTACAAGGTGACGGTGTGCATGCCAAGCACAGAGGACAGACCGTTCAGCGCCATGTCAAAGTCGGCGCGGTCGCGATCCATCTTGTTGATGAACACCATGGCAGGCAGTCCCGCCTCACGGACCAGTTTCCACAGCCGGCGGGTCAGAGGACGCACGCCGTCCACGGCGTCGATGGTCAGCACTGCGGCGTCAACGCCGGCAAGCAGGTAGGCCAAATCGCCCGTAAAGTTGCCATCGCCAGGCAGGTCCACGAGAAAGTGGCGGTTTTTGTTCCAGAGGAAGGTGGCAAAGCCCGGCTGAACTGAACCGCGGCGCTTGATTTCTTCTGGCTCGTAGTCGAGCGTCGTAGTGCCATCCTCAATGGCGCCAAGACGGTTGATCACCCCGCTCTGGAACAGAAGCATTTCGGCAAGGGACGTTTTCCCGCAGCCGCCGGTTCCGATCAGGGCATAAGTACGTTGCTTTTCCACCGCGCTGGACATGTTGCTCTCCTGCTTTCTCGTGTTGAGGATGCTGTCGCCTGCCTCGCGTCTCCAATAAACGCTGCGGGACGGGCCTCGCATATGTCACGCGCCGACGCAAAAAGACTTGTCGGGCGAGCTCGCCTGTTTAGATACGAAAATCAGTATGGCACAAATTTCCCCTTTTGTATATGGGGCGGCAGCACGAACACAAGAAGCGGCTTTTTGCTAAAAAAATATTTCATATCAATGTATTAAAAATATCCTTACAAAACCGGGGCTTCTTTACCTGTGAAAGGAATCACACAAAAAACATAAGGGTACACCCGGTCCAGCTACGCCAGGTGACATGCTGCCTCCAGACGCAGATACAACAGCGCGACTGCACCGCCTGGCAGATCCGTTACAATCTTTACTGTCCAATCCGCAATGTGCGTCTGCTCCGCCACAGGATCAGAGCTCTCGCCCGAAGCGCAGCAATCTGGTAACAATCCCCTGCCGCCGCATGCGGCCAAACCGCAAATTCTCCTGTGTGCACCGCAAGCCCGGGTTGCGCAGCGCATGGAGTGCCCCACAATCCTGGAGTGGTCCCCCTTATGCGGCGCACAGGCCCTCATGGAGCAAGACGGCCTTCAGCAACGCGCCAAAACCGCCCAACGGCCCTTTCCGCCAAAACGTCTCTGGGACATGCCCCTTCCGGCATCAGCAGAAAGCCAAAGCCCCTCGGCAATGACCCTAACAGTGCGGGCATTCAGCCCAAAAAACGGATAACGCCACACGCCATACGCAGCAAGGCTTCTGAGTACGCGCCGGGATCGGCCTTCCCAGAGGCCGGACGCAACATGCCAAGGCCCCTGCCCGCCTTCTTTCGCCCCGCTCCAAAAGACGCTTCCCGGCAGCACAAGCACCCGCAATGCAGCAACGCCCTTCAGCACGTCATCCTCACGCCTGGGAGCAGACTGCCCCACGCTTGTTCCGGCTGTTTTGCCGTGACCGCCCCTCAACCCGGGGCTGGAAGCCTTGCGAACAGACTGCAAAAGGGGCAGCAGGCTGCGGATGTCTTACCGGCAGCACAGCCTCTGCCTGCCGCTTCACAAACCATGTAAAAAGGGGCCGGTTCTGCACCTCCGCAGCCCGACCCCAACAAAAAACTGTGTTCGCATTGCATTCTGTGACAACCGGCCATGAAAGGCTGTTCCGCCTTTTCCTGGCCGGTCGCGCTCAGCGACTTCTGTAGCGCAGCACGCTGTCAGTCTGGCCGGTCTCACGCTGCGCCGTCAGTTCTGCGCAGACTTCCCGGCGCTCCTTGAGCTTGGAGGTCACTTTCAGCCAGAGCGGCGTCAGCGGGACAGAAGGCCGAAGATCGATCCGGATCCCCACATACGCTCCCAGCGGCAGCGCAAGGATCCTGTCGTTGCAGCAGCGCCACAGAGAATCTTCGCGCCAGGACGACGCCGGGCCGGGCAGGATGGATCGAACTGTAATCCGGCTGTCCGGACAACGTTTCCGGATGTCGCGCACAAAGCGCCAGCCTGCGATACCCCGATGCCACGGTTCTTCATCCTCGCAGCCGCATCCCCACAGCGAACAGCGGTTTACAAAACCTGCCAGCACGCCGCGGGCAGCAACCCGCAACGCTTCGTCCATGACGTTCTGTATGAGCTCCCGGCTGCCACAACAGCAGGTGATGGCAGAAGGCAGCACCACATAGTCAAAATTTTCGTCATCAAACGGCAGACAGTCCGGATGTCCCAGACAGTATTCGGCCCGGCCGCCAAGCCGTTCCCGTGCGCCGTCCAGCAACGTGGGGCTGGCCTCAAGACCGGTGACATCAAAGCCTCTCTCCCAGAACATTTCCAAAAACGCACCTGCGCCGCATCCTGCCAGCAGCAGCCGGCTGTCTCTGTGCGGCCAGGAGGATGCCAGCCGCCGCAACAGCTTCTGTTCGCGACGAAGGACAAACACGCCCTGCGGCGTTGCATGCCAGTTTTCCAGATATTCCGCCGCATCCCTGTAATTCATCGATCCAGCCTCACTGGCGTTCTCCGCAAAAATCCACCGGTTCCCCTCTTTTCCCGGTCTGCGTTTTCCGCTATGTTGATGACTCCCGCGGCGCATGCAGTTCCCCTTTTTTCATGCCGCGCCGCTTCACTCCAGCGCCCTTTACCGGGCTATCAGGAACAACCACCATGAAAAGCGTCACCGCGCTCCCCGAATTTGCAAGTCTGACGGAAGACGACATTGAGCAAGCCCTCGATCAGCTTGACGGGCTGGACGATGAAGCGCTTGCCAACTCCATGGACGTGCACCCCATCCTGCGCGAACTGGAAAGGCTGATCGCCGCCTACTCTGACCGTTTCGAGGAGCTGTGCGAGTCTTCCGACGAATTTCCGGTTGACGTGCTGAGCTACGAGCCCGAACTTCCCATCGAACAGGCCGCGTTTGACATTTTCTCCGACGCGCTGCACGACTCGCTTCAGGCCGAAGACGACGAAGAGTAACCGCCCTTTTGCCCATCCTCATGCCGGTCCGGAAACGCTTTCGGACCGGCTCCTCTTTCTCTCCGGCACGCCGCCGCGCCAGGCCTGAATTTTTTGCAATGCGTTCACGCCAGCGCGCAGCGCTGTTTTCCCGGCGTGCCTGCCGACCGCACAGATTCCTGCGGTTCTTCGCAATATTCTCCGCTGCCTTATGCCACGGCCTCCGCAGCCGGATGGCTTTAAGCGCATGTTCTCCGGCGCAGCCCACGGCTGCCTGAACGTCTGCCGCGCGATCACACTTCCCCTCTGCAACCGGCAGGCAGCTGGAACAGCCTAGGCTTTGGGCGTTCCGCCGTCGCTGTCCACCTTGCGGTAGTCTTCCGGAGGCAGTTCGACACAGGGCCCATCATGACTGTCGGGATCCATGGGACGCACCGGCCCGTCCGGCGGTGTTTCCTCAAACGTCCCGGTGCGGGTGATCACCGTCTTCCCTCCAATACGGCGGAACAAAATGACCTGTGACGCGCCGGAGGAGGAGCCCCCCTTCCAGCGCAGGGACAGCCCCCCGATAATCAGCAGGATAATGATGACAATGGCGACGATCACGCCCACGGTGGTGAGAAAGAAAAAGCCCAGGACGGCGATTGCCCCCAGGGCAAGACTCATCAGAAGCCGTGCCAGTCCATTCATATGGATTCCTTTTTTTAGAGCAGCTTCGTTGCCGTATGCACCGTTCCCGGCACAGGCGCAGAAAGCCAAACGTCTCTTTGCGCCGGGAAAGCCCTGCCGGCGCCGGGCGCAAAGCAGCCGTGTTGGCCACAGACCGTTTCAAAAGCAGTCTGCTCTGAATATATGCCCTCTCAATGTAAGCGCTCATTGGATTCCCGGCAAGAGGAAGGCGCGGAGCAATGTAAGAAAATCCGCCGGTGTTACGGAGGCGCAGGCAGCGAGTCCGTTTTCTGCCGCTGTCTGTCATGGCGGAAAGCGCCATCCTCCGATGACACAACCGGCAGCAGCCTGCGTCCGGCGGTCCGGGCCCTTCCACCCGCGCCATCAGCGGCCAAAAGACATACTGACTCTCTGGAATTATAAAAACTAATTAATTTAATATAATAAAATTTATATATTCCTTCAAGCCTTCCTGTTGTCCCTGCAAAACTGCCGGGGCAACGATGGTTCAGGCCGAAAAGAACGGGGATGCCAAGGGCAAAAACATTTCTCCAGGGTGCCCGGCCACAACGGCCTGCACAGGCAGCCTCCGCACCGGCACGAAGAAAAATCCGGGCAGCGCGTCAGAACATCATGCAGGATTAAAAAGATGCCGGGACATGCCTGGCAAGCAGCAGATCGCCTTCCACACCTTCCACGATGGCTGGCAGCAAAGCCGTACCTGCACCGCCCCGGGACGGCGCATCCAGCAGGCGGCAGGAAGCGTACCACTCGGTATGCCCCATGTCGTCACGCTCAAGCGCTACGAGGCAGCGGCGCCCCGCCAGCGAACGCAGGAAGGCAGCCCGACTGGCGGCAACCGCTTCGCGCAGTACGGCCGCACGGGCCTTGCGCTCCGGCACGGGCACAGCCTGAGGCATGCTTGCAGCCCGGGTTCCGGGGCGTTCGGAGTAGGGGAATACATGCGCGTACGTCAGGGGCAGCCGGCGGACAAAATCCAGCGTCTCCGCGGCCTCGTCGTCCGTTTCTCCGGGAAAACCCACCAGAATGTCAGCCCCAAGGCCGAACACCGGCCAAAAACCGCGCATAGCCTCCACCGCCCGCAGCAAATCCTCCGGGCCATAATGGCCGCGCCCCATCCGCCGCAGCACCGAGGGGCTCCCGCTTTGCAACGAAATATGCAGGTGCGGGCACAGCATGCGGGACGAGGCCAGAACGTCAAGACCGCGCTCATCAAGCTGCCCCGGCTCCACCGAACTGAGCCTGAAGCGGGCATGACCGGCCCACTGCGGCGCCAGTTCCTGATCCAGCCGGCGCAGCAGCGCCCAGAAATCCGGGCAGCCTTCTGCATGGCAGGCATACTGCCGCAGGTTGATGCCCGAAATCATGATTTCAGCATATCCGGCCTCAAGCAGCCTCCGTGCCTCTGCGAGGACGTCAGACACGGAGCGGCTGCGCGACGGCCCTCGCGACAGCGGCACAATACAATAAGCGCACCCGTGCGAACAGCCATCCTGCACCTTAAGAACCGGCCTGGCCCGCCGGAACCGCCCGATGGCAAACGGCGGATAGGCCGGCTTTTCCGGTGGATTGGCCAGTTCGGGCGAAGGTACGGGAAATTCTGGCGAAGTGATAAACGAGAGCAACGCGTCCTTGCGCCGGGCGTCCACAAGACCGGTGACACCTGGCAGATCGGCCAGCACTTCTCCGGGGCGCTCTGCACCGCGCGCAGCCCTGGATGCCGCACACCCTGTGATTACGATGGCTGCACGGGGCGCTTCGCGGTGCAGGCGGCGCACGGCCTGACGCAGGTCGCTCACCGCCATGGCTGTCACGGCGCAGGAATTGATCAGCACAAGATCCGCGTCGGCAGGCGAAGCTGCCGCCTTGCCGCCCAGCGCTGTCCATGCTTCGTCCAGCGCCTCAGACTCGTACTGGTTCACTTTGCAGCCAAAGGTCAGAATATAAAAACTGCGCGCGGCACTCTGCATAGACACTCCGCCACTATCGGCGTGAAAAAACCCCTCCCGCACGGAAGGGGTCGGACGATACAGGCAAACGCGACGGGGCGGACTCAGGCAGTCCTGCGCAGCCCGGCCTGCCAGGCGGCGCTTCCCCGCGCGGTCGCC
>DVMI01000037.1 GCA_018715085.1 Candidatus Avidesulfovibrio excrementigallinarum | reverse complement strand
GAACGCCGGTATGGTTCTTGGGGACAGCTCCGCTGCCGGCACTGAGCGCTTTGGAAAAAACAGAGATTGCGCCTCTGGTGGAGGTCAGACAGGCCTCACGGTCTTTTGAACGTGAAGAGACAATCCGCCTCAAGCCTTCTGCCTGAGTTGTGTAAATCCTGGGGAACAGGTTTTGATGTCAGGTGCGCTTCAGGCAGGCAAGATGGAGCGGGGTCCGTATAGGCTGCCGGAGGTCATGACCAGAATTCCCCGGCGGGTTTCAAGGCGGACACCACCGGAGGGATCAAGCCCCAGCAGACGGCCGCAGACAGGAGCCGTGTCGGAATCTTCAACCAGGGTAACGGGCTGCCCCAGATAGAGCAGATACCGTTCGGCCAACGGCAGCCAGCGACGGGCCAGTGTGTCAAGCCTCTGGCTGCGGAATTCGCCGACAGCATGATGCCAAACGTCTAGCAGGGAGCGGAATCCGTATCCGTACAGGATGTCTGCAGACAGGCATCCGGCGGGCAGAGCGTGATCAGCGCGCATGTGGGCGTCGGGCGGCGCAGAGTGGATGTTCAGGCCAATGCCGGCAAGGACGGCCCCGTTGCGGTCTTCGATCAACAGTCCTCCTATCTTACGGAAGACGTCGGGAGCGTCCGGCGCGGCGAGCACCAGATCGTTGGGCCATTTGATGCGGATGTCAAACCCGATGTGCGCCAGCATGGCAGCAAGCAGCGCGCTTGTGGCCGGTGCGGCGGCACTTTCGGAAAAGGGCGGGCAGTCAGGAAGGCGCAAGGCTGTATACAGGTTGCCTTCCGGCGACTGCCAGTGACGGCCGAGCTGGCCCCTTCCCCGGGTTTGTCTGGCCGCAAGGACGCTGCCCCATACGGGCAGAGTATGCCGGCCGGCCAGATCGGCCGCACTTGTCAGTGTGGAGGCACATTCGTCAAACAGCCAGATCGGCGGTGCGTCAGCGGCAACCGTATATGGTGCGCCAGGTGCCGCAGAAGTGATGCCTGGTGGCAGAAAGGGCAGTAATGCAGGCATAGGGGCATCGGGACAGATTATGCTTTTTCGGCAACATGCAGGCAGACAATGCCCGACGTCAGCGGAAGGTGGTACACCCGGGCAAAGCCGGCAGCACGCAACTCGTCGGCGAGGATTTCTGCCGTCGGAAAGTCGCGGATTGTCCTGGCAAGATAGCCGTACGCGCCGTCACCAGAAAACAGACGGCCCATGAGCGGCAGGATGCGGTTCAGATACAGGTTGTATATGCCGGACCAGATGCGCTGCCTGCCGGATCCGAATTCAAGAATGCAGGCCCGTCCTCCTGGCAGGAGCACACGCTGCATCTCTTCCAGAGCCTGGGCGCGCGGCATGATGTTGCGGATGCCGAACGCCATGGTCACGGCGTGGAAGGAGGCGTCTGCAAGCGGCAGGTGACGCGCGTCCGCCACCGCAGTGTCTATGGCGCGCTGCAGTACAGGCGTGCACAGCTTGGCGCGGCCTTTTTCCAGCATGGGCTGACAGAAGTCCATGGCCGTGATGTGCGCCTGCGGGCAGAGGCGGTGCAGCGCCAGCGCTACATCCAGCGTGCCGGCGGCCAGATCCAGCAGACGGGGGGCAGGTTCGTTTTGCAGCTGCAGCAGGGCCGCACGGGCCAGCAGCACGCGCCAGCCCTGGTCAAGACCAAGGCTCAGCAGGCGATTGAGCGGATCGTACCAGCGCACGATGCGCCCGAACATGGCCGAAACGGCCTGTCCTCCGGCGTCAGGTCCAGCGGGTGTGGAAGGCGTGAAGCTCATGCGTCAGCCTCGTCGTCGGCGACGGCCTCTTCTGCGATGACGCGGCGCACCACGGCATATACCGCGGGAAACACGTCTGCAAAGTTACTTGGCGAAACCCGCTGGGTTTCAATAAACTTCACCACGATTTCCTTGCTGACCTGCAAGGCTTCCTTCTGTAGCTTGTCCATGGATATCCTTGCCTGGGGTATGGGAATAAAAAAGCCCGTCCGTGGGAAATGGTCTTGACCACCGCGGACAAGAGCCCGGACGGGCAAAACGGAACGAAACCGGCAAGCCCCGCCCCGTTTGAGTTTTGACTAGCCTAGCTGACTGTGTGACAAAGTGCAATCCCCGCCGGTCCGCCAGGGCTGTGAGGAGGAACTGGTTGTTGCCTTGTACAGAGGCAGGCGCGTTGTCGCGCGGGACCGGCAAGATTGCCGACCCCTTTTGCCAGGCGCGGGCAGTGTGCCGTGTGGCGCAGGTTGTGCCGTTCAGCCAGACAGCCGGCATCCTGACGCGCTGCGCCGTGTTGCCGCAAGGCGCGTCTTCAGGGCAAAAGGAGAATACGTCTGAAAGGAGTGTGGCCGTGCCGGTGTGGTATGTGTATCTTGTTCAATGCGTCGACGCGACGCTGTATTGTGGCGTTACGACCGATGTGCCCCGCAGGCTGGCGCAGCATAATGGGGAGATTCCGGGAGGCGCGCGCTACACTCGGAGCCGGCGGCCTGTGAGGCTGCTGGCACAGAGAGCGTGCGCCGGGCGCTCGGAAGCTCTGCGGCTAGAGTATGCCGTCAAGCAGTGTCCGGCCATGCGGAAGCTGGCGTTTTTGCAGCAAAGCAGCCTGGCTGAAGCGAACGGGCGTGCGGCAGCGGGGGCAGAGGCGGGCAGGAGGGCAGAGGGCGCTTTTGCGTCCGGGCAGAAGCGCCTTGGCACATGTGGTGGAAAGGATGACCCCCCTTGCGGTGGAAACGGATAGCCGCCGGATCCGTTTTTGTGCCGCCTGAAGGAGGCGTGCGCCAGGAGGTTTCTGCCGCAGGCGTTGAGCCTCTGGCTGCGGATCAGGCTTTTTGCCGGCTTGGCCGGCAGGAATGCCACGATGACGCGCCGGAGAGCAGGTTTTTGCCAGGAAGGGGAGCGCAGAGGAAAGGGACCTGATGGAAAAGGATGGCGTTTCTTCAGCAGTGGCCTGTCCCGGGGGCTCTGGAATGGCAGCCT
Organism: Candidatus Avidesulfovibrio excrementigallinarum; assembly: GCA_018715085.1. Classification (GTDB taxonomy): domain Bacteria; phylum Desulfobacterota; class Desulfovibrionia; order Desulfovibrionales; family Desulfovibrionaceae; genus Avidesulfovibrio; species Avidesulfovibrio excrementigallinarum. Next base: position 4,377 of record DVMI01000037.1, on the reverse strand, counting down.
GCCGTGTTAAACAAAAAACCATTTCATGGTGAGCATGCCCATGGCGGCGTTGAGCAGTCCGATGGCATACAGGACCGGGTAGTGTTTTGAGGCCACGCCGGCGACGCCAAGAATGCGCCCGGCATATTGGATTTGTGCTCCCATGAGGAAGATGCCTGGCATGAGAATGCTGACGTCTTTGCCGTCCAGGATGCCATGCGCATACAGGCCTGCCGCTGCGCCGACCCCTCCGCCCGCCGAGAACCAGGTGGAAATAAGCACGGTAACGGCCTCGCCAGGCAGATCAAAAAGAGCCATCAGCGGTGCGCAATATTGTCCGATGCTGTCCAGCAGGCCGCTGATTTGCAGCATCTGGATGAAGACAAAGGCCAGCACCACGTTGGGAAGCATGTTCTGTGTGGCGACCTTCCACCCCTTTAACGAGCCTTCCACAAAGGCGGCGTACAGATTGCCCTGCGATGTCATATGCGATTTCCTCTTTGCAGTATGTGCAGATAGAGCCGCATGAGATTGGTCCCCACAACCTTGTAGAAGAGGATGACGCCCAGAGGAATGAGGTGCGATACCGACAGAAAGGGGAACAGCACAACGCCCATGCTCAGATAGACCGTGATGGACGATGCCGACGAAAATTGAAAGGCGACAAAGATGAGTTTTTCGCTTTCGGAAATAAGGCCTTTCTCATGAAGCGCGCGCGTCATGGCCGCTCCAGCGTCAGAACTCTGTAAGCTGGAAATGAGCGCCAGGCCGGCTGCTCCGGGCAGTCCCAGCAAAGGCTTCAGCAAGGGAGTGAGCAGACGCTGTGCCGCACGCAGGGCCTGGAGGCGTTCGGCCACTTCGACGACAGCCAGTGCCAGCATGATGCCCGGCACCAGCGACAACGCGAACAAAAAACCGTAACGAGCGCCGGTCCCACCCTGGCCAACGAACGTGAATTCCCCGGCTATTTTTCCAAAGGAGCCGCTCAGCGCGGTAAAGTCCAGGCAGCCCAGGATGCCGTGAACGCCAGAAAACATCCCGGAAAAGAACAGAATTGTCACGATAAGCGCCACATAGGCGCTCCATGGAAGCGGTTTTTCTTCAGGACCGTTCTGATGAGTGTTGGGCATGGTCATGCTCCAGCAGCTGACAGATCATGGCCTTGGCTGCGGCTCTGTCAGGCTTGCCTGATCCCGTGCGGGGCAGGGCAGATACAGTAAAAACATGTTTGGGGCGGGCGTACGGGTGCAGGTGCGCCATATATGGCCTCCAATCGTCCCGGTGCTCTTCGACCAGCATGGCCACGACTTCGCCAAATTTTGCATCTGGCGCGGGAACAATCTGGAAAGCGCAGGGCATTGTGGGCAAAAGCTGCGCTTCTACGGCCTCAATTTGAAGTTTGATGCCGCCGCTGTTGATGGTGTTGTCTTTGCGGCCAAGAATGCGGAATCGCCCTGTGGCGTCAAATTCTGCGAGATCGTTGGTGACGATTTCTTCAGCACAGACGGCAGGGGCCTTGATGGCAAGGGTAGCTTCGCTGCTCAAGCGCAGGCTGACCCCTGCAAAGGGCGTATACCATTCCGAGGCCCCGGGACCGTTAAGGCGGCGCAGGGCAATGTGTGAAAGCGTTTCCGTCATGCCGTAGGTGGACCAGACGCCATGGGGGAACTCGCTCAGACGGTGTACAAGCGTGTCATCCACAGCGCTGCCGCCGATGATGAGATGTTTTGTCTGCCGCAGCGTTTCGGCCTCATCTTCTTTTTCCAGCGAGGAAAATACCTGTGCCGGTGTCATGGCCAAAAAGTCCGGGGCCGGGGTGACGCCGTGCAACGCGTGTCCGGACGGATCGACCGCCCGCAAATCCAGTCCGGCCTCCAGCGCACGCACCACCATCATTTTGGCCCCGATATATCGAAGAGGCATGCACAGCAGCGCAGTGTCCCCGGGAGTGAGTCCCAGAAAGGAGCATGTCATGCGGGCGCTGGCCTGCATGCGGGTCTTTTCCACATGCATGATTTTGGGCGCACCGGTTGAACCGGAACTCTGCACAGTCACTGTGGGGGCGTCTGCGTACCATTCCGTCAGAAAGTCCGCAAGATCTTCGCGGACGAAACGTTGTTCATGCCGGCGCAGCAGATCCAGATCAGCAGGGCCATAGTGACGGCCGCAGATTGTGATGGATTGTCTGTTCATTCTTTGATCTCTGACGGGCAGGTCCACGCCGTTCGCGCCAGCCCGGCGCGGGTGGTTCAGGGAATACGCGGCACCTGCGCGACATCATGGTGTCGCATGGCGGTCCCTCTGAAAAGTTTTTGGAGAGACCAGGCATGACGGTGTCATTAAGAAAGCGGCGCGCGGAAGGCTGTTCGCGCTCTCAGCAAAGGCGGACAGCGCATGAAACGGCATTGCAGGCGTTGTGCGGACCGCATTCTGCAGGAAAAAGGTTGTTGGCACGCTGGCATCTGACGGCCGCCATGGTGCCGCCGGAAAGGCAGCCGTTTTGACATCAATGTGCCGGCGGCAGCCTATCTCCGGAGTTACGGCAGCTGCAGACGTCCTCAGGGGAACTGAGGCGTTTTGGAAAAGTCAGGACGGCGTTTTTCCAGAAAGGCACGGCCGCCTTCTTGGGCTTCGTCAGTCAGATAGTAGAGCAGGGTGGCGTCCCCTGCCAGTTCCTGAATGCCAGCCTGTCCGTCAAGCTCTGCATTGAGGCCGGCCTTGATCATGCGCAGTGCCAGCGGACTGTGCTCCATCATGGCTTCGGCCCATTCCACCATTTCATCTTCCAGCCGTTCCAGCGGGACCACCTTATTCACCAGGTGCATGTCAAGCGCTTCCTGGGCGGTGTACTGACGGCAGAGGAACCAAATCTCCCGGGCTTTTTTCTGGCCGACCACGCGGGCCAGGTAAGACGCCCCAAATCCGGCGTCAAAGCTGCCAACCTTGGGGCCGGTCTGTCCGAAACGGGCGTTTTCGGAAGCAATGGTGAGGTCGCACACCACATGAAGAACATGGCCTCCGCCTATGGCAAAGCCGTTCACCATGGCAATCACGGGTTTGGGCAGGGAGCGGATCTGCTTTTGCACGTCCAGAACGTTCAGCCTCGGGATCCCGTCCTGACCGACATAGCCGCCGCGGCCCTTGCAGTTCATGTCACCGCCGCTGCAGAAGGCCTTGTCACCGGCGCCGGTCAGCGCCACCACACGGATGTCCTGCGATTCGCGGCAAAAACGCAGGGCATCGCCCATTTCAGCCACTGTTGTGGGGGTAAAGGCGTTGCGCCAGCGGGGGCGGTTGATGGTGATCTTGGCAATGCCGTTGTAGAATTCGAAAAGGATTTCTTGATATTCCCGGAGGGGCGTCCACTGACGTTTGCTCATGAGGGTTTCCTTTCCTTGATGCAGTTTGTGACCCGGCAGGAGGAGGCAAGCCGGCCTTCTTCATCAACAATATCCACATTCCACACATGGATGTGGCGGCTTTTCTGCAACAGTGAGGCTGTTGCCGTAACCGTGCCACCCATGGGCACGGCATGGACGTGGTTGGCGCTGACCTGAATGCCAAAGGGCACTTCGCCGGAGGCGCACAGCGTCAGAGAGCCATATCCCGCCAAAGTCTCTGCCAGAGCCAGCGAGGCTCCGCCGCTCAGAAAGCCGAAAGGCTGACAGACCTTTTTGTGAACATGCAGCCGGGCTTTGGCTTCGCCATGTTCCGCAGCGATCAGTTCCATACCCAGCAGATCGTGCAGATAGACCGGATTGCGGCCTGTGTCGTGCTCTTCATCCAACATCGGTTCGTTTGTCTTTTGCATAGGAAAACGGGGCTGATGGTTGCGGAAGACGGATCCCTCGCAGTGCCTGGACCGGTTTGCCGTGAGAGGGAACATCAACAGATAAACCGAAATCCATATTCTTTCAAATGGAAATCAAGTGGGCTTCGTGCCAGTCTGTTCATATACTGAAGGCTGCAGAGCTGCGTTGCGGAATACACAGGAGGGGACGCCTTTACCTGAAAGGAGCCTGGTATAAAATAAGAAGGGGTTTTGCGTCTGGTACGGCCAGGCTGCTTCTTGCTGCCCAGCCCTGCGGCAGAGAACTGGCGGATTTCTCCCTGACAGAACCGGATTTCAAAAAGGCGTTCTGCATGATACCGCGCAGTGTATGGGAAGCAGACCTACAGCCGGGCAAGCATGGCGGCAACAGTTTCGGGAGGGTAGTGCGAAGTGTCAATCCGCCGCGTGGACAGAAGAGCATACAGGGGCAGACGAGCGATACTTGGTTCCACGACATCCATATCCCGGATTCCCTGCTGGATATCTTTGTTAAGGCGTTCGCGCAGAATGGCCTCCTGGCAAATCAACGAAACAGTCTTGATGCTGCAGTGCTGCGCGTCGAGCTT
>DVMI01000036.1 GCA_018715085.1 Candidatus Avidesulfovibrio excrementigallinarum | reverse complement strand
CTCTCTCAAAATGGCGACGCTTACCGGCGCTGACAGGTCATTGCGTTTGCCCCCGACAGGCTGACTGACCGCCAGCGCGTTCAATGCCGTGCGGCCTCCGCTGGGTCCTCAAACGCACAGGCCGCACGCATGCTCCTGCCTGTAATACGCCATCCTTGCGTTCCTGCCTGCCGCCATGTCCAGCATACTCCTGGCTTGTGCGTCCCCTTTTCCCCGTAGTTTTGTCGCGCTGCCGTGCGTCCTTCGAGGCCACAGCGCTTTTGTTTCTCCCGGTTGCGGGAGTGCGTCAACATCCGGCAGAGCGCCGCATGAACCGTTTTCTGCCCGCTCCGCAATGGGAGACGGGCTGTGCAGACCGTTCATGCCGCAACGAGCAGACTGTGAAGCGCGCCGTCTGATCCGTACGGAACGGCGCTGCTTTTTATGCCTGCCTTTTTGTATTTGACTGGGGAGCAGTGAGTGTGGCGTTTTTTTGCAGACAATACGCCTGAGAATGCAGTATGGTGGCGTCTGGAGACAGAGAGAAGGTGGAGGCCTTTCAGGGAATGAAACGGGCAAGTCCGCCTGTTGTCTGTCTGGGGGGGCCGGGCGCTGGCAATGCGCAGGCACGAATGTCCCGCGTGTCAGGGATTGAGCTGCTCGGCATACGAGGCGATGCCGTTGGCGATGCCCACAGCCAGCGCATTGAGATAGTCGTTGCGCTTGAGCCGTTTGGCCTCGCCGGGATTGGTGCAGTATCCCAGTTCGATCAGCACGCCGGGCATGCCTGACCCCATAAGGACAAAGAAAGGCGCCGAGCGTACGCCCCCGTCCTTAGTGACAAACTTTTCGCGCTTGAGGTTACGCAGTGTATGGCGCTGCACGTTGTTGGCCAGATGGCGCGATTCCTGCGTGCGCGCACCAAGAACGATGTCGGCAAGGATGCCTTCCAGGGAGCCGAGGTTGCGGTCTCCCACGGCATTTTCCACAGCCGCCACGCGCGCGGCGCTGTTGCTGCTTGCAAAGTTCAGAAAATACGTTTCAAATCCGGAAATTTTGCTGTTCCGATTGGCGTTGACGTGGATCGAAATGAAGAGATCACCCTTGACGGCGTTGGCAAAACGGACGCGCTCGCCCAGCGAAAGCCGTCCGTCCTTGTCGCGCGTGGTGCGCACGGTAAAGCCCCGTTTAACCAGTTGGGCCTTGAGGCGTTTGCTCATTTCAAGCGTGAGGGAGCTTTCGCGGATGCCGTTGTGCATTGTGCCGGGATCGTTTCCGCCGTGCCCGGCGTCCAGCACGATGGTGCGCACATTGAGTCCGAGTTGCCGGGCAATGTCTGTGGTCGCGCGGGAACCGACCAGGTTGGCCCGCTGAGGGGAATAAATTGCGCTGCCAATGGACTTGCCTTTCTTGAGGCTGTTCTGATTGTTGTTTACGTCGATAACAAGCGAACTGCCGTCCTTGGCTACGTTGATCGCAAAACGTCTGAACGTCGTAAAGTCAAAACGCACCTGGGTTGTCCCGTCGCTTTGCAGATCGACGCGAAAGCCCTTGAGCAGGCCTGTGTTGATGCGCGCGCCAAACAGATCTTTGCGCGGGGTGGTGCCGGGCAGTTCAAGAATCAGCCGCGCGGGCTGGCCCTTTTGCGCGTTGGGACGCTGCGAGAACAGCGCCCAGGCGACCGGGCGATCGAGTTTGATGGTAAGCCGGGTTGTTGTTCTTTGCGGATCCCAGATGATGCGGGTCAGCCTGGCCGAGGCAGAAGGGATGGCGGGTTCTGAATCGTCATCGTCCCTGGCTGCGCTGGAAACAGCTGACGCAGAGGCGTCAGAAGCCGTGCTGCCGGTTTTGGGCAAGGCGGTGAGCATGCTCTTTGCCTTGGGGACCATGTCGCCTTTGGGAAACTGTTTGATCAGGCGTTCGAGCGTCTCGCGGGCTTCAGCCGGATTTTTGAGCAAATCTCTCTGGAGTATTGCCGCGTCAAGCAGGGCGTCATCGGCAAGGACGCTGGAAGGATAGTCCTCAGCAACCTTGTAGTAGCGCTTGATGGCCTCATTGGCGTCGTTGGAATTGAATGAACGGCGGGCAAGCCCGTCATAGGATTTGGCGGCGCGATAGAGAATGGTGGACGCAAGCCGGTGCTTGGGGTTTGAGGCGTGCAGCTTGTCGAACCTTTCGCCAAGATCAACCCATGGCTGGCGGAACTTGTTGCGCTTGGCGTCCTTTTGCAGCGCATTGAGACTGTCGCGGGCGGCGTAGTAACGGTTTTCCAGCGAGGAAGGGGCGGCAAACGCCATGCCTGCCCAGACAGCCGTCAGCAGGCATATCAGAGTGATGCACAGGAGAACTCGTTGGCGCATAAGACCCCGGGAAGGAAGGGTGAACCGCTGCCCTTCTGGCGTTTGTGGTGCACGGAGCGGCATGCCTTGGAGCAAATGACTTTTGGAATGGTACCATTTCAAAAGCTGTGCTGTCCAGAAAATCAAGGGAAAACGCCGGGTTTTCCTCTAATCGGACGCGGGAGTGAATCTTCCGCGTCCACCAAGGCGTTTCATCCCACGCATGAAAGCGCCCTGTGACAACAATATGGCAGAAGGGGCAGGAGCGTCTGATCAGAGGCCTGCAAACTGCAGAATACTGAACAGGCCGTTGGGCTGCGCGGAGGCTGTGAACCTCCGTGCAGCCCTTGTGTCTGGTTAGAAATTCTGCCCCATGGAAAACTCGAAGCGGCCGCTGAGCTTTTCTCCTGTGGTGCTTCTGTCAAGCGGATAGCCATAGGCAAAGCGCAGGTCTCCCATGGGGGACCGCCAGCGCAGTTCAAGACCGACCGACTTCTTGTAATTGCTGAAGGTGGAGTCCTGGCTTGAGTCGTTCTGGAAGCCGATGTCGAAGAACGGCACCAGCGCAATGCCCAGCTCGGGATCCACGGTCCAGATGTATTCAAGGTTCAGGAAGCCCATGCGGTCGCCGCCGATTTCATCGCCATACACAGGATCGCGGGGCGAAATGTCGTCGCTGTCGTAACCGCGGATGCTGTCGATGCCGCCGATAAAGAAGCGGTCGAACACAGGCACGGTTTTGCTCGAGTTTTCATACACGGCGCCAAGGCGGCCGCGCCAGTGGAAAATGTGGTCCTTGTTGCCGAACAGGGTGTGGAAGCCCTGTGCTTCGCCAATAGGCTTGAAGAAGTTGTCGTTCCCACCAAGGCCGCCGCCGCCGTATTCGGCAAAGAGCCGGAAAATGTATCCCTTCGAGGGACGCTCACGGCTGTCGGTCGAATCGTAAACGATTCTGGCGCTGAGGGCGCTGGTGAGGTTGTCGCCTTCGTATTCCTTGTAGGAGCGGGGCGCAGTATCAGGGATGTTATAGAGTGTGTAATGATCAAGCCGGTAGCCGACCCCCACGGAGGTGTATTCGCCAATCGGATAGGTAAGCCGGAGAGCGTTACCAACAGTCTTTTTGCGGAAGTCATCCCATTCGTCACGGATGACATACGCGTTGTAAGTAAGGCCGAGATCCGTGTCATACAGGCGCGGGTTGATGAAGCTCAAGTCCACAGAGGTGCTGCGGCCAGACACAAAGCCCTGAAGTCCGAGCAGATAGCCTTTGCCAAAGAGGTTGCGCTCCTGCACGCTGGCCGTCACGCCGAACTGATAGTAAGTGGAGTAGCCCACACCGCCCATGATCATGCCGGTCTGGTCGTCCTTCACCTTGACGTTCAGGTCGACTTCGTCGGGTTTGTCAGTGGGCAGTACGGCCGTGTCAACAGCCGAGAAATAACGCAGACGGTTCAGACGTTCGTTGGATCGGCGGATTTTGGCGCCGTCAAACAAGTCCCCGTCGCCCAGGCGCATTTCGCGCAGGATGACGTTGTCACGGGTGCGGATGTTGCCCTCTGTGGTGACACGGCGGATGTAGACTTTCTGTTTTTTGTCAATGCGGTACTCTATGTCAATGATGTTGTCGTCTCTGCGGCTCGTGACGGGATCGACAGAGGCGAACGCATACCCGTAGT
>DVMI01000035.1 GCA_018715085.1 Candidatus Avidesulfovibrio excrementigallinarum | reverse complement strand
ATACTTGCGTTTTTGCGCTGTAATATCTAAAATACGCATGGCTGTACGTTTCCGTACAATATACATTAACCCACGGAGTTCCCTATGACCCGCAAAGATCGGACAGAAGGCATTTACAGCCGTCGCGAAGTGCTGGACGAAAGCGAACGTCGTCAGTATTGCCTCATCCAGCTCAAGGAATTGCTTTCCTACGCCTACCGGTACTCCGAAGACGTAAAGAAGCGTTTTGATCGCGCGCAGTTCAATGTCGAAAAGTTCAAAACCCTGTCCGACATCAAGCATATTCCGATTCTCAAGAAGAAAGAACTGATTTTCCTGCAGTCTATCGGTCCCCGTCTTGGCGGACTGCTGACAAAGGATATCGGCGAGCTGAAACGCATTTTTCTTTCTCCGGGCCCCATTTTTGACCCTGAAGACCGCCACGACGACTACTGGGGATATACAGAAGCCTTTTATTCGGTGGGCTTCCGGCCCGGCGACGTGGTGCAGGTAGCCTTTACCTATCATCTTTCGCCTGCCGGACTCATGTTTGAAGAGCCGCTGCGAAATCTGGGGTGCGCTTCGATCCCTGCCGGCCCCTCCGATCCGGTCACCCAGCTGGATATTATGCAGAAACTGCGTGTCTCGGGCTATGTGGGCACGGCGAGCTTCCTCATGCACCTTGCACAGAAAGCAGAAGAGAAAGGCATCAATCTGCGTAAGGATCTGTTCCAGGAAGTGGCCTTTGTCACCGGCGAACGCCTTTCGGAAAAAATGCGCAGTCAGCTTGAAAAGAAATTCGACGTCATTCTGCGCCAGGGATACGGCACGGCCGATGTGGGTTGCATCGGCTATGAATGCTTCCATAAAACGGGCCTGCACATTTCAAACCGCTGCTATGTGGAAATTTGCCATCCCGATACGGGCATTCCGCTTAAGGACGGTGAAGTGGGCGAAATCGTCGTGACGGCGTTCAACAAGACCTATCCGTTGATCCGCCTGGCAACGGGCGACCTGTCGTTCATCGATCGCGCGCCCTGCGCGTGCGGCCGCACCAGCCCGCGTCTTGGCGGCATTGTGGGGCGCGTGGATACCACGGCGCGCATTAAGGGCATGTTTGTCTACCCGCATCAGGTCGAACAGGTCATGGCCCGCTTTGAAGACATCAAGCGCTGGCAGATTGAAGTGATCAACCCCGGCGGCATTGACGAAATGATCCTGTACATCGAAGCCAGCAACTTCCATCAGGAAGACGAACTGCTTCACCTGTTCCGCGAGCGCATCAAGCTGCGTCCGGAATTGCGGATTCTGGCTCCGGGCACCCTGCCTCCGCAGATCAGGCCTATTGAAGATAAGCGCGAGTGGGATTAGCATAGCCCGCGCATTGGCGTCTTTCCCCGGCCGAGTGGTGGAATGGTAGACACCGGAGACTTAAAATCTCCTGCTCCGCAAGGGGCGTGCGGGTTCGAGTCCCGCCTTGGCCACCAATAAATGCTTTCAGAAAGCCCCATAAGGTACCAAACGCCTTATGGGGCGTTGCTTTTTTCAAGATTCAGCCTTTCACGTTATGGTCTCTTCTTCTGAGGAATGGCACTCTTTGAGTGCCATTTTTAGTGCCATACGCCTACTTTTTGGGGGATGACCTGCCACAAGTGGCACTACGGGGGCGCTATGGCCTTGACGGACATTGTGCTGCGGGAGCTGTACTCACGGGCAAGGCGTGGCGAAACGCCGCCATAAAGTCAGACGGTGGCGGTCTGGAACTTTCAGGACGGGAAGTCTAGGCGTCTTTCCTATGGCTTTGCTGGGAAGCAACAGACGTTTGCCCCGGGCGTCTATCCGGATGGTTCGTTGAAAATAGCGCGTCTGACGCGCGGCAGGATCCCGGGAACTGGTGCCCAGGGCATTGGCACCGGCGAGCTGCGCAAAGCCGATAAGGTGAAAAGCGTCAGGGGCATGCGGGAAGCGTGTTGTCTGCCAGAGACGGGTCAGTTCTGTGGCATCGTCATGGCAGCATGAAATGCGGGCGCTTTGCCAGGGGGCAGCCTTACCAGGCCCGCGGGGGAAGACGCGGGCCGTGCTTGTCCGCGGCAATGTCCTGTATGTCTCAGCAAGCCTGCCGCCAGGGGCGCAAAGCCATCAAGACCGGGCATGGCACAAGCACGCTATGCCCCCTTTTGCCCGCTGACGGCATGGCTGCACAGGGGCGCCTGCAGCTTCTTCATTAAAAAGACGAACCGGCGCGTCCGTTTCCAGGCACACACAACCTGGTGCAGCGCCGTACTGGCGTACAGCGTGGCCGTTTTGGAAGAAAAGCGCCTTGCGTGATGACGGCGCTGCCTTTTGCTGTTGCTGCACCCGTCGGCAGTTTGTTTGCGCTTCCCGGCGGGCATGAGTGATTGTGGGCCATGCTTTTGTTATTGCCGGGCATCGAGGGAAGAGGCCGCCCTTCCCTGCGGCCGGCAAAATCCGTCAGAACGCCCGGCAAGGCCGTCTGTCTTTGCTCTTGCCCCGTCAGGCGCCTCCTCTGCCCTGCCGACCCGAAGGGAGCGCGGCTACTTGCCGGAACAAGCGTCAGGACGTGGAGGCAGGACGCCGGACGAAGGCGTCAAAGGATTGCTGAATCAGGTCAGGATTGAGGCCGCGCAGGATGAATACAAGGTCTGTCGCCCTGGCCAGTCCTTCCCATGACGCGAGGTGTTCCGGCGGATGAATGACGTGCTGTACCCCTTGGATAACAACGGGGCCTTCGCTTTCTTCAATATACAGCAAGCCCTTGACGCGCAGGATGTCGTTCCCGTGGGCATGAAGCAGCATGGACAGCCATACGCCAAAGGATTCCCAGTCGACAGGGCTTTCAGAGACGACTCTGACGGTCGCCACAGAGGTGTAATGGGGCTTGTCGTGCGCCCGCCGCGGGATCATGGACAAGGCCGTCAGGCGTCTGCGCTTTGCCTGTTCTGCTTCTTCGCCCCTGCGGTTGAGCGCAAACAGGTTCAACATATCGGGTGAATCGGGATACAGCCGCCTGGCTGTAGGGTTGGCTCTGATCAGCAGTTCTTCAATCGCTTCGCGGGCAGACTCGTCAATACAGTCGCTTTTGGTGATCAGCAGATCGTCTGCAGAGGCGACCTGCTCCAGCCACACTTCCTCCTGGCGGGACTGGCTGGGCGCGTGTACGGCGTCCACAGTGGTGACCACCTCGCCGACCGTGTAGTGATGCCGGATCTGCGGATCGGCAAAGACAGTGGATAAGATGAGCGAAGGCTGGGCAATGCCCGTGGTTTCGACAATGACCCGTTTGAATGGGGGAATTTCCTTGCGGATCCGGCGTGTGAGCAGTGACGAGAGCGCGTCGCGCAGTTCGCCGCGCAAGGTACAGCACAGACAGCCGCTGTTGAGGAGGACCACGTCTGGCGCGATTTCCCCGACCAGAATGTGATCCAGGCCCACTTCTCCAAATTCGTTGATCAGCACAGCGCTGTCCCCGAAGGCCTCCGCCTCGAGGATCCGGCGCAGAGCCGTGGTTTTTCCGCTGCCCAGAAATCCCGTCAGAATGCCGACAGGGATGGCGTCTTCTTCATGGGTCATTCTCATGAGTTTCGTTCCCTCATGGCTTGAATGATCGCCGGATTGAGCGGATCCAGCGGCCGGCCGCGCATCTTTTCAAGATCCTGCCACAGCTGCCCCATTTCTTTGACCATGCTCTGCGCGCCCGTGGGAGCACTGAGCACATAGTCGGTTCCAGAAAAATCCCGGATGTTGTAATGGATCAGAGAGAGAACCCTGTTGATGGCCTGAAGGCGGAAAAAACGTTGTCTTCTGGATGTCCCTCTGGCTACCCCCTGGGTCGACCAATGGGTCCGCTCGCCAAAAATACCGCACAATCCGCACATGGGTGTCTCCAGCGTTGTTGTCCAGGCAAGGAACGGCGAAAAGGTTGCCCGTTCCGCCGTCCGGCACGGTTACTTTCTGGGATAACGCTTTCTGAAGTCTTCTGCCATTTCATCCATCGTCACAAACCGCACGCCAGGATGAGAGAGCATATGCTGCGTCAGGCGCTCCAGAGCCATGATGACGTGAGGCCTGCCCGAAACGTCAGGATGGATTGTCATGGGGAACACGGCATAGTCGTATTCGCGATAGACATAGTCGAATTGTGCCCGCCACATGTCTTCAATATCCCTGGGATTGGTGAATCCATAGCTGTTAGGGGACTTTTTGATGAACATCATGGGCGGCAGATCGTCCAGGCACCAGTTGGCCGGTATTTCAATAAGATCCGTCTCTTCACCGCGCACAAGGGGTTTCATCCATTCATGGGGGTCCTGGGAGTAGTCGATTTTGGTCCAGCTATCGCCCACACGGACGTAGTACGGATGATGATCGTTGTGCATCAGGCTGTGATCGTACTTGATGCCCTTTTTCAGCAGCAGTTCATTGGTCACCATGCTGAATTCCCACCACGGGGCCACATAGCCGGTGGGGCGTTTGCCGGAGAGCTTGGTAATGATGTCGATGCAATAATCCAGGACAATTTCTTCCTGATCGGGCGTCATGGCCAGAGGATTTTCATGGCTGTAGCCATGAACGCCGATTTCGTGGCCGGCGTCGACAATGGCCTTCATGACATCCGGGAAGGTTTCTGCCGAATGACCAGGTACGAACCAGGTGGTCGTAAGACCAAATTTTTTAAACATTTTCAACAATCTGTATGTCCCGACTTCCCCGGCAAACATCCCCCGGGAAATATCGTCCGGGGAATCCTCGCCCCCGTATGAGCCGAGCCAGCCGGCCACGGCATCCACGTCAACGCCATATCCGCAAAGAATTTCCTTCGCCATGAGAACCTCCGATGGTTTTCAGGTTATGGGAATCAGCGCGATGTCAGTTCTGCGGAACTTCGTTTTCCCTGAAGCATCCGGCAATCCATTCCCGATCCCGGTTAAGCCCCAGCGCGAGCAGCAGCAGAATACGCGACTTTTGACTGTTGAGTTGATTGCTGCAGATAACCCCCAGGTTGTGCAGGTGCGCCCCTCCGCCCTCTGCGGCATACAGTCCCAGAGTCCGGCCCGCCGGAACCCGGGAGGCCGCCACCACGATCACCCCTTCTGCAAGGAGCTGGCGGATCCAGGGGACAATGTCGGCCGGGAAATTGCCCCGTCCAAAACCTTCCAGCACCAGCCCGGCTGGCTTCATGTTGCAGACGGCTTCCAGCAGCGCCAGATCCATCCCCGTGTATATTTTGAGAATCGGCACCGCTCCGGGAAGATGTTGGGGACGCAGCGGAGCCGGACAAGAACAGAAGGGACGGACAAGGATCGTGTCGTCCTCGACATAGCCCAAAGGGCCCCAGAGCGGAGATGCAAAGGTAGCCACACTGGACGTATGGGTTTTGGTGACATACCTGGCAGCATGAATTTCTCCGTTCATGACGACCAGCACACCCTGCCCGTGCAGCGCCGGAGACGAAGCCGCCCTGGCCGCGGACAGAATGTTGTAAGGACCGTCAGGAGCGGCATGCCCCCCGGTACGCATTGCGCCGGCAAAGCACACCGGCTTGCCAGAAGGCAGATACCGATCCAGGAAAAAGGCGCTTTCTTCCAGCGTATCGGTACCGTGTGTGACAATAATGCCGTCGACATCGGCGCGATTGCGCAGGGCGTCCACCTCCCTGGCCAGGCGCAGCATGTCCTCTGGCGTCATATGAAAACTGGGAATATTGGAGAACTCCACGACGTCCAGGCTGGCGATGCCAGTAAGGGCGGGAACGGCCTCAACCAGTTCCTGCCCCGTGACGGCGGGAACATCCCCTTTTTTCTTAGGGTCGTAACGCATGGCGATGGTTCCGCCAGTGGAGACCACAACGAGACGAGGGCGCATCGTTCCTCCATGGGGTCGGTTGTATTTTGCTCTCAAACAGGGAGTAAAAACAGCACATGATTGCCATGAATCGCGGTGACGTTGCCCAACCGGTTGGGTTTGTGCTTTAGTATTTACACAACCGGTTGGGTTTGGCAAGTTTTTTTTCAGTTTATGTTATTAGTCGATATCCACAGAACGCAGGCAATCGGATTATTCACCTGATACCACATACAAGCCCTGTCATGAAAAAATCGACGCACTGTACTGTACGGTTTATCGCAGATCAGCTGGGACTTCATTTTTCCACAGTTTCACGGGTGTTGAGCGGCAACGAGGAGGTGGCACGCAAGGCCGCTTCCAAAGCGACCGTTGAGCGGATTCGTTCGATTGCGGCGGAGTACGGGTATACCCCCAATCCTCACGCCATTACCTTGCGCACGCAGCAAAGCAAGCTGATCGGGGTCTCCGTGCCGCGTCTGTCCGACTTTATTTGGGCAACGATTTATGAGGCGATCGAAGATACCGCCATGGACAAGGGCTATTTTGCCTATGTAACCAACAGTTACGACAAGCCGGAGCTCCAGCGCCGCCAGCTGGCGCTGGCCACGGCACGCCGCGTGGATGGCCTGATTTTGGGAGACATGCACACCACGGAAGAATCTCTGGCGTTTCTTGACACCCTCAAGATCCCCTTTGTTCTGGCGCTGCGTCAGGCGGGAGATCATCTTTCCGTCACCTGCGACGACAGAGAAGGAGGACGTCAGGCTGCGGAATTCCTTTTTTCTCAGGGGCACAGGGATGTTGCCGTACTTGGCGGGCTTGACTTCACCTCCACGGGGAAAAACCGTACGGAAGGGTTTACCGATTTTTATCGGGAAGCAGGTTGCCCCATACCGGCCGATCGCGTCATTCATGCAGATTTTGACACACAGGGAGGGCGTGCCAGCGCCCAGCGCCTGCTTGCCAGACACCCTACCCTGACGGCAATGTACGCCGTGAACGATTTTGCAGCTATTGGCGCCATGGGCGCCGTGCGCGAGGCCGGTCTGACGCCTGGCGTTTCCATGGCTTTAATCGGCTACAACGACACGCCCTTGGCTGCGCAACTGCCGATCCCCCTTGCCACGTTGAGCAATCCTGTCCACCAGCTCGGGCAGCAGGCCATGAACTTGTTGTTTTGCCTGCTGGCCGGAGAGCCTTGTAAAAGTATCGTCCTCAAGCCTGCGTTCGTATTCCGTCAAAGCGCGGCCTTTTCTGCGCGCAGCCTGCTGTAACCCATCAGGCAGGGCTGCCTGTGGCGGGACGAGGAACGCTTCTGGGGGAGGAGAAGGTCCTTTTGCATGAGCGCAAAAAGGACGCTGGCCGCAGTCTGGCAGCAATACTGCACGGCATAGAGCGTTCAAACGCTTGTTTTGCCGTCAGCACCGCGTTGAAAGCCTGACTGGCGTGTGAGCCATGGCAGCGTAAAAAACAGCCCGGCTGACAGCATAGGCGGAACAACGCTTGACTTTTTCGGTGCAGAAGGGTCAGTTAGTCAGACTGAGGGAGAATCAGACATGATTTCGGGTGTTGCGATACTGGTCATTGGCGGAGGCGTTGTGGGGCTGCTGTCCGGGGTCCTGGGCGTTGGCGGAGCGGTCTTCATCGTGCCTTTGCTGCAGTTCTATTTTGTCCGGCAGGGCATTGGCGGAGCCATGGTCCAGCAGCTGGCGCTTGGAACGTCGCTGGCAACCATCCTGTTCACGACATTTTCCAGCTTTTGCGGGCACTGGCGCTATGGATCCATGCGTATGGATCTTTGGAAACGCATGACGCCGGGCATTGTTGCCGGCACATTTGGCGGGGCGTTGCTGGCCCCTTATCTGTCGCAGACTTTTTTGCGGATCTTTTTCTCCTGTTTTATTTTCTATATGGGGAGCCGGCTCCTCCTGGCAGGCAGAAAAACCGCCGGGCATGTGTTGCCTATGCGCGTGCTGGCGGCGTCCGGGCTGGTCATAGGCGTCATTTCCAGTCTTACGGGGGTGGCAGGCACGTTGTTGAGCATGACGGTGCTTGTGTGGGCGTCCATTGACTGGAAAGAGGCTGTAGGTACCTCCGCCGGGCTCAGCCTCCCCATCTGCGCCACAGGGGTGGCGGGATATATCGTCAGTGGCTGGGGCAGGCCGGATCTTCCGCCGTACAGCCTGGGATTTATCTATCTGCCGGGTATGGTGAGCCTGCTGGTTTCCAGCGTTCTGACGGCCTACCTGGGCGCCAGAATCAGCCACTGTGTATGGTTGCCTGTGCAACCGCTGCGCACGGTGTTTGCGCTGTGCGTCATGGGGCTGGCCTGCTATCAGCTTACACAGTTACTGCTTGCGTAGCGCGCTGTATTGCGCGCAAAGGCGTACGGGCAGCAACGCGCCGCGCGTTCTTTCTTTCTTTCTTTC
>DVMI01000034.1 GCA_018715085.1 Candidatus Avidesulfovibrio excrementigallinarum | reverse complement strand
TGCTTTTTGATGTGAGGGAGTTCATGGCGGCAACAGGCAATACGCTCGTAGAGCTGTATCAAAAAATCATTGACGCCCTGCCTATGGGCATTCTTTTTGTCGATACCGATCTGCGTGTCCGGGTTATCAACAACTGCTATGCGACACAACTCGGCGGAGACGTGCAATCCATTCTTGGCAAGTATCTGCCAGATCTGAATCCCGGCACCTACGCACGTCGTGTCATGGAACGCAACCAGGCGGAAATGGGGGACATGTGCACCCTCCCCATGACAGGCGACACACTCAAATTTATTGTAAATCGCATTCCTCTTTCTTCAGAGTCCGGTCAGGTCACAGGCATGGTGTCACACATCATGTTCACGGATCCCGATCAGCTTAAAAGCCTGAGCGACAAAATTAACGAGCTGCTTAAGCGTGTTGATTTTTATAAAAAAAGCATCAACTCCATCCTGAGGCAGCAATACAGCATTGAGCGCATCATCGGCGAAAGCGACGCCATACGGACAGTCAAACAGCATATTCTGCGTTACGCGTCCTCCGCCTTTCCCGTCCTGATCCGCGGCGCGACAGGCACCGGCAAGGAACTGACCGCCCATGCCATCCATACGGAAAGCCCTCAGCGGGAAGGTCCCTTTATCAGCATCAACTGCGCAGCCATCCCCAAGGATCTGTTTGAAACCGAACTATTTGGCTATGTATCCGGTGCCTTTTCGGGTGCAAACCGGGACGGCAAGCCCGGGCAGATCGAACTGGCCGACAACGGGACGCTGTTTCTGGACGAAATCGGGGACATTCCCCTTAACGCGCAGACCAAGCTGCTGCGGGTTCTGGAAGACAAATGCGTCACCCGTGTCGGCAGCGTAAAACCCCATAAAGTCAACTTTCGTCTCATTTCAGCAACAAACCGCAACCTTGAGGAAATGGTCAAGCAGGGCGCCTTCCGGGAGGATCTCTATTATCGCATCTGCGCTCTGACCATCCATCTTCCGCCCCTTGCCGAACGCAAAGAGGACATTCTTCTCATTGCCAATCATATTCTGGGGCAGATCGGCTACAGCCATATCGGCTTCACCCCGCGTGCCATTCAGGCCATGAAACGATACAGCTGGCCGGGGAACGTACGGCAGCTGTTCAATGTGCTGGTTCACGCCTCTTTGCACTGCCAGGCAAATCTTATAGATATCCAGGATCTTCCAGGTGAACTGGTTCAGGCTCCTGCCAGCCTTTCCACTGACGACGATCTGCCTCTTGCCGACTATCTCGCACGCCAGGAAGAACTCTTTCTGCGCAAAGCGTTCCAGCGCCATGGAGGAAACGTGTCGGCCATGGCCCGTCAGCTCGGCATCTCCAGAGTCACGCTGTATAACAAATTCAAGAAGTATCATCTGACCCCGACCCCCGAACAAGAAGGCCCCGCCTGCTGAACAGCCGCCCCGCAAACGCCCCTGACAGCACGCCGCTGGATGGGCTGCGCCTGTCGGAAGGCGGATAGGTGTAAATCGCCGTTAACGCTTTATGAACCCAAAACCGGCTCTTCACGGTTTGTATCAATATAATATATTGAAATTACATATTTTTATTCATATGGAATACTCCTTGCTTTACTTTGGGGCATCATAAACATATGCGGGTTGAACATTCCTTTCATCCCCCAAGGAGGATTTCATGCTGTTGCAATGCGCAAATGGTGGCGACGCCGCCGCAAAAGTCCTGATTGATCTGGGCGTCGAAGTTGTCTTTACGCTGACTGGCGGCCATTTGAACCACATACACCGGACTCTGGAAAAAAGTCAGGTTCGACTGGTGGATGTCCGCCATGAGCAGGCAGCGACATTCATGGCGGACGCGTATGCCCGTATGACGGGAAAACCCGGCGTGGCCATGCTGACGGCCGGTCCTGGCTTCACCAACTGCATTTCGCCTCTGCAGCAGGCAGCCACCAACTGCACCCCGCTGCTGATCATTGCGGGAGCTTCCGATACCGTCTACCGGGATAAGATCGATCTGCAGGACGCGCCACAGCAGGCCATTGCTGCGCCCATCTGCAAGGCAACCTTTGTCTGCACGGACACCTCGCGCGTAGCCGAATATGTGGAAATGGCCTACAGAACGACCATCACCGGCCGGCCTGGACCTGTCTTTCTGGAACTCCCCTGCAACGTGCTGGGCAACGCCATGCCCAACGGTTCCTGCGTTTACTACAAAACGACCGTTGATTCCCACCCTGTCGATCTGCAAGGCGTAGCCAAGACTATCGAACTGCTGCAAAAGGCTTCGCGCCCCATCGTTGTTGTAGGCAGCGGGGGCGGTTATGCCAAGGCTGAAAAGGCGCTGCTCAGCTTTGTAGAAAAAAGCGGCATTCCTGCCTTTACTGCCAATATGGGCCGCGGACTCATTTCTGATCTGCATCCGCTCGGTTTTGGCCTTGCCGCGGCAAATCGCCCTGTTACGGCCAAAAAAGCCTATGCAGAAGCAGACGTCATTCTGATTCTCGGCCATCGCATCACCCTGCACGACTTCTTTGGCGGTGCGTATAACCCCAAGGGCACGCTCATTCAGGTGGACATCTGCGGCGAAGAACTGGGACGCAACAGGCGCGTGGATCTTCCTATTATCAGTGACGTGCGCGGATTCCTTGAAGCCGCCTGCAACCAGCTTGACGCTATGGGACTTTCGGGCTCCATTGGCGCCCGTTATCAGGCCTGGGTCGAAACGCTTCGCGCCGAAAAGCAGCGTTGCCGTGAAGAACTCATGCCGGCCATGACAAGCACGGACATCCCCATCCATCCTCAGCGGCTCATTTATGAAGTCGATCAGTTCATGAACCGGGATGACGACGTCGTCGTTGGTGACGGAGGCGATACGCTGACCTGGCTTCTTATGGGACGCACCGTGCGCAGACCCTACCGCATCATGGACCACGGCTTGTTCTGGTGCATCGGCGGGGGCATTGCGGACGTCATCTCCGCGCGCCTTATTTACCCTGACAGCCGCGTTATGCTGGTAACCGGCGACGGCTCGTTTGGCTTCAACTTCATGGAAGTCACCACAGCGTTGCGCAAGGGCCTGGCTTTTGTCATCGTTGTGGCCAATGACTCTTCCTGGGGCATGATCCGCCACAGCCAAAAACTGCGCTTTGGCGAAACAATTGACTCCGTCACGCTGCTTGGCGCCACTCCATACCATAAAATGGTGGAGGCTGCAGGCGGGAAGGGCTTTTATGTGGAACGGCCCGAAGACATCCGTCCCGCCCTTGAAGCGGCGTTTGCTTCTGGCACCGTGGCCTGCGTCAATGTCCAAATCAATCCGGAAATCATCAGCCCTGGCAGCATTGCCCTCGGCCAGCTGGGCGCTTACAAGATTACCGAATAGGACAGCCGGATTTGCAAGCGGAGCGGTCCTGTCTTACGCACACAGCAACGGCCTGCCATACGGCGCCGGAGACAGGACCTCATTCCCTCTGCATCAAACAATTCCCTCTTACTTGTCTGGGGCACAGGAGCGTTGCGCCTGCGCCCCGGGCGCGGGGGAGAAGGCCGCTTTCTCCGTGTGCGGGCGCATCGCTTTTTCAAAACACTTCTGCCCCAAAAACCTGACCGGACAAAACGCGTCCTTACGCAGCAAAAGGCTTCTTTGACCCGCCAGCCCTGGCAGGAGTCTTACCGGACTTGCACCGCATTTTCTCTTTCTCCAGCGCCAAAGGGTTCTGCCTGACAGCATTCTGTCCCTGCACGGCAGCATGACAACGCGCGCTGCGCCGTCCCCTGCCTGCAACCGGCCTTCCGTTTGGCTGCTGCCAGGCAATCGCCAGCTTATGCCGGCAACAATGGCTGTGTCTTTGAAAATTTTTGGGACAGCGGACTCAGATCTTGCCTTTCCATGCCGGAAAGGCCATACCCGTTGCATGTCACACCAAACACTGCACGAAATCACATTGCGTATCGCCGGACGCATCGGCGAATCCATTGTAGACGGCCCAGGGCTGCGCTATGTGCTGTTCACGCAGGGCTGTCCGCATCACTGCCCTGGGTGCCACAACCCGGAAACCCATTCCTTCGACGGCGGCACGCTTGTGCCTCTGGACGAAATCCTCGCCAACATTCTGGCCAATCCGCTGATCCACAGGGTGACGTTCAGCGGCGGCGAACCCTTTGTTCAGGCCGACCGGCTGCTGCCGTTGGCACTGGAACTCAAAAAACGGGGTTTTCATCTGATGGCCTATACGGGCTTTACCTATGAAGCGCTGCTCGAACGGCCAGACGGCCGGGCACTGCTTGAAACGCTCGACATGCTGGTTGACGGGCCTTTTATACAGGCTCAGCGCTCCCTGGATCTGCCGTTCAGGGGATCGGCCAACCAGCGCGTGCTGGATGTGCCGGCCTCGCTCAATGCCGGACGTCCTGTCCTGCACCCCGTTCACCACACCGGAGCCTGATCCGCCTCTTTCCGCCCTGCCTGAGCATCACAGGAGCCGCCCATGACCACCCCCTCCCCAGCCCGTTTTGCCGCGCTGCGCGCCCTTGAAGCCGCCACACGCAGCCAGCGCCCCATGCAGAGCGTCCTTGACGAACACTTGCGGCGCACGCCGCTGTCCATCGAAGATCGCGCTTTATGCACCGAGCTGGTTTATGGCGTCCTCCGCCTGGAACGCCGTCTGAACTGGATTGTCGACCGCCTCCTGCGCCATCCCGGCAAAACGTCGCCCCTGCTGCGCCTGCTGCTGATCATGGGTGCCTACGAAGGACTTTATCTGGCTCGCATCCCGGCCCACGCCACCGTCAATTCAGCCACAGATCTGGCCCGGCACGTCCTGGGCGCGCCCATGGCCCGCGTCGTCAACGGTGTGCTGCGTGCCCTGCTGCGCGAATCCCCCGAGGCGCTCACACCTGAAGCGATCGAACGCCAGGCTGCGACGCCTGTGGAACGCCTTGGCGTGGCCTGGAGCCTTCCAGACTGGATCGTGCGCCTCTGGCTCGACGCTTACGGTGAAACAACAACCCGCCGTCTGGCGCAGGCTTCCGCCGTCACGCCCTGGACGGCCCTGCGCGTCAACGCCGCCAGGCCGGACGCTCCTGCCCTGCGTAACGCCCTTGTTGCCGGTCTGCCCGAATGCGCCGCACACCACACCGGTGACTTTGATCTCTGCCTCGCGCCTGGCATCCGGCCGCAGAATCTGGAAACACTGCTGGCCGAGGGCCGGATTTCCCGCCAAGGCTTCAGCAGCCAGCGCATGCTTGAAACCCTGGGGGTGACAGAAACACGCGGTCCGCTCTGGGACGCCTGCGCCGGGCACGGCGGCAAAACCTGCGCGCTGCTTGAACGAGGCGTGCCCGTGACGCTGGCCAGCGACACGTCACTAAAACGCCTGCGCGGCTTGCAGCGCGAGCTTTGCAGGCTGGCGCTGCCCCGCCCTTCCGTTGTTGCGGCCTCGGCTGCCTGCCCCCCTCTTGCCCCACACAGCCGCTTTAACGCCATCTTGCTTGACGTTCCGTGCAGCGGCCTTGGCACACTGGCCCGCCATCCCGACCTGCGCCGTTTGCGCACGCCAGCCGATCTGGCCGGACTGCTTGCCATTCAGGCGCAGATTCTTGACGCCGCATGGGCGCATCTTGAGCCCGGAGGCCAGCTGTTCTATATCACCTGCACACTCAATCCTGCCGAAAACGAACAACAAATCGAGACATTCCTCACGCGGCACGCAGACGCCGAACAGGAATGCCGTCAGCAAGACGTCCCTGGCGAACAAGGTGCCGACATGCTGTTTGGCGCAAGGCTGCGCAAACGCCCGGCGCGTTGACAGCAGGAGCCCCGGAACCAGTCTTTTCTAAAAAAAGAGCCCCGGCACCCTCAGGCTGCGGGGTATCACGGTCCCAAGAAGGACAACGCGTCCCAGCGCCCTGAAAAAACGCGTATCAAGGCGAAGCGGCGTGTGCAGGCGGAGCCCTCCCCGGACGTGCTCCGGGGCATCACACGCCATAGACGGACAAAAAAGCAGGGACGTCTGAAGGAAAGGCCTTCAAGCGTCCCTGCCATGTTGTTTCTATTGCGGTTCGACTGGCGCCCATACGCGTTTCACACCTGGACAGGCGGTCCGCGTTTGCCGCACCGTCAGTTCCTATATTGGTGCTGTACGGCAACGTACTGTCGCATGAAGGCCGCGCGTCCCCTCGCAGCCCCAGCGCCTGAAGCGTGACAGAGCGCTGTCACCGGAAGATCCCCGGTATGGGCCAAAGAGGCCTGTTGCGCCCCATGTACGCTCGCCATGGGTGCCTGCGGGTCCCCTTTCCCATCGCCCTTGTCAATGCCGGCATGACTCCAGCGGGAAAGCCGGACTTCCATGCCGGCCGCAAAACCAAGAGGCTTGTTACCGGCAAACGTGCCGTCAGGCAGGCAACCTGCTCACAAGGACCTTGTCGATCCTGTTGCCGTCCATATCCACGACCTCAAACCGCCAGCCTTCCCACTCGACATGATCCCCTTCTCTGGGGATACGTCCCATCATGTACATCAGCATGCCGCTGAGAATGCTGTAGTGGCCTTTCTTCTCTTCCGGCACTTCCCGGAGTCCCAGATGATCCTTGAGCTCGGGCACGGGAATGCTGCCGTCCACAAGCCAGGAACCGTCTTCGCGCCGGACGGCCCAGTCCGTTTCCTGCGGCGCGCTGAACTGACCGGTCAGGATTTTCAGCAGGTCGTGCACGGTAACGACGCCTTCCATTTCGCCGTATTCGTCAACGATAAAGGCGATCTGCATGCCCCTGGTTCTGAACTGCCTCAAGAGTTCCAGACTGGTCAATGTTTCGGGCACAAAGACTGCCGGCTCCAGGAACTCGTTCAGTCTTGAGACGTCATTTTCAATGAACAAAAAGAGCGCCTTCTTGACGCTGATCGCGCCCAGGGGATTTTCCGGTCCCCCGTTGCACACAGGAAACCATGTGCCATCGTATTCGCGCAGCCGCTTCAGGTTTTCCTGCGGATCGGCCTGCACATCAAGATAGACAAGCTCGCTGCGCGGCTGCATGATGGAACTGACGGGCCTGTCTTCGAGACGGAAAATGTTCTTCAGCATGGCCTGTTGATTGTGCTCAAGCAGGCCAGACTGGGACCCTTCGTCAATGACGGCCTGAATTTCTTCTATGGTGACCGTTTCTTTCTCGTCAGGATTCAGGCCGAAAAGCCGCATAAGCCCTCGTGTGGAGCAGGACAGCAGCCATACAAACGGCCGGCTGAACAGGGACAGCAGGTGCATGGGACGGGCGACAAGGCAGGCCATGCGTTCCGCATGGATCTGCCCCAGGCGTTTGGGCACCAGTTCGCCAACCACAATGGAAAGATAGGTGATGACCACCACAACGCCCACCGTGGCAATGACGTGTGCTGTAGACGGATGCAGGGAGGCATCCTGCTGGAGCCAGTGAGAAATGGGGCCGGCCAGCGCCGATTCGCCCACAATACCGCTCAAAAGCCCGATGGAGGTAATGCCGATCTGGACAGTAGAAAGGAACTTGGTGGGATCTTCTCCCAGATTGATGGCAGCCTGGGCGGCCTTGTCGCCGGAGGAGGCCCGGACAGACAGTCGTGATTTGCGTGCCGCCACAAGGGCAATTTCAGACATGGCAAAAACGCCGTTCAACATGATCAGGATAACAAGTATCGCAACTTCCATACACTTCCGGCTTTGTTTCGCGTGCCGTACGGTGACAGGTTGACACACGGACACCGTGCTGGAACGGTTCCTCCGGCCGCCTGGCGGCCGCCATCCTCATGACCGGACCGAAACTGGATTCTTCTTCCAGCGTGCGCGGTTCGCCCCCTCCGGACCACAGCTGTTGTCCGCCTTCAGGCAGAATCCACCCCAGCATCGGCTTCGGCGCCGGTTCTGTTGTCGCCTTGACGTGACCGCCGTCCCCCTTTCCTGCTGCAGCACGTCAATTTTTCCTTAACGGTCTTCCCCCCGCGCCCGTAGGACACAAGGCACGCCTGATGACTTGTGCCCTGACGCGCACTGCGCCGCCCGCGCCTGTGTGCGCCCTTGCATGCAGCCAGGCGCAACAAGCGCCTGCCCCATACAGAGCCGGAGGCGCACCATCCTCAGCGCCCCCCCTGTTCCAGAGCACGCGTGGCAGGGAAAAAAGCACAGACGTCAGAGGAAGGGGGGCCCCGTTTCCCTGAGGGGGGGTCCTCCTTCCTCTGACACACCGTCAAAACCGATTCGTTCTCAAAAGCACACCGCCGACCTAACGGCGTTCGAGCGCTTCGGCATAGATTTCGATGGCGTGCCGCACAATCACTTTGGATCCGCGCCGTGCCAGCATGTCCGAAATCTGCATCATACAGGCCGGACACCCGGTGGCAACAACCTCTGCCTGCGAGGCAAGGATGTTGCGAACCTTGCGTTCACCAATGCGGGCTGAAAGTTCAGGCTCATTCAGCGTGAACGTGCCGCCGCACCCGCAGCAGCGTCCGGCCTCTTCCATCTCTGCAAGCCGGTACTGCGGGTTCATGCGGATCAGCTCCCTGGGCTGGGAAGTGATCCCGAGCGAAAGCCGCAGGTGGCACGGATCATGGAAGGTTGCCTTGATGATCTTTCTGCCACGGTTGCGGAGCTGCGGTTTGCGCACGCCGACCACATCGATCAGGAAGGCGTTGATGTCGATGGCTTTGGCCGACAGCTCGTTGATGGCGTCGCGATAGGCAAAGGGCAGTGACGCGGCGCGCTGTACCCACATGTCGCGGATGGTCATGGTGCATGACGGGCACGGGGTGACAATGTAGTCAAACGTACCGCTCTTGAATACGTCCACATTGTGCATGACGGACTTGCGAAAACCGTCGACCTCGCCGGACGTCAGCGCAGGCAGGCCGCAGCAGACAAAATCCTGCGGGAAGAAGACCCCGACTTCGTGATAGTCGAAGACCTTCAGGCAGGCTCTTGCCATATCGGTATACACCATGTTGCCCATGCATCCCGGGAAAAAGGCCACCTTAATCCGGCTTTTGCCAGCCGGGGAATTGATGGCCCCGGTCATTGCCGACAGGGTTTTGCCCGGCATGGACGGCAGGTGCCGATCGCCGGCAAACTTCCTGAGCAACGGCGCCTGCGTGGTATCCTGCGCGTTATGCTCTTCGCGCATGACCAGTTTTCGAAACGGCAAGCCCGCCGACAGCAGCAAATTAAGCAGTCTGGCATTGGGCAGCAGTGTGCGGAACAGCGCCTTTTTGAGCGGAGAAAGCCCAAGATAGCCGTGGATGATTTCGCGCGCGGCAAGGAACAGCTCGAACGTGTTGACGCCTGCCGGACAGACGTCGTGACACGCGCCGCACAGCAGGCACCGGCCAAGCCTGTCGCGGACGGCTTCAGGATCGGCAAGCAGTTCGTGGGACAGATTGTTCACCAGCGCGAGCTTGCCGCGAGCGACGTCACCTTCCAGCAGCGTCTCGCCGTACACAGGGCACACGCTCTGGCAAAGACCGCAGCGATTGCAGTTTGACAGCTTGTCATCCAGCGTCCTGAGAGCCCTGGCAAGAAGGGTGATGTCGTCCATGACCTACACTCCGATGATTTTCGAGGAGTTGAACAAGCCCTTGGGGTCAAACGCCCGGCGCATCTTGCGGCAGAAGGCCAGGGTAGCTTCGCCCACTTCAAGCTCAAGCCAGCGGGACTTGGTGATGCCGATACCGTGCTCGCCGGAGAGCGTGCCACCAAGAGCAATGGTCTGTTCAAACAGTTCGGCGATGGCGCTCTGCACGCGCTCCATTTCATCCTTGTCCCGGCTGTCGCACATGAAGGTAGGATGCATGTTGCCGTCGCCGGCATGACCGAATACGCCCAGATTCAGCCTGTACCTGGCCGCGATACCGTCGATGACCGTCATCAGAGCCGGCAGTTTTGAACGCGGCACCGTAGCATCTTCAAGGATACATGTAGGCCGCATGCGGGCCAGCGCAGGCAACGCAAGGCGTCTGGCCTCCCAGACAGCATCGCGTTCCTTCAAGTCTCCGGCCAGCTGCACATCGCCACCGCATTGGCGCAAAACAGCACTCACAGCCTCAGCCTCTTCCTGCACCTGCGCGGGGTGCCCGTCCACTTCAACCAAAAGCATGGCTGCAGCGTCTCTCGGCAAACCAATGCCCTTAAAGTCCTCAATGCGGTTCAGCGTGACATTGTCAAGAAATTCCAGCGTACAGGGCACGATGTGGGCAGCAATAATGCCGGCCACGGCTTCGGCGGCAGCGGTCGTGCTGGCAAATGTAGCCTTCATGGCCTGCGACGCCTTAGGTGGCGGAACAAGACGC
>DVMI01000033.1 GCA_018715085.1 Candidatus Avidesulfovibrio excrementigallinarum | reverse complement strand
GAAGCACTGAAGAAGTAAGAAGGCATCTACAAGAAAATTAAGTAAATTACTGTGTTTTAGCAGCCTGAGCAGGCCTTGGGGGCGTTCAGACGGAGATTGAAAAGGGGACGGCCTGTGTGGTTTTGGCAATCGCACAGCCCAAAAGCCAAGATGATGCAACAACCGGTACCGCGCGTCCGCACCGGGACAGCGCGTGCGCAGTACTGGACGGGATGCCCCAGAAAGGCAGTCCTGTATGTGCACTTTTCCGCCTGAAAGGTGCCGCCGGACATACGGGACGGCGTCAGGCAGGCCATCGGCCGTTGAGGATGTTTCGCCGCATGCCGCACCTGGCAGACGCCGGCTGTACAGCCGGGCAGCCGGGACCGGGCTGGCCGCCGTTTTTTTGCCGTGCGCACAGCCGGGCATGTGGACGCGCCCCTGCCGCTTGATCAGGCGCGTTTTTGCCGGAAAAAGGGCAAGGCATCCGGCATATCGCACAGGGCTGGCGGCAGGGCGCCAAGGCCTTTTGTCTGGAGCAGCCCGGAGCCATCCGGGCTTGCGCCGCGCAGACAGAAAACCGGCACTGCAAACGGCGTGTATGCCGTCAGGGAAAAGCCGGCCGCTGGCACAGGCTCCTTTCCTCTGGGGTGTTGTGATGCGGCCGTTTCTTGCAAGGCGTGCGGCTTGTCGCGGGGTGTTCTGGAGTGCTGCGCAAAGAGCGCATGATGGAGGCAGGCAACGGGCAGACCGGCGGCATGATTTCGCGCCGCCTTGCCGCAGGCGGATTCTCTTGTCCGTGTGCGGGAAAACGCGCTGGCGCCGGTTGACAGGCACGTCGACGTGTGCTTTCGATGAAGAAAACGCTCGAACCGGCTGCCGGATGATCAGGGAAGAGGGCTTGTTGCCATAACAGACCTCCTAGCGCGACGGCAGCGCTTTGACGAGCAGGCAGCGCATGAGCGGCGCTGCTTGAGCGTGGAGTTCTGCGAGCAACATTATGGAGGTAGTTATGCAATCCGACGAGTCAGTTGTGCAATCAGGTTCCCCCAGGCGCGAACGCGGGCTGTGGGTGAGCTACATCATGCTGCTGATATTTGCTTTTTCGGCGTACTGGCCGCTGCTGCTCATCCTGGGCATCATCACATTGCCTTTTTGCTACATGTCGCGCAGTGGATACCAGCGGCAGGGACGTCCGGTTGAAACGGCCCACGCCGCATGGCAGGTCAACACCGTCTGGATCGCCTTTTTGCTTATTGTGGTTGCCTTTATGGTGCTGCTTGGCGTCTCTGCCTGGATGCAGGGCGATCCGGAAATTCAGGCAAAGATCAATGCCATTACCCAAAGCGGGATGTCCGCTCCCGAAAAGCTGGCCAAGGTCTGGGCGATTCCCAGCGCCAGAGTCATTGTAGGCGTGTTTGTCACCTTCATGCTGTGCTGTCTTATCTGGCCGCTCAAGCGGACGCTGCACGGCATCATGGCCCTGTGGGCAGACGTCCGTCCGTCAGAGCTTGGCGCCAGGCAATGGCTGGCGTTTGGGCTGGCCGTACTGCTGCAGGCCGCGGTCATGCTGATCCCCAGCTTGCTGATGTAGGGTGAAAAGCCTGCGTGCCAAAGGGCAGCCGGCCTGTCCCGGCACGGAGAGCGCCTGAAGGCAGCTGCCAGGCCGTTGCTGCCTGAAAACGCGTTTGCAAAAACATGGAGGGAAGGAGCCGCCTTTCAAAAAAGGCGGCTCCTTCCCTCGTTTGCTATTATGGCACATGCCCCTGGCGGTGCGCCACCCTTCCTGCATCCGCTCCGTGCAGCGTCCTTGCGGACGCAGCCGTAGGCCTTGATGTTTTGGCGTCGCGCCAGTTGCCGGGGCGGTTCTGCCAGAGCTCTGCACAGGTGATTGCCGTGCAGCCCGGCCCGTCATCTTGTTGGTTGCGGGCCATCCGGATATGGAGGCTGGCAGAAAGCAGACATCCCTGTATGTAAAGGGCGCCTGCTGCGTGTATGGCTGACGCCCTTTGCCGCCGGTGCCCGCCGGGTGGCGCTTGGAACTGGGCGTTCCGCCCCGGTTCCAGGGCAGGCAGGCGCCGGAGAATGCCGTATTTGCCCGCAGCCGGCGCGCGTGGAAAATTACAGAGTGAGGGTCTGTTCCTGTTCGGCCGCGGCAACAAATTCCCGGAATCTGGCTGTCCGGTCAGCCGCAGAGTAAAAGCCGGATCCAGAGACAAGCACGTTGGCCCCCGCAGCAATGAGCTCGGGCGTCTTCTGGACGTCGACACCGCCGTCCACCTGGACATGGGGCGTCACTCCGTGCTGCTGGAGCAGCGTCCGCAAAGCGCGCAGCTTGCGGTAGGTGGAGGGCAGAAACGACTGACCGCCGAAACCGGGGTTGACGCTCATCAGCAGCACCATATCCACGTCATCAAGAACGTATTCCAGCACGCTGAGGGGCGTTGAGGGATTGAGCGCCACGCCGGCCTGCATGCCAAGCTGACGGATGCGCGCAAGCACCCGCTGAAGGTGCAGCGTGGCTTCGGCATGGACGACGAGCATGTTTGCGCCGGCGTCGCAGAAGTCTTCAAGATAACGCTCGGGTTCGCGGATCATCAGATGCACGTCAAAGAAAATGTTGCTGGCAGGGCGCAGGCGCTTGATGACGTGCTGGCCAAAGGTGATGTTGGGAACAAATTGTCCGTCCATGACGTCCCAGTGCGCCCAGGGAACGCCCGCGCGCTCGAGATCCTGAAGGGCCTCGGCCAGCCGGCCGCAGTCGGCAGAAAG
>DVMI01000032.1 GCA_018715085.1 Candidatus Avidesulfovibrio excrementigallinarum | reverse complement strand
GGTTCCATGCGCCTCGTGGAACCCTGAAAAACTCCAGTTTTCCTTGCATGCAACTGCAACAACGGCTCCGCGCGTGCGCTCCCTTACAGAAAAGCGCGCCCGGCAACGCCTTGGAGTCTTCAGGCTTCCAGTAATGATTTTTTATATAAAAATGTCCTTCTGGTCATGGCCTCAGGGGCGGAGGGAAAGCGCCTTTACGGCAGGGCCGTCTGCGGTAACGCGGACTTTTCCAGGACTGCGAGGCAGTTCGTCAGGGCGTGCGGCAGGCTGACAAACGCGTTGCCTGCTCCGCACAAAGCCGGATGTCCCGGCCGGAAACCTCCTGTGCGCTCCGGGCATTCTGCCCCGCCGCCTGCTCTGCCGGCGGCAAGGCCGTCTGCATGCCGGCAGGCGCGTGACGCGCGCCCTCAGCCAGGGCACGGTTCCGTATGCGTGGTGGGGAGCAACGGGTTCCATGTCCGCCCGCTGCGGGGTATTCTGTTCCTCCCGGTCCCTATCCGTTCTGGCGCGCCTTGTTTTTCTGGCCGGGCCGGCGCCCGCGGGGATGGCGTTCACCCCGGCAATAGTCCTGCGTGTCCGCAAGACCGTGCTTTTCGATTTTTGCATACAACGTCGACAGCGCAATGCCCAGCTCGTCCGCCACGCATTTTTTGGCCTCAAGGCTTACACCATGGCGCTGCAACAGCGCGCCTATCAGCTGCCGTTCAACCCGATCCAGGGCCTGTTCCAGGGTTGCGCCCCGCAGCAGCGCTGTCGCTCCCCGGGCGTCCTCTGCCGACACGGCGTCTTTGGCCCGGGCAATTTCCGGCGGCAGGTGGGCAGGCTCAACCGTTTCGCCCTCGCACAGATAGAGCGCATACTCTACCGTATTGCGCAGTTCGCGAATATTGCCGGGCCAGGAATAGCCTTCCAGCGCCCGCAGAGCCTCTGGCGAAAAGCGGGGAGGATTGTCGCGCCGCAGGCTGCAGGCAAAGGCCTCGGCAAGCACGGGGATGTCGCCTTCCCGTTCGCGCAGGGGCGGCAACGTCAATTGCAGCACGTTCAGCCTGTAGTACAGGTCTTCGCGGAACAGCTTGTTTTCAGCAAGTCTTCTGAGATCGCGGTTGGTGGCCGCAATGATGCGCACGTCAAGCGGCGTTTCGTCCGTGCCGCCGACACGGCGCACCGTGCGCTCCTGAAGCACCCGCAGCAGCTTGGCCTGCCCGCCAAGCGACATTTCGCTGATCTCGTCAAGGAACAGCGTGCCGCCGTCGGCCACCTCAAACAGCCCTTCCTTGCCGCCGCGCTGTGCGCCGGTAAAGGCCGCGTCGGCATAGCCGAACAGCTCGCTTTCCATGATTTCCGGGGACAGCGCCGCACAGTTGATGGCAAGAAACGGTTTGCCGGCACGATCGCTGGCGTTGTGGATGGACTGGGCCAGAACCTCCTTGCCCGTACCGCTTTCGCCAAGAATGAGGATGTCGGCATGGCTTGTGGCCATGCGCCGGGCCTTGTCCATTACGGTGCGCATGACGTCGCTGCGCGTGACGATGTCTGTAAAGGAGTAACGGGCGGCATGCAGCTTGCCAAGGCCCCGCCGCAAGCGGTTGTTGCGCTGTCTGAGCGACGACAGTTCCCGCGTCAAGGTTTGAATTTCGGTAATGTCCTTGACCACGGAAACGCCGCCGGCAATGGCGCCGTCCACATAGATGGGCGCCATGTCGACCACATATTCCACCGCACCGTCGCGCCGGTAGACCCCCGCGCGGCGCACACCCGAACGGATGACTGCCGGCAGTGTGACACCCCGCCGCACACTCTCCAGCTTCCTGCCCACAATGTCTTCGGGCCGGACGCCAGTAATGCGCGTGTATTCCGGGTTCACATACAAGACCACCGCGTCCGCATCCGCAATCAGAATGCCGTCATAAATGGCATCCAGCACGTCAAGGGCTCCCTGCCCCAGCAATTTGTCGAGTTGCGAGCGATCCGAACAACTGCCGCTGCTTTCAGACATATCCATGGCGTCTCTCTGGTTCCAGGCCCGTTCCTGAAAAGTCCAACAGGTCTCTTCAACAGATTCCATCCTGGCATTCTCCTGTCAAGCGGCATGACCATCCTGTCCCGGCCGGCCAAGGTTGACTGCTGCGCTCCCTCATTTCCTTTCATCCTGCAACAGTGCCAGCCGCCCACGCGGCCTGCGCCTTGCGTTTCCCGCCACTCGGCGGCCATTTCAAAAAAGTTTTGAGCTGAAAGAACCCGGCCGGAGCGTTGCAAGGCACTGACCGCACTGCCTGCCGCCGTCTTCTCTGCTCCCGCTGGCCCCAGCCGCCTGTTGTCAGCCATGCCCGGCAACAGACACGCCGGGAAACCGCGCCGCAGGCAGATTCCGCACAACACGCGCCTGAGTTCTCCACGCGTCAGCGGAGCATACTGCCGCCCGGCCGCCGCCATGTGTGCGCCCGGGGCGACATATCAAAAAAGATAAAGGGGAAGAAGGACGTCTTTTTCAAAAAGCATTCCTTCTCCCCCTCTGGAGCCGGATCAACGCTGCCGGATACTCAGCGCCCTGGCGTTACGGGCGTCAGAACGCCCAGGTTCCAAATTTCCTCAAACCGCGCGGCAAAGGCGAACAAATCCGCCTCGTGACGCGGCTTGGCCACAATCTGCAGGCCGACGGGCATGCCTGTTTCCTCGTCCTTGCCGCACGGGACGGACAGCACAGGGCAGGCTGTCAGCGTCAGCGAGAACGTGATGGCAATCCAGTCGATATAGGTGTCAAAGGTGTAGCCTTCCAGCTCCTTGAGGCTGTGCGTCGTATGCGGGAACGTCGGGGTCACGGTGGCCGGGCAGATCAGCAAATCGTGATCTTTGAAGAACTCCGTCATCTTGTGCACGATCTGTCCGCGACCGCGCTCGGCCGTGGCGATTTCGTCCGGCGTCTGCTTGCGGGCGTTTTCCACACTCCAGACGATTTCCGGCGTCAGCATGTCTCTGTGCGTCTCAAAATAGGGCGCCATGGACGCGATATGCCCGGTTCCGCGGATCGCATGAAACACCGGTTTGGCCAGCGACAGATCCGGCTGCGCTTCCTCAACGGCAATGCCCGCGCGTTCAAGGCTGGCCATGGCCGCTCTGGCAACCTTTTCGATGCGTGAATGCACATGCGTGATGCCCAGATCGACCGAGAAGCCCACCCGCTGGGGATTGCGCGGTTTTTTGGCTTCCTCAAGAAACGAGTAGACCGGCGAATCAAAGGACAGCGGATCCCCGTAGTGCGCACCACGCATGGCATCGAACATGAGCGCCGTATCCTTGACGTTGCGCGCCATGGGGCCTTCGACCGGCAGCAGGTTGAATGGCAGAGGCACGCGCGGCCCGCGGGGCACCATGCCGGGGCTGGGGCGCAGGCCCACGATCCCGCAGAAAGACGCAGGCTGCCGGATGCTGGAGCCCAGATCCGAACCGGTGGCCATCCACACTTCGCCCGCAGCCACCGCCGCCGCAGAGCCTCCCGAGGAACCGCCGGTGGTTTTGTCGGGATCCCAGGGATTGAGCGTATCGCCAAACAAGGTGCTGAAGGTGGTGGCGTTGAAACCAAACTCCGGCGAGGCAGACTTGGCGACGGCAATGGCGCCGTGACGCTCCAGGTTCTGCACCGAATAGTTCGATTCGGTGGCCACAAAATTTTCAAAGATGCGCGAGCCGCCCATGGTCGTGCGCACGCCGGCCACGTGGGCCAGGTCTTTCACCGCAATGGGCAGACCGCCGAGCCAGCCGGGCCGCTGGCTGTTTTCTGCGGCGCGATCAGGCAGCTTTTTCAGCTCTTCGCGTGCGTGATCAAAGCACCGGATGGGCAGCGCGTTGATGGCCGGTTCCACCTCCTCGATCCGCTCAATGGAAGCCTCCAGCAGGTCTGAGGGAGTGATGTCTCCTTTCTGCAAACGCTCCACAGCCTCAACGGCCGTCAGACGAATCAGCTCGTTCATAGCCTTCTCCATGTCAGTTTGAGGTAACGGCTGAAAGCTTGCGCTTTGCCCTGGCGTACCGGAACTTGCCCAGCATGCCCATGCCGATGGCAAGGGCCAGGGACGCGTAGGTTGCCAGCGGGCTTGTCAGCAAGCCAAGATAAATAATGCCAAGAAAGATCACCGCGTCCGCAATCCGGCTGCCCGTCACGTTGGCGCCCGCCATGATATGCGAGACACAGATGACCAGCGAAAGGCCGGACGCTGCGGCAAGGGCAATGGCTTCCCAACCGCCAAGCCACGTCATCCCCGGATAAAAGATAAACATAAACGGCAGAATGTAGGTCACTGTACCGAGCCGCACCGCCTCGTAGGCCGTTTTGAGCCAGGATTCCTTGGAAATCCCCGACGCGACGAACACGGCCGCGCACACAGGCGGCGTGATGGATGACAGGCAGGCATAGAAGAACACAAACATGTGCGTGGCAATGCCATGTACGCCCAGCGTGATGAATTCACCGGGGAGCGCGTCCTTGAGCGCCGCGCCCAAAGCCGGACACATGATGGCCGCGACAAGCACATAGGCAGGCAGCGTAGGCAGGCCCATGCCCATGATCAGGCAGATGATCGCTGTGATGACGGCCATCAGGTACAAATTGTCGCCGGCAGCACCCAGAATCATGGTGGACGCCGTTACCGCAAGGCCCGTCTGGTTGATCAGCGCAACCAGAATCTGAGCGCCCGCAAGCAAAATCCCCACGAGCACCACGCCCTTGGCTGTCTGTACAAGCGAAATGCCAAGATGGATCAGCGCGTCCTTGAAGCTGGCCGCGTCACGAACGTTAGAGATGAGATACGCCAGAATCAGACCCATGACGCCGAGGAACACGCAGTACACGATGGAGTTGCCGCGCAGGACGCCAAACACCAGCAGGCCGATGCCAAGCAACAGCGGAAGCACCCGCTTGAAGGTGAAGATTTCTGAAATCTTCGGTGTCTCTTCCGGCGTGAGCATGGCCAGTCCCGTGCGCACGGCCAGAATATGCACTGTCATGTAGATGGCAAGATAGAACAGGATGGCGGGAAGCATGGCGGCTTTGGCAATCTGCCAGTAGCTCACGCCCAGGGTTTCGGCCATGACAAATGCGGCCGCACCAAGAATGGGCGGCGTCAGCTGCCCGCCGGTGGACGCCACGGCTTCCACCGCTCCGGCCAGCGCCGGAGGATACTTGAGGCGGATCATCAAAGGAATGGTCACATTGCCCGTGGTCGCCACGTTGCCGACGGCGTTGCCGGACATCATCCCAAAGACCGCCGAGGATACCGTCGCCATCTTGGCTGCGCCGCCCGGGCTTTTGCCGCCCACCAGCGACGCGAAATCAATCAGGCACTGGCCTCCGCCGGTATACAGCAGCATGCTGCCGAAGGTGATGAAAATGGCCACCTGGGCGGCACCAACCGCCAGCATGGAGCCCCATATGCCCAAATCGTTCAGATAAAGGAATTCCGCAATGAACGCGAAATCGTACTCACGATGGCCGAAAGGCCCGCTGATCAGATGGCCGAAGCAGGTATAGGCCAGCGCCGCAATGATGATGGAGGTAAAAATCCATCCTACCGTCCGCCGGCAAAGTTCAAGAATGGTCAGCAGCAGGATTGCGGTACAGGCGATGTCCAGCGGTTCTGCTGCAGGAAGGTTCAGGATGATGTGCTCGTAATTCATGATGACGCGCACGCACGCCAAGACCGAGCAGACGCCAAGCACCGCTTCAAACGCCGCCACCGCCCAGCCGTGCCTGACCGGCGTCTTGAACATGGGGTACATGGTGAAACCAAGAATGATCACGAGGATGAGAAAGACGGCCCGCTGAATCAACCCTTCAAACGCGCCGAATGCGCTTGTGTAGAGCACAAAGAAGGCCAGCGCTCCACCGGCGATGTTACTGAGTTTCTCGCGCATTGCAGCTCCTGTGGCTTGGCGTCCGCAGGAAAAAAGTCTGCGGGCGCCGTGTGGTGAAATGGCTATTTGTCTTCGGGAGCAATCAGATGCTCGGGGATCTCAAGTCCCTTTTCACGGAAATACCGGATGGCGCCGGGATGCAGCGGCGAAGACGCGCATTCCAGTGTCATCTTGGCCAGATCCACCCCCGCAAGGCTGGGCATGGCGCTGACCTGCTTGGTCTTGTCTTCCATAACCGCCTTGACGATCTGATACGCGGTTTCCTCGTCCATGTTGGGAGCGGCCGAAGCGCCCAGTGCGAACGACCAGCAGGTGAACGCCGGAACGTCCTTTCCGGAGCCTTCAGGCATGTGCGTGATGGTCAGGTCAGGATGGTTGTCCAAAATCTTTTTCTGCATTTCCGGGGTAAGGCTCAAGGGGCGCAGGGGCGTAAAGGTGTGGATGTCAAGCTGCGTCGAGGACATCTTGACGCCCGTCGCGGAACCGACAAACCCGACAATGCGGTTGTCTTTCATGGCAGACACATAGTCGCTGCCCGAACCGCGGAAATACTTCGGCTTGATGCCCAGCGTATTGAACACGGCCTCTGTGGTGATTTCGGACGCAGAACCGCGGATGCCGGGATTGATTTCCGCGCCATTGAGGTCGGCCCAGTCATGCACGTTGGAGTCGGCGCGCACGAACGCGGTCTGCGGCGTATTGTTGTAGACCCAGAGGAGCTTGGACTTGATGGGCCGATCCTTGAACGCGTGGGTGCCGTAGTAAGCATGGTTCAGGATGTTGGTGGTGATCATCCCAAGGTCAAGCTGCCGGCGCTGCATGCGCTTCAGGTTGTCCACCGTGGCCCCGGTTTCTGCCACATTGGCCTGCATGTTGGGGATATCGTCGTTGATGATCTGGGCGACTGCGACAAAATATCCATAAAAAGGCGAAGACGTGATCGTAGAACCGATCGTCAGCCGCGTTTCCGCCGCCCACGCGGAAGACGCAAACACGCACGCCGCCATCATGCCGATCCACCATTTTTTCATAAGAATTCTCCTTGGTTGGGGTCGTCGCGTCTGTCATGAAGAAGACAATAGCGCTCTGGGATGTGACTCTTTTGTTGCAAGACACGCGCCAACGCAGATTCCCCCTTCAGGCGGTGCGGCCTGCCTTCATGGAGGCGATCAACCATGGCAGATCGGACGCCGGCACAGCGGAAATGGCTCGCAGCGACCTTTTGTCAGCCCTTCTGAAAGAACACTTAATAACTTGAAATAACATAAAAAAATATAATTTTCCCTTTCAAAAGCTCCGCCATGGCCACACTCTGCCTTCCGCCCGCCAGGCATAAGCGCACGGGCGGGGGAAAAAAGGCTGGCAGCCTGTCTTGGCAGAGATATTCCATAAGTTCAGAATAATTCCCGGTATAAATGCAATAATTTATTTTATTTTAGTATGATATATATTATTCTCTAATCTTAGAATATTCTTGAATTTCAGAAATTACCCATTTTTTTGCACCGCAGACAGGCGCCCTGCCCGGGGCGAAACCTCTTGTGTATCCCTTTCGTTTCCTATGCCGCCGCCTGTGGCGCAACGGTCCGGAAGTTGCGTCAACTGCCTGCCCGCAAAGATCTTTTTACGCCTCCCCGCGGCGCTGCGCACGGCAGCGGAAGCCGCGCACACGGCGCGCTGCCGCTGCCCAGCGGGCATTTTGTGACAATGGCATGGTTCATGCTCTTTGTCGTCCATATGCGGCCCCCCTTGGCACAGGGGCATGCGGCATCAACCATAATCAAAAGGTGTAACAGCCCGTTAACAGCCTAACAGCAAAGGCAAACACATGAAGCAAATCGCCATCGGGGGAGGCCAGGGATTCTGGGGCGACAGCAATGACGCCGCCATCCACATGATTCGCCATGCCGAAGCGTTGGACTACATGGCCTGCGACTATCTTGCCGAGCTGACTCTTTCCATCATGCAGCGCCAGAAGCTCAAAAATCCCCAGGCGGGATTTGCCAGAGACTTCATCTCGCTCATGCAGGAGGTCATCGTCGAAGCCAGGCAGCGGCATACCCGCATCCTGACCAACGCCGGGGGAATGAACGTACAGGGCTGCGTTACGCAGCTGGAGGAACTTGCCAGGGCCAAGGGGCTTTCCGGATACCGCATCGGGTACGTCCTGGGTGACGACATCATGGCCAGCATTCCGGATCTTCTGGCAGACGGCGTGCGGTTCGACTCGTTGGACGGCGAGGGCGACTTTGAGGAAGTCCGCAACAATCTGGTCAACGCCAACGTGTATTTTGGTCATGAACCCATTGAAGCCTGTCTGGCGGACAACGCCGACGTGGTCGTCACCGGGCGCGCCACGGACTCGGCCCTGTTCATGGCCCCGCTGAAGCACGAATTCGGCTGGGCCGGCGACGACTGGGACAACCTGGCCAGAGGAATCATGGCCGGGCATCTTCTGGAGTGCGGCGGCCAGGGCGCCGGCGGCAACTATCAGTATGACTGGCGCGGCGTGCCCGACATGGATCAGCTGGGCTTTCCCATTGCCGAAATGAGTGCCGACGACTTCCACATCACCAAAGCGCCGGACTGCGGCGGCATTATCTGCGAGCAGTCCGTCAAAGAGCAGTTCCTCTATGAAGTGCACGATCCCGCCAACTATATCACGCCCGACGTGGTGGTCGACATCAGTCAGGCCACACTGAACAACGCCGGCCCCAACCGTGTGCGGGTGGGCAACATCAAGGGCAAGCCGCGTCCTGATCAGCTCAAGCTGTGCCTGGGCTACCATGCCGGCTGGAAAGTTGTCACCTACCTGAGCTTTGCCTGGCCCGACGCCTATGAAAAGGCACAGTACGCCGCCGACATCCTGATGAAGAAAATGAAGCGCAAGGGCCTTAACGCCGAAGAAATCCATATCAGCTATCTGGGGCTCAACGCGCTGCATCTGGACGTGGCCGACATGGCCGACGATCTGGTGAACCGCATGAATGAAGTGGTCCTGCGCATTGCGATCCGGGCCAGGGAAAAATCCGAGGCAGCCAAGATCGTTCCGGAAATTTCTCCGTTGCAGCTCAACGGACCTCCAGGAGCCAGTTTCTTCGGAGGGCGCTCCAAGGTGCAGGAAATCATCGGCCTGTGGCCCACGCTGATTCCCCGCGACGCGGTCAAACTCAGCCATCACATTCTGGAGGTACGCTGATCATGGCGGAAGTTTATCTGAAGGATCTCGCCCACGGGCGTTCGGGTGACAAGGGCGACACCAGCAACATCTGCGTGTATGCCAGAGATCCCCGCGACTATCCCCTGCTTGCGCGGGAGCTCACCGTCGAACGCGTCCGGGCCCATTTCGGCGACATGGTCAAGGGGGAAATCGTCCGCTACGACGTGCCTTCGCTGCACGGCTTCAACTTTGTGATGAAGCACGCGCTGGGCGGCGGCGCAACCCATTCACTGCGGCTTGACACCCTGGGCAAATCGCTGGGGTCAGCCATCATGCGCATGAAGATTGAAGTTGAGGATCGCCATGACTAGCCCCCGCGCACTCGAAAACATCACTGTCCTGGATCTGAGCCGCGTTGTCGCCGGACCTTTCAGCGGTTCGATTCTCGGCGATCTGGGTGCCAACGTCATCAAAATCGAAACTCCCGGCAAAGGGGATGACGCCAGGGCCTATGCGCCGCACGTCAACGGGGAAAGCGCCTATTACGCCAACCTCAACCGCAACAAACGCGGCATCACGCTGAATCTCAAGCATCCGAAAGGCAAACAGATCTTCTGTGATCTGGTCAAAAAGGCCGACGTGGTGCTCGAAAACTACCGTCCCGGGGTCATGGATCGCCTGGGGCTCGGCTACGACACGCTCAAAAACATCAACCCGCAAATCGTCTACGCGGCGCTTTCGGGCTTTGGCAGCTACGGACCCTACTCCCAGCGGCCGGGCTACGACATCATCTCCCAGGCCATGGGGGGACTGATGAGCATTACGGGACAAAAAGGCGACATGCCCACGCGTGCGGGCTGCGCCATGGGCGACATTCTGGGCGGTCTGAACCTGACCGTCGGCATTCTTGCCGCACTCCAGGCACGGCAGACTCTGGGGCACGGGCAGCGTGTCGACGTTTCCCTGGTGGACTCTGTCGTCTCGAGCCTGGAAAACGCGTTTATCCGCTATTTTCACAACAGGCATATCCCCGAACGCAACGGCAACGCCTACATGGCCATTGCCCCGTACAACTCGTACAGGGCCAAGGACGGATACGTCATTATCGCCTGCGGCAACCAGCATCTGTACGAAAAGCTCTGCAACGACGTCCTGAACATGCCCGAAATGATCACTGACGAGCGTTTCACCACCATCCCGCTGCGTGTCAAGAACAACGACATTCAGACGGCCTATATCGAGCGCTGGACCACCCAGCGGACCGTCAAGGAAATCGTGGAGATCGTGCTTGGCAACGGCATCCCGGCCGCGCCCATCTATGACATCGGCCAGATTGTCGAAGATGAGCACATCGCCGGCGCGCGGGAAATGTTCATCGACGTCACGCACCCGGTCATCGGCCCGATGAAGGTCAACGGCAACCCCATCAAACTGTTGGACACCATGCCGGAAGTCCGCTGTCCTGCCCCGACGCTGGGGCAGCACAATCAGGAAATCCTGCACGAAATGCTTGGCATGACAGAAGCGGACGTGCAGGCGCTTGCAGCAGAAGGCGTTCTTTAAGGCGGCCCCATGCCGGGGCCCCGCTGACGGACGCGAGAGCAGACGCCCGCGCCGGGTGCAAAAAACCGCGCCCTCTGCGCGCGGGCGGCACTGCCTTTGCAAAAAAAACTTCAAGGCCAGCCCGCCCCGGGCTCTGGCGGCCCCTCAAAAAAAGGCGTCCACACATCATCAATGTCTTACGAGGAACTAACATGACACGCTCCATTGTTCTGGCGGGAGCCTGCCGCACCCCCATTGGCAAAATGGGCGGAGCCCTGTCCGGCATTCCAGCGGCGGATCTGGGAGCTCTGGTTATTGAAGAAGCCCTGCACAGGGCCGGACTGCCCAAAGACTGCGTGGATACAGTGATCATGGGGTGCGTGCTGCAGGGCGCCCAGGGGCAGAACGTGGCCAGACAGGCCGCCATCAAGGCCGGCCTGCCTGTTGAAATCCCCGCCCAGACACTGAACATGGTCTGCGGTTCCGGCCTGCAGAGTGTGCAGCTGGCCGCGCTCATGGTCGGCTCAGGCCAGGCGGACGTGGTGGTCGCCGGCGGCATGGAAAACATGTCCGCCGCGCCCTTTGCCCTGAACAAGGCCCGTTTCGGGTACCGGCTCAACGACAGCACCCTGATCGACACGCTGGTCAGGGACGCCCTGTGGGACGCCTTCGGCAACATTCACATGGGCATCACAGCCGAAAACATCGCCGCCCGCTACGGCATCACCCGTGAAGAGCAGGACGCCTTTGCCGCCCGCAGTCAGAACAAATGCCAGCGTGCCCGCGCGCAGGGTGCGTTCCGCGAAGAGATCGTTCCTGTGCCGGTGGTCAGAAAGAAAGAACGCCTGCTCGTCAGTGACGACGAGGCCCCCAGGGATAACGTCACTGTGGAAAGTCTGGCTCCCCTGCGGCCGGCCTTCAAACCAGACGGAACCGTAACAGCCGGCAACGCTTCGGGCATCAACGACGGCGCTGCGGCTGTCGTGGTCATGAGTGCCGGGGCGGCAGCCCGCTTCTGCACCAGCCCCATGGCCTACTGGGTGGCCGGAAGCGCGGCGGGCGTCGATCCCGCCTATATGGGCACAGGCCCCATTGCCGCCACACGCCGTCTGCTGCAGCAAACAGGCAAGTCCATGCAGGACTTCGATCTTATTGAAGCCAACGAAGCCTTTGCCGCCCAGTGCCTGGCCGTTGGCAAGGCACTGGACTGGGATGACGCCATCGTCAACGTCAACGGCGGGGCCATCGCCCTGGGCCATCCTGTCGGGGCCTCAGGGTGCCGCATTCTTGTCACCCTGTTGCACGCCATGCGGCAACAAAACGCCCGGCTGGGCCTGGCCACCCTTTGTGTCGGCGGCGGCATGGGTGTGGCAGCCATGGTTGAAAACGCCGGCTAGTGCGGATTGCGCGCCGCGCCTCTGCTTTCTTTGCGCGTCTTTTTCCTGCAGCCCCTTTGTGCCGGAAACGGCGCGCAAACGGCACTGCCGCACAGCCAAAAACCGCGCCTGCCCGGCAAAAAAGCACCTGTACGCGCAGACGCCGGTCCTGCAACACCGCCCCCCCATTCTGGCAGGCGCCGGGTTTGCCCCTTGCCACGGTGCCTGCTCCTGCCTGCCATGTATTATGACCAGGTTGCACACGGCAGGCACAAACCGGCTGTGGCCATGCACAGCCGGTTTCCTTTTTCTTCCGGACGGCCGGAAATCCACGACCTGCGCGACCTCCCCGCCTGACGCGCAACGCCCTGCAACACAGCGCTGCCGCACCGGCAACCGCATGCCGGCTGTTCCGCATGCCTGACACAGGGCCAGCCGCCCTTCCGCGTTCCTCCTTCCGGCAGGCGCGGCGGCCGCACAGCCGCATGCCGGGCAGAATCCGGCCACGCGTGCCAGTTTTAGGCAATAAATTGCGGAGAATGTGTCTGTTTTCCAGCCTCCATCCGGCATATCTTCCTGCAAAAGGATACCAACTGAAAAACTCAGAGGAGGCTCTGCCATGATGAAGGCCGTTTTCGCGCGGTGTCTGTTCCCTGCCCTTGCGACACTGGCCGTACTGTTTCTGACCGGACATGGCGCGCCTGCTCTGGCAAGCCCTGTTGAGCAGCATAAGGAGGCAGCCATGCCGGACAGAGTTCAGGCCGCGGCCCAGTACACACAGTCTGTATTTGCCGGAGCGCCGTGCGCGCTTGCAGACACTGATCCCGATTTTATCGCCATCCGCGATCGCCTCATGTACGGAGAGATCGCCGCACGGGGCGTCCTGGACGTCAGGCAGCGCCACCTTGTCATTCTGGTCGTGCTCACAACCTGCCAGACGCTGGAGCCACTGGACCTGCAAACCAAGGCGGCGCTGCGCGACGGCGTCACGCCGGTCGAAATCAAGGAAGCGCTGTACCAGTGCGCGCCTTACATCGGCTTTCCCAAGACCGAAAGCGCGCTGCGCCGGATCAACGACGTCTTTGCCGCGCAGGGGATTGCGCTCCCGGTTGAAAGCCAGGCCACAGTGACAGAAGACAACCGCTTTGACCGCGGACTTGCCGTACAGAAGTCGATCTTTGGCGAAACCATCGACAAAATGCACGCTGCAACGCCAGAAAGTCAGAAAGACATCCTCGTAAACTGGCTTTCCGCCTTCTGCTTTGGCGACATCTATACCCGCACAGGACTTGACCTGAAGACGCGGGAACTGCTGACCTTTG
The DNA here is from genome assembly GCA_018715085.1 of Candidatus Avidesulfovibrio excrementigallinarum. GTDB lineage: Bacteria > Desulfobacterota > Desulfovibrionia > Desulfovibrionales > Desulfovibrionaceae > Avidesulfovibrio > Avidesulfovibrio excrementigallinarum. Next base: position 20,320 of record DVMI01000032.1, on the reverse strand, counting down.
CCGTTGTCAGCGCGCTGGGAGGGTGTGAGGCGCAGGTGAAAGCCCATGTACAGGGCAACGCAAACGTGGGCAACACCAAGCAGGAACTGATCGACACGCTGGCTCAGATGCTTCCGTACATCGGCTTTCCGCGCACACTCAACGCCCTTGGCTGCGTCAATGCCGTCATGCAGGACTCCTGATGCGCTCCATGCGCATGCTCCGTCCTTAAAAACACCGGCCCCGCCAAAGCCTGTCCGCCGCCTTTGCGCGCGGCCGGCCTCCGGGGGACCGTGGCGCCTTGCTGACATTCTTTGCAGAAAAATCCGCATTTGCCAAAACGCCGTTCTGGCGGCTGCAGCGGCAGCCGCCAGAAATCCCGGCTTCGCAACCGCCCGCGGAGCCTTTGCAGGAGAACACACCTCATGCCCAAAAGACTGTACATACTGATGACAGGCGCGCTGTTTGCCCTGAGCCTGGGCATGCTGCCCTCCATGGCCTGGGCTGCCGCGCAACATCAAGAAACTCTACAGGAGGCCACCATGCCGGACAATTTTGAACTCTTTCCCCGTGGCGGGGCCAACACGGCCTATGCCCGCTATTTTGTGGGAAACAGCTATCTGAACATGCTTTCCACAGAAGGCGTCATCATCGGCAACGTCACCTTTGAACCCGCCTGCCGCAACAACTGGCACATTCACCACGCCACAAAAGGCGGCGGACAGATCCTGTTGTGCACCGCGGGACGAGGCTGGTATCAGGAATGGGGAAAGCCTGCCCGCGAACTGCATCCCGGCGATGTGGTGCACATTCCTGCCGGCGTCCGGCACTGGCACGGCGCGGCAAAAGACAGCTGGTTTGTCCATATTGCCGTAGAAGTTCCGGGGGAAAACACCCGCAACGAATGGCTGGATCCTGTCAGTGACGACGAATACGCCCAGCTTCCCTGACACTGCGCCGGATTTACGGCAAGCCCAGATCCGGCGTTGCTTTCCCGCCGTAATCCGGTTTTCACGGCGTGCCGCGCCACGCCCCAGGGCAGTCCTGACCGGAACAGCTCTGGCAATCCCTCTGGAACAAAGGACACACCGGCGGTTCCCGCAACGCATGGCGGGCACGCGGTTTTCTCAAGCAACACCCGGCGGGCATTGCGCCACGCCGGCCTTTTCCGGACCGGACGCATGCCGTCTTCTCTGCCCGCGCACAGGGCAGAACAAAAAGAGGAGTGTTCCCTCAACGCGGGAGCCCTCCTCTTTGGCGTGTCAATGACAAGAGACCCAAAACACGGCGTGTGTCAGTCAAGTTCGAACGAAGGCGTTTCCGGAGCAATCCGGTGGATGACCGTTCTGGCGCCTGTATGCTCGCGCAGCAATCCGGCCAGTTCGCCGGCTGCCTGTTCAAGGCGGGCTACTGTTGCCGGATCCATGGCGTCCACATTGATGATTGCCCGGCGGGTTCCGGGCATGAGCTTGCTGCGATCGCCGTTTTTCCAGCACCACGCCCGGCAGAACACGTCGTTGTCGCCCGTGTCGTAGTAGATGATTTCTCCCACGGGCGGATGCTCCAGCACGTCCGGCTGGCCAAGCGGCACATACGTTTCCTGACCTGTGGCAAGGCCCAGCCGCAGATCGCCGCGCACCACGTCGCGATCGTCGCCGCCACACGGCACAAGATACTTGAGGCTGATGCAGTTGAACACCGCCACCAGCGAGTTGACGTACGGCAACGGCTTGCCGTTGCGGACGCGCTTGATCAGGTTGACCACGGAAGGCGGATACCGGTTGGGCTTGAGCCCCATGTCCACAAAGGCCTGTATCCACGCGGCCAGCGCGGGCAGCTCCTTGAAGTTGGCCATGTCTTCGCCGCGCACGCCGTCCTCGCAGCAACGCAGCAGGTCACGCAGCGCGGGCACTTCGCTGCGGTTGTCCACGTCTTCGGCCACGACGACCATACGCCGAAAGCCGGGATAGCGTTCAAACACCGCCGCATCTACAAGATATTTCATACATTCCTCCAGGCCCCAGGCGTCTTTCAGGCCGCGCCTTCCGACTCCCGGCCAGACGTGCACGATACGCGCATCCACAACGTGCGGCAAGAGGCTCTCAGGCCGTTTTGACAACGTCCCGGCTGTGCCGTATAGCCCTTTTTTGCTCTCACAAGAGCGGCCAGCGTGCAATGACGCCGATCTGGCGGACACAGCCGCCTGCCGCCTGCCGCTCCCTAGCGGCGGCAGATCCGGCCTCAAGAGCGCACAGCACGCCAAAGCGCGCCATGCCGCACGCCATCTGCCCTTACAGTGTCTTCTGCCGGGCCCGCGCCGGACGCCTTCCCTCCGGAAACGCCGTCTCCCCGGCAGGTTGTCCCATACAGCCGCGGCGGCGCCTGCGCGGCTGTGATAACCGCCCTACCCCTTCTGCAAGCCATGCCCCAGCTTCTGGACATTCAGCAATTCATGGCCCGGCGTGACGCGGGACTGCCGGTGGTGGATGCCCGTTCCCCTGCCGAATACGCACACGGACACATTCCCGGAGCGATCAACATCCCCACGCTGTCTGACGAAGAGCGCGCCAAAGTCGGCACGGCCTATGCCAAAGGCGGCCCGGAAGCAGCCGTCCACCTGGCGCTCAACCTGGTCGGGCCGCAACTTGCCAGCAAACTGGCCCATGCGCGCGAGACGCTGCGGCCCTCTCTGCCCCGTCCGCGCAGCCATAATGCCCGGCCCGAGGTGCTCCTCCACTGCTGGCGGGGCGGCATGCGCAGCAACGCCATGGCCTGGCTTCTGGAACTGGGCGGCTTCAGCGCGCTGGTGCTCGAAGGCGGCTACAACGCCTACCGGCGGCATGTCCGCCAGGTGCTTGCCGGCTGTCCCTCGCCCGTACTTGTGCTTGGCGGCATGACCGGCAGCGGCAAAACCGCCATGCTGCGCGCCCTTGCCGGACGCGGCCACCAGGTCATCGATCTGGAAGGGCTGGCCAACCACCGGGGGTCGGCCTTTGGCGCGGTAGGCCTTGGCGAACAGCCCAGCGGAGAAAGCATGGAAAACGCCCTCTGCGAACAGTGGCGCGCCCTGGATCCTTCCCGTCCGGTCTGGCTGGAAGACGAAGACAAGCGCATCGGCAACATCGCGCTGTGCGACGAATTTTTTGCACACATCCGCACGGGGCGGCTTGTGCTGGCCGACATCCCCTTTGAAGCCCGCGTCGACTGTCTGACCCGGGAGTACGCCGCCCCGCAGTGGCAGGAGGCGCTGACCGCATGCCTGTGGCGTCTTGAGAAAAGGCTCGGCTCGGAACGCACGCGCCGCTGTGCTGCAGACATCGCCGCAGGACGCTACCGGGAGGCCGTGGCGGAAGTGCTGGTCAGCTACGACGCCCTCTACCGGCGGCAGCTGGACAAGCACGGGCGGCCTCTCTTCGCGGTGCTGCGGCTGGCCAATCACGACGCCGCCCTGGCTGCCGAACGGCTGGCTGCCGTCGAAGCACGCCTGATCGCCCTGCACGGCGCACCGCATTCCGCCAGCAACGTGCCTGACGCGTCTTCCGGTACGCTGCTGACCGCATAACCCCCCTCCTGCGCATCCTTTGCGGCAATACGGCTTCGTTCCCCCGCTTCCCTGCAGGCGGCTTTTCAGGGCAGCGAGATCACCCTCGACCCTCAGCCGCCGCCGTGCCGGAAACGCCGCGCACAGACAGGCCGGGACAGCGCAGGCAGCCTCCCCCCTTGCCCCGGCCGCACCAGCCTTTCTGGAAAAACGGGATTTCCGCCCTCAACGCCGCGACCTTCCCCCAGGCCGCGCCTCCATGCCTGTAATCCATTGCCGGCACAGCGCCCTTGCCCGCACGGGCAGCGCGCCTGCGGCGCAAATGCCGCCAGCCGCTGATCCTCTGCCTGTTACACGCCCCGTTTCCGCCTGCCCGTGCCTGTTACTCCCGGCAAAGGCAGACAACGCCTTTTCTTTGCTCAGTCTTCCGGCTCCTGCCTCAGGCAGCGCCGGCACCCGGCCTTTTCCCTGAGGCCGCTGTTCCCCCCCCCGCAGAAAATACCCCGGATATGCAGATACTAATTTGTTATCATTGAAATAAATGCTCAAACAGACCCATGGGCAACTTGAGCCGGGCGATTCCCGCCGGCCCGCATCTTTAACTCCCGAGGAGTCTGTCATGGAAACGATTGGTACCCGCTATCCGACACTGGCCTTCATTTCCGGCGGCGCCGGCGAAGCCGAAGACGGCATTCCGCCCCAGCCGTACGAAACATTCTGCTACGATTCCGCGCTGATGCAGGCCAGAATCGAAAACTTCAACATAATCCCTTACACCTCCGTGCTGCCTAAGGAACTGTACGGCAACATCGTGCCCGTAGACAAAGTGGCCGACAAATTCCATCACGGGGCCGTGCTCGAAGTCATCATGGCGGCCAACGGCGCGCGCATCGAGGAACACCGGGCCATTGCCACAGGCATCGGCATCTGCTGGGGCAAAGACAAGCAGGGCCGGCTGATCGGCGGCTGGGCTGCGGAATATGTCGAATACTTCCCCACCTGGATTGACGACGATATCGCCAAGGCCCATGCCGAAATGTGGCTTAACAAATCGCTCAACCACGAACTGTCGCTGCGCGGCGTCGAAAAACACAGCGAATTCCAGTTCTGGCACAATTACCTGAACATCACCAAGCCCTATGGCTACTGCCTGACGGTGATGGGCTTTTTGAACTTCAAGACCGCCGCGCCAGTCACGCTTTAGCGCAGTCCGGTCCGGCAGCCAGCCGGTTTCACAAGCGGCGCTGCCAACACGCCATGCGCCAGACGGAACCTGTCACGGCCCCGGGCGGCCGCTATTGCGCCCGCCTGAACGTCCGCCCCGGCAGGCGTCCTGTACGGCTTTGGGCGTGCCTGTCCGGCAGCGCCACACCTTCCCATCCCGGCGGAGACTCGCGGCAGGTGTCCCCCCATATCTCAAGGTCCGAGTCCGGCCGGGATGGGTTCCCCGCCTCCTCCTGCCGGCACGCCGGAACGCGCCGCCGGTAAAAACCGCCCTGTCCCGGGCGGCAACCAGCGGCCTTCCGGGCAGGACGGCGCAAACCAGGACACCGCGCCTGCTGCAACAGCGCCGGATTGCAGCCGCACAGGAGAACATCCTCCTCAAGGCGCAGCCTTCATCCCCGCAGGACAACCCTGCATCGGAGCACCCGCATCATGACACAAACACCGACAAAAAAGCTGGGTATCGTGGCCCTTGCCAGCGTGGTGGTCAGTTCCATGGTCGGAGGCGGCATCTACAGCCTTCCTCAGAACATGGCGGCCTCTGCCTCTGTGGGCGCGGTCATCATTGCCTGGGCCATTACCGGTCTTGGCATGTTCTTTCTGGCCAGCACGTTCCGCATCCTGTCCGACGTCCGCCCGGATCTTACGGCGGGCATCTATATGTACGGCAAAGTGGGGTTCGGGCCCTTCAGCGGATTTTTGATCGCCTGGGCCTACTGGCTGTGCCAGATCTTCGGCAACGTGGGGTACGCCGTCATCACCATGGACGCGCTGAACTATTTCTTCCCGCCGTACTTTGAAGGCGGCAACACCTTCTGGTCGATTGTCGGGGGCTCCCTGCTGATCTGGGCGTTCAACTTCATTGTGCTGCGCGGGGCGCGTCAGGCCGCCGCGCTGAACGTCATCGGCACCGTCGGCAAGCTCGTGCCCCTGTTTCTGTTCATCATCATCATGGTTTTTGCGTTCCACATTGATCAATTTGACGGCGACTTCCTCGGCCGTCTGGCCGTGGACAACGGACAGCCTCTGGGCGATCTGGAAACCCAGATCCGCAGCACCATGCTGGTGACGCTCTGGGCCTTTATCGGCATCGAAGGCGCGGTGGTCCTGTCGGATCGCGCGCAGAGCCCGCAGGACGTGGGCAAGGCCACGCTCATGGGCTTTCTGGGATGCCTTGTCATCTACGCGCTGCTCTCCATCCTGCCTTACGGCTTCATGAGTCAGCCCGAGCTGTCCGCCGTGCCCACCCCTTCCACCGCCGGCATTCTTGAAAAAGTCATCGGCCCCTGGGGCGCGCGGATCATGAATCTGGGACTGCTTGTGGCCATTTTGTCCAGCTGGCTGGCCTGGACGCTCATCACTGCCGAAATGCCCTTTGCCGCCGCCAAAAACGGCACGTTCCCCCGGCAGTTTGCCAGAGAGAACGACAAGGGGTCGCCCTCTGTTTCGCTCTGGGTCACCAGCGCCGTCATGCAGGCGGCCATGATCATGGTCTACTTTTCGCAGAATGCCTGGAACACCATGTTGAGCATCACAGGGGTCATGGTTCTGCCGGCCTACCTGATCTCCACGCTGTTCTTGTGGAAGCTGTGCGAAGACGGCCAGTACCCCGCCACCGCCTCAACGCACCGCTCGTCCGCCCTGTTCTGCGGAATCTTCGGCAGCGTGTATGCCCTGTGGCTGATTTATGCCGCCGGCCTGCACTACCTGCTTACCGCCACGATCATTGTCGCGGCCGGCGTGCCGGTGTTCATCTGGAGCCGCAAACAGGCCCATGACGGCAAGCCGGTTTTCCTGGGCTATGAAAAGGGCATCCTCACCATTCTGCTGCTGGTGGCCCTGATCGCCGTCTTTCTGCTTGCGCGCGGGCACATCCATCTGTAGAGGCGCTTCCGGTCACCCCGATCGCGCCGGGACATTGTCAACATCTGGCTACCTATAAAGAACAACCGGACAAAAAGCCCCTTGTGCGGGGCGGGAACTCCATAAAAAACGCGTCCCGCCCCGTCTTCTTGCCCCCTGCCGCGGCGCCCTGGCAAAGCGCGTTCCGGCAGCGTTGAGACCACGGCCTTTTATGGCGCCGCGCCTGCCACACACCCGGCCGTAAAAAATCCTCCCTGACGCGGTTGTCTCCCGGCAGACCGCCCGGCACAAACCGGCACCGCGCCCCCGTGCCTGCCGTGCGCACCCGGCAGACGCAAACATACGCTGCCCCCCGCGTCCTTTCGCAGCGCTCGATCCGCTTCCTTTGCGCCTCCTTTCCTGACCCAGCGCGCTCCCGCAGCCCTCCGGACAGAATCCGCGCTTCCGGCAGCGCTGCCTTGCATGCGGAGCGTTTTTTGCCATGCCGCACGCCGGCAACGGCTCTCCTGCCCTGCCTAAAAAGCGCGGCCGTGTCCTTGCAACACGCCGCCAGCCTTCACGGCGGCCCCCCTCCCTCTGTGCCGGCCGCATCCGTTGCACCAACCGTGCCCCTCCCGCTTCTGTGCGTCCGCCTGCCCCCCCTGCACCACGCCTTGTCCGCCAGGGCTGCCCTCCTGTGTGCTGCGGGCTCCTCTTCACATCCGCGCCAAGGCAGGCTACACTAAACGGACTGACATGCCCCTCACACCTACGGAGCGCATCATGGCCCAACAACTGGATTGCAGAGGGCTCGCCTGCCCGGAACCGGTTCTCCGCTGTCGAGATCTCATCAGAGCGCAGCGTCCTGCGGCGCTGACTGTCCTTGTGGATAATGTCGCCGCACAGGAAAATGTCTGCCGTTTTCTTGGCCGCAACGGCTATGCGGCGGCTTCAGAGCAACAGGCAGAGAATCTTTGGGAAATCCGGGCCACTGCCACAGCGCAGGACGCCCCTGCCGCCCCCGCGGCCGCGCCCGCGCCTTCCCGCCTCGGCAAAACGCTGGTGCTCATCACGACCCAGACGCTCGGACGCGGTGACGACACCCTTGGCGAAAAACTGATGGGAAATTTCCTGGCCAGCCTGGGAGAGCTTGGCGAGAGCCTGTGGCGCATCGTTCTGCTGAACGGAGGCGTCAAACTGGCCGCCGCTCCCGGCGCTGCGCTGGACAGCCTGCAAAAGCTTGAAGCTGCCGGCGTGGAAATCCTGGTGTGCGGCACCTGTCTTCAGTTTTACGGCCTGCTCGACGCGCGCCGCGTCGGCCAGACCACAAACATGATGGATGTGGTCACAAGCCTCGCGTTGGCCGACAAGGTCATCCGGCCCTGACCCTCTGTTCGTCGCCCGCCTGCTGCCTTCCGGCGGCGGGCCTGTATCTTCAGCCGGTTTTTTTAAGGAGGCCCCCATGCCCACCATTCTGCTGCATGCAGACGAAATTGATCGCATCATCGAACGTTTGGCAAGCCAGGTCATCGAACGGCACGGCCAGTGCGAAGGGCTTGTGCTGCTTGGCATCCAGCGCCGCGGCGTGGATATCGCCAAACGCCTTGGCGTGGTGCTCAACCAGCGGCTCGGCCGCGAGATCCTGTTCTGCTCGCTGGACATCAACCTCTATCGCGACGACTGGACCACGCCGCTTGGCAAGCCGGTCATCGGCGAGTCGTTCATCCCCGTTTCTCTTGACGGCAAGGACGTTCTGCTGGTGGATGACGTGCTGTTCACCGGGCGCACCATCCGTGCGGCGCTGGAAGCCATCCTCGACTACGGCCGCCCCCGCCGGGTGGAACTGCTGGTGCTTGTGGATCGGGGGCATCGCGAGCTGCCCATTCACGCTGACTATGTGGGCCGCAGCGTCAACACGGCCCGCGACGAGCAGGTCAATGTGCTGCTGCACGAGCGTGACGGCCGGGATGAAGTGACCATCGAGCGCGCTTGAGTCCTCCCCTGCCCCGCAGGGCCGGCGCGCGGCGCAATGCGGCACGGATTCCTGCATGGAACCCTCATCCCAGAGGGTGCCTGCCGGGCAGGATCCCCTTTTCCCTGCAACCGCGCACAAAACGGCCCTTGTCCTCTGTGGCGCGCGGACGCTGCCGGCAGCGCCGCCGATACGGATCCTTACGAGCCTCATTTGAGCCTGTTCCGGCGGTGCGCATAGCCGCACCGCCGGTTTCGGGCCTGTCCTCTTGTGTTCGGCGGGCGTTCGCCATACACTCCTGTCATTCTTATCTACCGGGAAGCTGCCATGTCCGCCTCGCAACCTCTGCCTGATCGCCTGCGCCCCAGCGCGCTGGACATGTTCGTAGGTCAGACGCACCTTGCTGAACAGCTGCGTCTGCTCATGGACATGCCGCGTCTGCCCAGCCTGCTGCTGTTCGGCCCGCCGGGCTGCGGCAAATCCACGCTGGCGCTGCTGCTGGCCCGGGCGCGGACCTCCCATGTGCTGCGCCTGAGCGCCCCGGAAGCGGGCCTGCAACAAATGCGCCGCCAGCTGGCCGGGGTGGATATCCTTGTTTTGGACGAACTGCACCGCTTTACCAAAGCCCAGCAGGACTTTTTCCTGCCCATTCTGGAATCGGGTGAGCTGACTCTCATTGCCACGACGACCGAAAATCCGTCGTTCAGCGTCACCCGGCAGCTGCTGTCCAGACTTCAGGTGCTGCGCCTGCGCGCCCTCAGCAAAGAAAACCTGCTGGAGCTGGCCCGCCGGGGTGCCGCCGCCCAAAACGCCACCCTGCCCGACGAAGTCATGGACTTTCTGGCCACGGCCGCCCACGGCGACGCGCGCACGCTCCTCTCGCTGGTCGAATATGCCGCAGCGCTGCCTGAAGAAGACAGGACTCTCGACAAGGTCAAGGCCACGCTGCCAGAAGTTCTGGTCCGCCACGACAAGGACGGCGACAGTCATTATGAATACGCCTCGGCGCTGATCAAATCGATCCGCGGCAGCGATCCTGACGCGGCACTCTATTATCTGGGCTGCCTGCTCGAAGGCGGCGAAGATCCCCGCTTCATCTGCCGCCGGCTCATCTTGTCGGCCTCCGAAGACGTGGGCCTGGCCGATCCCTCGGCCCTTCCGCTGGCCGTGGCCTGCCAGCAGGCTGTCGAGTTTGTGGGCATGCCCGAAGGATTTATTCCGCTGGCCGAAACGACCGTCTATCTGGCCCTGGCCCCCAAAAGCAACAGCAGCTATGCCGCTTACGGTGTGGTGGCCCGCGAGATCCGGACAAACGGCACGCGCTCGGTCCCCCTGCATCTGCGCAATGCAAGCACACGCCTGCAAAAGGAATGGGGGTACGGTCAGGGATACCTTTACCCGCACAGTTTTCCCGGCGCCTGGGTCGAGCAGGACTATCTGCCGCCGGAACTTGCAGGAAGAACGTTCTATCAGTCCCGCGAAAACGGCGAAGAGCCCCGGCTCAACGCCTGGATTCGCCGCAAACGCCAGACCCGCCGGGGGTGACGTTCCCGGCTTAAGGAGCTGTATCCGTGGAAGATCTTTCCCGCGCCGCCTTCTTTGTCGGCGACGAAATGCATTCGCCGGAACGCCACGTCATGTGGCTGAACCGGTGGCTGCCTGAAGTGACGTTTTACTCCCGCCTGTTCATGCTTGTGCTGAGGGGCGGATATCTGGCCTCACGCGGCCGCTATACCGGCGTCTGGTGGAGCGCCCAGAGCGAAGCGGTCTCCCGCTATCTGGAAGACGTGGGCTGCCGGTTCCATGTGGAAGGCATGGATCACTTCAAAACCCTGTCCGGCCCCTGCGTGTTCGCCTCCAACCACATGAGCACGCTCGAGACGATGTGCCTGCCGGCCGTCATCCAGCCTTTTAAGGACGTGACCTTTGTGGTGAAGCAGAGCCTTTTGCGGTATCCTGTTTTCGGCACCCTCCTTCGGGCCAGGGGCCCCATTCCTCTGGCACGGCTCAATCCCCGCGACGATCTGAAACTGGTGCTCGAAGCCGGTACGGAAAAACTGGCCCGGGGGCAGTCGATCATCGTCTTCCCGCAGGGCGGACGCTTCCCGATTTTTGATCCCGCTCAGTTCAACAGCATGGCCGTCAAGCTGGCCCGGCGCGCGGGCGTGCCCGTCGTGCCTCTGGCCATCGACACCCGGGCCTGGGGCGAAGGCCGTCAGTGCTCGGACTTTGGCCCCATTCGTCCCAAGTTCCCCATCCGCTTCCGCTTTGGCGCTCCCCTCACTGTGGAGGGTTCCGGCAAGGAAGCGCAGGAAGAAACGCTTCGCTTCATCATCAGCGCGCTCACAGAGTGGGGCGTTCCTCTGGCCGCGCACTGAGCACTCCGGGGTTCTGTGCAGCCACGTCGGCCTTTGGCAATATAAAGGCTTGACGTTCAGCATATGTAAAGTATCTTGCCTGTGTCCGCGCGGGGCAGCGCCCTGTACGCGGACACAGCAAACCGGGGGCTTCCCCCGCAGGCAGCCGGGAACGGATTCCACGGCTGCCTTGTGTTGCGCCTGTCCCCCAAAACGACCTGCCCCCTGACGGAGCAGGCAGACGCCCCCCGGGAGCGCATCCCGGCAAAAGGCTCTTTTTCAAGGATACCAACGCTCATGGGCAAAAGTCTTATCATCGTGGAATCCCCGGCCAAGGTCAAAACCATCAAAAAATTTCTTGGTCCGGGCTATATGGTGGAAGCCAGCGTGGGGCACATCCGCGATCTGCCCACCAAAGACCTTGGCGTTGACGAGGCGCACGATTTTGCGCCGCACTATCAGATCATCGAAGGCAAGGAAAAGGTCGTCCAGTCGTTGCGCAACGCCGCGTCCAAGGCCGACGTGGTCTATCTGGCCCCCGACCCTGACCGTGAGGGGGAGGCCATTGCCTGGCATGTGGCCGAACTGCTCAAAGGCACCAACAAGAACCTCAAGCGCATTCAGTTCAACGAAATCACGTCCAAGGCCGTACACGAGGCCCTGGCGCACCCGCGCGAGCTGAACGAACACCTGTTTGACGCCCAGCAGGCCCGGCGCGTTCTTGACCGTCTCGTGGGCTACCGTATTTCTCCTCTGCTCTGGAATAAAATCAAACGCGGCATTTCTGCCGGACGTGTGCAGTCGGTGGCGCTGCGCCTGATTGCCGAACGCGAGGAAGCCCGCGAAGCCTTTGTGCCCGAAGAATACTGGGTGCTGCGCGTCACCCTTTCCGGCGCGACGCCGCCGCCGTTCAAGGCCGAACTGTTCAAGGTCGCCGGCAAAAAGCCTGTTGTTCCCAATGCCGAAGCCGCAGACGCCCTGGAACGGGAAATCCGTTCTGCGCCGTTTGTCGTCAAGGCTGTGGAAGAGAAAGAGCGCAAGCGCCAGCCCATGCCGCCGTTCATCACTTCCACGCTCCAGCAGGCTGCCAACCAGCGCCTGGGCTATTCTTCCAAGCGCACCATGAACATCGCCCAGCGCCTCTATGAAGGGCTTGATCTTGCCGACAGGGGCACCACGGCCCTCATCACCTACATGCGTACCGACTCCGTGCGCCTGGCCGACGAAGCCGTCAGCGCCGCCGCCGCGTTCATCGAAAACGCCTATGGCAAGGCCTACATGGCGCCCGGCGGCAAAGGCCGGGTCTTCAAGGGCAAGGCCGGCGCGCAGGACGCCCACGAAGCCATCCGGCCTGTGGATGTCACCCTGACCCCTGATCAGGTCAAACCGTTTCTGACGCCGGAGCAATACCAGCTCTACAGGCTGATCTGGTCGCGCTTTGTGGCCTCTCAGATGGCTCCCGCCGCGTTTCACGACACCACCGTCACGGTGGAAAACGGTTCGGTCCTGTGGCGCGCCAAAGGCGAACGGCTGCTTTTCCCCGGTTTTCTTGTTGTGCTGCCCCGCAGCAAGGAAGAAGAAGTCGCCGCGCTGCCGCCCCTGGCCACCGGCGAAACGCTCACGCTCGACGCTTTGAGCAAGGAACAGAAGTTCACCCAGCCCGCCCCGCGTTTTACGGAAGCCTCTCTTGTGCGCGAGCTGGAAGAACAGGGTATCGGACGGCCGTCAACCTATGCGGCCATCATTTCGACATTGCAGGATCGCGAATACGTCAAGCTTGAAGACAAGCACTTTGTGCCGACCGATCTGGGCCGTGTGGTGTGTGATCACCTGCGCACCCATTTCAAGACGCTGATGGACGTAGGCTTTACGGCCCACATGGAAGAACAGCTCGATAACGTGGCCGAGGGCAAACAGGACTGGGTCGCCCTGCTGCGCCAGTTCTGCAACGACTTCTACCCTACCCTTGCCGAAGCCCAGAAAGCCATGAGCCAGGTCAAGGGGGGGCTGGACGCCCACCTGCCCTGTCCGGAATGCGGCAAGCCCCTGATGGTCAAATTCGGCAAAAGCGGACAGTTTCTGGCCTGTTCGGGCTATCCGGCGTGCACGTTCACCTCGGACTATGTGCGCGACGACAAGGGGCAGATCCACATCCAGGCGCGCACCAAGCCCGAGCTGGAAAAAGTGGGCGTCTGCCCGCGCTGCGGCAGCGATCTTGTCCTGCGCAAATCACGGACAGGCAGCCGCTTCATCGCCTGCAGCGGCTACCCCAAGTGCGACTACAGCGCCCCCTATTCCACAAACGTTCCCTGCCCCAGACCAGACTGCGGCGGCGTGCTGGTCGAAAAAAGCTCCAAGCGTGGCAAGGTGTTCTATTCGTGCAGCAACTATCCCAAGTGCGACTATGCGCTGTGGGACTGGCCTGTCCAGGAGCCCTGCCCCAAGTGCGGATTCCCGCTGCTGGTGCGCAAGTTCTCCACCGCGCGCGGCAACTATCTGGCCTGCCCGGAAAAGAACTGCCGCTATACCCGCTCGCTGGACGCCGACAGCCAGACTGCAGACGACGACCAGCAGGCGTCCCTGCTTGACAGCTGAACGTAACAATCCTGCCGGGGAAAGAAGACGCTCTGCAACAGGTGCTGCCTTTTCCCCGGCTCCGTTCTCCTTCCTGCAGCGTCTTTCTCTCTTCCCCAAACGCTGCGCCCCCTGGCCGCCAGTCCCTTCAAGACTGCCACCCGCTGCCACAACACGCTCAATCCTGCGCCGAACCTGGCGGCACATAACTGCACCGGACCATCCGGCGCTTGCCCCGACCCGGCCTTCTGTTCCCGCGCCTGCCTCAAAATGTGCGGTGCAGGCTGCCTATTTTTTGCTCGTGGACAACATGAAAAGGAATCTGCCTTGGGGCAGATTCCTTTTCAACAATCACAGCGTTCAGGGCAGTCAGACAGACATCTGCGATAGCACGCTTACGATCCTCTGTGCTGTACAGAAGAAGGCGACGCCTTGCCTGCACCCGCTTTCTTGAAAGGGCTATTCAGCCTTTTTCTGCAACGACTTCAAAAGGCACTGCGCATTCTGCACCAGACCTACAGAGGCGCGCATGGCCGGTACGAAACCAAGATCCCGGCGTGCCTTATCATGCAGATAGACCCCGTATTCGACAGGAGCGCCCGTTCCGGTAAACGTCACGGTGCCGGCTCCCGGACAGGCTGTGTGGAGGATGTCGACAATTTCTTCAAAACTCAGGAAATCTGCCGGAATGCCAGAAATATTGTAGACCGGCTCAGGCACCTTGGCGGCGGTTGCAGCCAACACTGCGGCATGCGCCGCATCGGCAACATGGAGAAGGTGCACTCTGTCGGTAGCGCGGACATCGTCAATAACGATGTTTTCTCCGGTGACACACCGTTCAATCGTCTTGATACGCATGGCATTGCCAACACTTGCCACGCTGCCCGGTCCGTAAATCAAAGAAAACCGCAGGCACACGACCTCCAGACCATAATTTTTACGGAATTCTCGCGCCAGCACTTCACACATGAATTTTGTCGCGCCATACATGGAAATCTGCGGAGAAATCCAGCGCTCCTCACGCGTATCGACCCTGTCCGGCGAGCAGACCCCGGCACTCGATGAAATCACTACACGCTGAACCCCATTGAGCCGCGCCGCTTCCAGCACGTTTGCCATCCCCATGCTGTTGACACTGATGGCCTGATAGGGATTTCGCGCACACAATCCCGTAAGCAATCCTGCAAGATTGACGATGACTTCAGGATGCTCCTTCCCAACAACCTCACGCATGGCCTGGGCATCGGTCACGTCGCCAAAGGCATAGTTCACCCCTTTGGGCAGGTTCGGGGCTTCCTTCTTGAAGTCCAGCACGGTGACCTCATGCCCGTTTTCAAGAAATTCCCTGACAATATAAGAACCAAGAAACCCCGCTGCGCCAATGGCAAGAATTTTCATGCGTCATACTCCTTGGGTTCGTTTTCTGGCTGGCAGCATGGCAGAGTACACCGGCAGTCCACCAGAAAAGTATATGTTGCGCCGTTGGAATGCTTCATTCAAACAAGGGGCTTCCTGGGGCAGACGTCACGCCGTCCGCACGGCCTGCGGCCGCACCCTCTTCACCTCAACCGGCTGTATGCAACCGCACACCTCTGCTGTCCGCATGCGTTGAAACAACCCTCTTTTTCTCCAGGCGGGGCAATGCACCCGCCTGAATATCGCTGCATGATGGAGCATTCCAGACCGTTTCAAGCCAATGTAAATCCCGGCCGTAAGCAGTGCCCCGCCGTCCTCAGGCGGGTGTAAAGCCTCCTTCGCCGGCGGATCCCCGCGTCCGTCAAGACTGGGACTGCTTCTGCGCCGCCTTCTGACGATGTCGGGCGCGCATCGAGGATATCCAGGGAAGAACCTGTATGACGACCGTCAGCGCCAGCAGGAACACAGCAATGGGGTGTTCGATGAGTTCCCCCATGATATTGCCTTCCGTGACAATGAAGGATTGTCGCAGGCTGTACTCGAACGGAGCGCCGAGTACGAGGCCGATAACAAGCGGCGCCACAGGAATGGAAAAGTAGCGGAAGACGATGCCGACAGCGCCGGCAATAATGGCCAGGTAAAAATCCAGCGAATTGCCACGCGACGAATACGCGCCAAGCAGGCAAATAAGGTAGATAAACGGCAGAAACAGAGGCTCAGGAATGCGCAGCAGCTGCGAAAATCCCCTCATGACAAGCATTCCGCAGGGGATAAGCAGGATGTTGGCCACAAACAGTGTGATAAAGGCCGAATACACGATGGTGGGACTTTCCTGCATCAGACGGACACCAGGAACGACACCGTGCAGGATGAGCGTTGCCAGCATGACGGCCGTCACGGCGTCTCCCGGCAGGCCCAGCGCCATGGCCGGCACCAGCGCACCGCCGGTCACGGCATTATTAGAGGCTTCTGCAGCGATGATGCCGTCCGGCTCACCCTTGCCAAAGTTGTCACGATTTTCGGAACTGCGCTTGGCCTCGCCATAGCTGATAAATGCTGCCGCCGTGGAACCGGCCCCAGGCAGAATGCCAATGATCACGCCGATAAAGGAAGACTTGAGCAAAATCTTCCAACGGTGGAGCAGCTGAGAAAGCGATGGCAGCACCATGCCGGCGCACGAAATGGGGTTTGTCTGTTCCGTACGCGTGATGGCGTCCACGCGCGCCAGCACCTCTGCAATGGCAAATGCTCCCACCACAATGGGAATCAAGGTGATGCCACTCATCAGCGGATAAAAGTCGAACGTAAAGCGCACTTCCCCAGTCATGGGATCCTGCCCCACGATGGCGCACATCAGGCCAACCAGGCCGGAAAAGATGCCCTTGATTTTGGATTCTGCAGAAAGCGTGCATATGGACGACATGCCCAGCAAAACCAGGGCGGTAAGTTCCATGGCGCCGAACTTGGAAGAGGCCGAGGCAAGTTGCGGCGCAAAGACGATGAACAAAAGGCAGGAAAAACAACCGCCAAGAACTGAAGCCATGGTGGCCCAGCCAATGGCTTCACCCGCCTTGCCCTGCTGTGCCATGGGATACCCTTCAAACGCCGTACATGCCGACTGCGGCGTGCCCGGCGTGTTGATCAGGACAGAAGAAATGCTTCCGCCATAGATGGATCCCGCGTAAACGCCCAGCAGCAGGGCAATGGCCGAAGGACTGTCCAGTGTAAACGTGAAGGGGATTACGACGCTGATGCCCACAATGGAACCGAGTCCCGGCAGCGCACCAAGAATCACGCCAAAAAGCGTTCCCAAAAAGACCGTCAGCAATGTCACCCACGACATTTCCTGAAAAGTGGCTAACACTATATCCATGTCATATCCCTTGATGATAGCTAGAGCTGTTGCTGATTGGTGCTGTATTTCGGCAAGACGTCCCGCCCGCCGGCTTTACGCCGCCAACGCTGCGCCTGCCAAAACAAAAGCGTCAGCCTGCGTGGGCACCTTGCGTCCCGTCCGACCCGTATGCGGAATCCAAAGAAAGGTTCGATCAAAAATGCCAGACGCCTGCGGGGAGAATGATGCCAAGGCCCTTATCAAACAGAACATACAGCAAAACGGGAATGATGACGGCGGCGATGGCTGCAACCAATTTGTTTTTGTAGCCAAGGAACAAGGCAAATCCGAACACAAACGGAATGGCGGCAACCAGAAAGCCGAAGCAGGCCAGCAGAATCAGCATTGCCACCATGAGGAGCAGGGCGCAGACGACCTGCCGCACGTTGAAGGCCTTGACCAGCGTTGCCGGCAGCTTCAGCGCCTGTACCGTCATTGCGACGGACAGCACGCACCAGCCTGCCAGGATCACCCTGGGATAAAACATGGGAGATAGAACGCCATCCCCACTCAAGAGCGTCTGATATTGATCAGAAAACGTGTGTGCAAGCAAAAACACTCCCACACCAAGCATCAGCAGGGAAAAAACCACTTCCTGGTACTTGTAGCTCATGAAAATCACTCCGGAGTCAGGCTGTCCGCCCGATGGGGCGGACAGCCGTCTGATTACTGCTTGATTACCCCAGCCTTAATGTAGATGTCGCGCCAGCGGCGCCCTTCTTCCTTGTAGAACTTGGCAAACTCTTCAGGCGGCATGTACGCGCCAACAGTTTCCAGCTTGGCAAAGAGCTCCTTGCATTCTTCAGACTCTACGGCCTTTTTGGCAGCGGCGGCGAGAGTGTCCACCACTTCCTGCGGCGTGCCCTTAGGCACGAACAAGCCCTGCCACACATAGGTATCCGGCGGATTGGCACCCTGTTCCTTGAATGTCGGAATATGGGGCGCGTGCGGAAGTCTTTCGCTGCTGTACACACCGAGGGGACGCAAATCATACGTCTTGCCTACAGGGGGCATGTCCGCATAAAAATGGGCGTTACCGGCATTCATGGCCTGCACGCAGCCTGCACCGCCGTTGGAAGGCAGATGTCCGACCTTCAGCCCCAATTCTCTGAACAGCAGCAGATTGGCCATATGTGCAGGGTTGTTTGCCCCGGACGTGGCGTACCGATACTTGCCGGGATTCTTTTTAATAATCTCCACCATGCTTTTGTAATCAGTCCAGGGCGCGTTTTTGGGCGTAAACAGAACTGTGTTGTCCTGCACCACACGGCACACGGGAATGAACGCGTCGTCCGGATAAGGCATCTTCTGAATGTTCGGATACATGACCATGGGGCCAGAAGGACCAAACAGCACCGTATAGCCGTCAGGATTGGCAAACGCGACCTCGGTATTGCCCGCCACACCGGAAGCGCCCGCAACATTTTTCACCACAACAGTCTGACCCAGCGTTTTGCTGAATACAGAGGCAAAGGCGCGTGCCGGCAAATCCGTACTGCCTCCAGCCGCATACCCCACGACAAGAACTACCGGTTTCTCAGGATAGGCTGCATGCGCCGAGTCCGCGACCCAGAAACAGCATGCAAGGACACAAACCCCAGCCATCAAAAGTTTCCGCAACACCGCCATAATATCCTCCTTGGCAGAAATGCCGTTCTTCGACTGCGGCGCCAGGCAAGACAAATCCGCCCGCTCGACCCCAACATTGAGAAAGCACATGGTGCCTTCATGGCATGGCATTATGTGATAAAAGTAGCAAGAGATATGCCAGTTTTTTAATTACGAGCCTACTTCGTTAGCTTACTAAAAATCATACTTTTTTTTCAGGATACTGTTTATTCTGACACGAAGGGCTCCGCTTTTTTGTCCGGGCGCTCACATTTGTGAACATATCTGTTCACCGCCTAAACACTCCTTGTCATTTCTGTTCAAAGCCGCAGCGGATTTCCTCCCGCAACCAGGCGCACGCGTTGAAGAGGCCTGCCGCAATACCGTGGAGGACGTGTTGGATCCTCAGCACGGGACAACAGGCTGCCTGCTGAGGAATTTCCTGTATTCGCTGATAGTTGTGAGCGGGCATCGGACCACGTTGTCGTGAGAACAGCCGGCCTGCCACGGCTGCGGAGGAAAAGCGCGCATGACGCAAGCGTTCAACAGGCGTTCAGGCCGCGCACAGCCAGGACAAAGAGGCGGCGCGCCTGAGACTGGCCATGTTCACGCCTGCGGCCACGCCGCACGGAGGATAAGGAAGGAGCCACTCTGTACGAAAAGCGCAAAAAACAGGCAGAAGGCACAAAAAACGTGCTTTCTGCCTGTATTCATGCAAGGCCGGCCAGCCCGCATGCGCCCTCTTCCGGTGGCGGACCGGCCGCACAGGGCCTGTTGCCTGTCCGCCCGGAATCACGGGAAGATCCGCGGTCACATGCGGCATCGCGGAATGTCGTATTGCCTCAGCTTTGCATATACGGTCGTTCGCGACATGCCAAGAAGGCGGGCCACACAGCTTATGTTGCCGCCGCATTTCTGCACGGCCATGACCAGCCGTTCTCTTTCCTGCATCGGGCGCCGTTCAATCGTACCTGCCTTCGCGGCAGCCGGGGCCGTGGGGCATGCCAGAGAGTCACTGTCAAGAATATTCGGGGGCAGGTGGCTGCTGCTGATGACGGCATCCCCGGCGTTGACAACGGCATAGGCCAAGGCGTTGCGCAGCTCCCTGACATTGCCCGGCCAGGAATAGTGCTGCAGAATGTCCAAGGCCTCCTGCTGGACGGTCCAGGCACCGACCCCGCGCATTTTGTTCAAAAAATGCTCGATCAACAACGGGATGTCGCGTCTGCGCTCGCACAGCGGAGGGATGTTCAACGGCAGCACACTGAGCCGGAAAAAGAGGTCCTCCCGATATAAATGCTCGTTGCACATGTCCCGCAGATTGCGGTTTGTTGCCGTAATCAGCCGGAAATCCACCTTGCGGGACTCAAGCGCGTTGAGACGCTGGATTTGGTGTGTCTCCAGCACTCGCAACAAGGCCCCCTGCGCGTCCAGGGGAAGTTCCCCTATCTCATCCAGAAAGAGTGTGCCGCCATCGGCCTTTTCCATAAGCCCGGCCTTTCCCTGACGGTGTGCGCCCGTAAAGGCGCCCGGCGCATATCCGAACAGCTCAGAGCTGATGAACTCCTTGGAAAGTGACGCACAGTTGACACAGATGAACGGACGCTGTGCGCGGTTGCTATGGCGCTGGATGGCTTTGGCAAAAAGTTCCTTTCCCACCCCTGTAGGGCCATAAATCAGCACAGGTTCATCTGATTTGGCATAACAGTATGCCTGCTCGATACACTTTTCCATTTTAGGATCAGCACTGATAATTTCGTCAGACAGACTGCTTTTTTGATAGCCGTGACTGGTGATTTGAGTGATGGACTTTTCTACTTTGGCAATTTTATCATAAATGGAGCTCCAGCCGTCATCACCAACAGACATAAGCTGAGAAATGAATCCAATGACTGCACCATGCCTGTCCTTGC
>DVMI01000031.1 GCA_018715085.1 Candidatus Avidesulfovibrio excrementigallinarum | reverse complement strand
GTCAACGCCTCGCGCATCAAGGCCATCGGCTATGGCGAACAGCGCCCCGTGGCCTCCAACGACACGCCCGAAGGCCGCCGGCAGAACCGCCGCGTGGAAATCCGCATTTCGCCCAACGGCAACAGCGGCGGCGCCTACAACCAGCAAAGCAGCCCCAACTACAACAACACGCAGGGCTACGATCAGAACTACAACCAGAACTATAACCAGAACTACGATCAAAATTACGACCAGAACTACGGCCAGGCGTATTATTAAAAATACTTCTGGCCGGTGCGGCCGCCGGAGTAAAACGGCGGCCGCCGCAACAGGCCGAACCGAATTGACGCCGCCCGCGCACCGGGAAAACTGACCCGTGCGGGCGGCGTTCTGTTTTTTCTGATCGCCCGCCCCGCCAGGCGGGCGCATCCGCAGGCCCGTGCGGGACGGGCGTGTTTGTGCTCTCTGCAAAAGACGGCGTCGGGGCGTGTGATTGCATCGCAACATGGCGGCTGGAGGCGGGCGCATCCGCAGACCCGTGCGGGACGGGCAGGCGGCAGTGTCGGCGTTCTGCGCCTTGCCCGCAAGGCCCGTCAAAGTGCGCGGAGCAGAGGCGGACTCTGGCGCATTCGCTCTTGTTGCGGACGCCGCCCTCTGTTATTTGGATATGGTCAAGGTCAGGACGCGCCAGCTGGCGCGTCAGCCGGAACACGCAGACGCGCCTGAACGCCTGTCCGGCCTTTTTGAAGTAGCGGTCTTTGAGACTGCGGCCGTGCGTGCTGTGCGCCCCGGCCCTTGTAACCTGTATCTTTTGGAGAATGCTCATGAGTTGTGACAACGTCCGCCCCTGTCCCTGCACCTATAACTGTCCCCGGCATGGCAAATGCTGCGAATGCGTTGCACACCACCGGGATCACGGCGAAGGCATTCCCGGGTGCTTTTTTTCCAAAGCAGCGGAAGCCACCTATGACCGCAGCATCGAGGCGTTGTGCCGCGACAGGGGAATAGAAATCGTCCGGCATTGAAGGCAGAGAGGACTGCGCAGTGCCGGGAGCGCCCGCAGGGCGCGCCGGTGCGGCGCAACAGCAAAGGGCGCGGCGCTTGGTATGAGCGCCGCGCCCTTGTTTTGTGTGTTGCCGGCCGCGTGTGCGGCAGCGGTGTGTGCCGGGTCAGCACCCGGCGGGGGCCTGGATCTGTGCTACTTGACGAGAATCAGCGGCACAGAGGGGAAGTAGGTGATGATGGCCAGCACGACGAGCATCAGCAGCAGCATGGGCACAACGGCCACGGCAATGCGTTCGATTTTGGCCTGCGCCACGCCGGAAGCCACAAACAGGTTGACGCCCACCGGCGGGGTAAGGAAGCCGATAGCCAGGTTGACGACCATGATCACGCCAAAATGCAGCGGCGAGACGCCAACACCGGTGACCACAGGCAGCAGGATAGGCGTCAGGATGACGATGGCGGCCAGGGCTTCCATGAAGACGCCCACGATGAGCAGCAGGATGTTGATGAGCAGCAGGATGATGATCTTGTTTTCGGTGACGCTGAGCATCCAGCGGGCAATGGTGCCGGGCACGTCTTCAATGGTCATGGTGTTGCCGAACAGGGTGGCCATGGCCATCAGCACGATGATGATGGAAGACGTTTCACAGGCGATGACCGAAGAGGAGCAGACCACCTTGAAATCCATTTCGCGGTACAGGAAGATGCCCACGATAAGGCCGTAGAAGGCGGCCACGGCCGCGGCTTCCGTCGGGGTCATGACGCCGCCGTAAATGCCGCCCAGCACGATGACCGGCACGACCAGGGCCCACTTGGCTTCCCAGGCGGCGCGGCCCAGGGAGGCGAGGCTCCGTTCCTTCTGTTCGCCGCGCCAGCCCTTCTTTTTGGCGTAGAAATAGCAGTATCCCATGAGCACAATGCCGGTCATGATGCCGGGCACGATACCGCTTAAGAACAGGTCACCAATGGAGACCTGAGCAGACACGCCGTACACGACAAAGGGGTTGCTCGGCGGGATCATGACGCCCACGCAGCCGGCGGCGGCAACCAGGGCCGCAGAGAAATAGCGGTCATAGCCGCGTTCGATCATGGCGGGGATGGTCAGCGCGCCGATGGCGGCCACGGTGGCCGGGCCGGAACCGGAGATGGCGCCAAAGAACATACAGGTCACAACGGCGGTCAGGCCGATGCCGCCGTACAGGCCGCCCACGATTTCGTCAGCCAGGGCCAGCAGGCGTTTGCTGAGGCCCCCTGCGCCCATGTATTCACCGGCCGCGATGAAGAAGGGGATGGCCATGATGGGGAAGCTGTCGATAGAGGTAAAGCAGACCTGGGCCATGTATTCGATGGGCAGGGTCTGGGACATGATGATGGTGGACAGGGTCGCCAGACCGAGACTGATGGCGATGGGCACGCCAATGACGCACAGCAGCGCAAAATAGCCGAACAGCACCGGCAGCGGATCCATGTATTCCACAAAATACCAGGGGCTGACAATCAACGCCGCGACAGCAAAGCCGATGAGGCTGTCAAGCGGGCCGCACACCCTGATTTGCCCTACAATGCGCTGCACCAGGCGCAGGGCCATGAGGCCAAAGCCACAGGGCAGGATCAGATAGGGAATGAGGTAGGGGATGCGCAGGGCCGTGGTGTACTGCGGATAGGTAAGGAGCCGTTCGATCTGCCCATAGCCGAAATAGGCGATGACCAGCGTCAGAATGAGGAACAGCGTTTCGACGATGATCCAGCTGATGCCCTGCAGGCGCGGGGAAAGCTTGTCATAGATGATGTCCACCCGGATGGAGGACCGTTTTTGGATGGCGACGCACAGCGCCAGGTAGGAAATCCAGATAAAGATGTAGCGGGACAGTTCTTCTGTCCAGACCGCTGCACCGGCGCGTTCGATGAACTGCGTGATGATGTAGCGGTAGATGACCTGCCAGGTGATGAAGAGGGTGATGGCGATGATGCCGGAAGCCATGAAAATTTTTCAAAATTTTCATTGAGCCACGAAAGTATGCCGGTCTTGCCGTGTGCGGAGTCAGCCATAGAATAACCTCACGGAACGGAAAGCCCCATGTTCCGTAAGCCGCCGCGGCGGGTTGCGAAACACGGGGCTTTTCTTGAAAACTGAAAAACTACTTCTGCGTTTCTTCGAGCAGCTTCAGGATGTGCGCGGGCACTTCCTTGGCAAACTGATCAAAGGCAGGACGGGTCTTGGCCTTCATTTCGGCGTGTTCTTCCGGCGTCAGCATGTGGATCTGGATGCCCTGGTCACGGAAAGCCTGCCAGGCCTTTTCTTCCAGACGCACGCTTTCTTCACGCTGCCAGGCGGTGGCTTCCGCGGCGGCTTCGCGGATGATCTTCTGCTGTTCGGGGGTCAGGCTGTCCCACTTGGCCTTGTTCATCAGCAG
>DVMI01000030.1 GCA_018715085.1 Candidatus Avidesulfovibrio excrementigallinarum | reverse complement strand
TTATTGTGTGAGACACTTCATATCGAAATTCCAAATGAGTATAGATAACTGCAAATAACAGTTTGTAGGGGAGTTCTGATACTCCCCTATAAAAATGGCTATTTATCAACTGTTTGTTGTGACATAGCCTTCTATTTATAATGTAACATAGTTAAATATGGTATATGACGAGGTTGCTTACGGGGGCGCTGCCGCCGCTCTGATACAGTGCAGCGAGCCCGGGGAGGCGGCGTCGGTCCAAGGCTCCTTTTTGGCGGATCCGGTCTGTGCCGACACAGAGAGTCTGCGCGTTTCGCGTTACGGCCGTAAGGATGAAAAGCGTTTCCCCGGCGAAAATATCTCTTCCAAAGGGCTTTACCTTTTAAGCATGCCCGGTTACACTTCGCCTATCTTTGTGTCGTCTGTTTCTCCTCTTGGAGAGAACAAAGATTTTCAACCCAAGCAGCGGAGGCTTGCATGAAACTCACTCGTCTTATTGTTTTGACTGTTGCCCTGGTGTTCGCTTGGGCAACAGCCGGTTTTGCTGCGCACAGCCCGGAAACGTGCGTGAAGCGGATCGATAGCTTCAACTATCTGGTGGACTATTCTGGATCCATGATGATGGCCTATAAAGGCGGCGATGCCGGCAAGACCACAAAAATTGCCCTCGCCAAACAGGCCATTGATCGCGTGAACGCGGCTGTGCCGGATCTCGGTTACTCCGGCGGCCTGTACACCTTTGCTCCCTATATGACCGTTGTGGAACAGGGCTCCTGGGATCGTGCCCAGATGGCAGAAGGCATTGCCGCGATCGAAGACGATCTGGACGTGTTCGGCCGCTTTACCCCCATGGGACCTGGCCTGGTCGCCCATGACGCGGTGATCAAATCCATGGCCCCCAAAGCTGCCGTGATCATCGTGTCCGACGGTGAAGCCAACCGTGGGGTTGATCCTGTTGAAGAAGCCAAGGCCATTTACAGCGCCAACCCCGACGTATGCTTCCACATCATTTCTGTGGCCGACAGCGCTGAAGGCCAGCAGACCCTGGAAGAAATCGCCGCGTTGAGCAGCTGCGCCGTGCTTGTGAAGGCTTCTGACCTTGTGGCCAGCGACGCTGCTGTTGACAAGTTCGTGGGTGACGTGTTTTGCATGCCGATGACCGAAGAAGTGATCGTCCTGCGTGGCGTCAACTTTGCCTTCGACTCTTCCGAACTCGACGCTGCTGCGCGCGCCGTGCTTGATGAAGCCGCTGATCATGTGAAGGATATGCCCAACCTGAAGCTCGTGCTGCTTGGCTACACCGACAGCGTGGGCACCGACGCCTACAACCTCGGTCTGTCCCAGCGCCGCGCCAACTCGGTGAAGGCGTATCTTGCCAAGGCTGGCGTGCCCGCTTCCGCCATGGTCGCCCGTGGCATGGGCAAGTCTTTCCGCTATGACAACGCGACCGAAGAAGGCCGCTTCATGAACCGTCGTTGCGAACTGACTTTTGAAGAATAATCGCTAGCCCGCATTGTTGTATGGCCCGGCGGGAATCTCGCCGGGCCATTATTCTATGTGAACGTGCCACAAAGGATTTTGTTCATGTTCAAAAAGCTCTGGATCTTCCCACTGATTTTGTCGATGGCGGCCTTTTCTCTGACGGGCGTTGCACAGGCGTCCAAGGCCAAGGCCGACTCGAGGGAAGTAGCTCAGGAGAAACTGGATGAAGCCGCGCTGATGCACATCAACCGTGCTAACAAAACGCTGCGGCCCAATCGTCAGCATGTGGAAGTCGTCAAGGTCGGTGACGTGTATAAGGCCCGTTTCCAGGAAGTGGATCGTGCCACTCTCAAGACCGAAGTGCACGACTGCAAAAACAAGAGAAATACCAAATATATTGGGCACATCATCTATATCGAAAACACCTTTGAATCTCTTGGCAAAACCAAGGCTGAAGCCATGAGCGGCAACTTCAAGCAGGTTAAGAGCCGCCGGATGCGCGAGCTCGTCCGCTTTGATAACCGTGGCCGCTGGGTATTCTAGTCTGTTTTGAAAGTGCTGCCTGCCCGAAACGGCGTTGTCAGATGTGGAGGCGTCCACATTTGTGCATTGTCCGGTTCGGGCGGTATTTTTTTGAACGAGGTTCATCTTCCCGGCACAATTGGACGGATGCTGCGGCAGCGCCGCCGGCAGAAAGAGCAGCCATGCGTTTCCGCTGGCGCGGAGTGCGGACTTTTGTGAGAAAGCTCTTGCAAAGCATGGCGATCGGATACAAGGCCATCAGCGTTGTGGTTGTGCCTCTATTTTTATAATCGTTTTGCCCGCGCGGTTGCCTGAGCAGGCAACAGGGTTTGCCTGCGCTGCAGGTAAAGCTATTCCTGGTGTCAGGCAGTCTGGCTCTTTCCGCTTTTGCCGTTATGATTGCAAAAGCCCGCGTGTGTCCCGGCAATAAAGCAGGCTCGTCTGACGCTGTTTGCCTGGCACCGGCAGAGGTGTGCACGCTTAAAGCGGGTGCCCCTGCATGGGCGCGGCACGACGTTTGCCGCGGATGCAATAGGCCATATTTCTTTGTGGGCTGACAGCAGGCCTTTTGAAAGGCTGCTTGCTCAAAATCCTTTATTATTTCTGGTCGGTGCGCTGCAGCGCGCAGAGACGTATGTTTCTATCAGGCCTCCGTTGAATGCCGGATGACGGCAAGAAGCGTTTTGGGTGCTGTCAGCGGACAGGCCCTGTATGTTCGGCCTGGGAGCTGCAGAAACTGCCTTATCGTGCCTGAAAGGGAGAGCAGCAGGCCGTTTGCCATGCGTGGTTTTCCCTGTTGTCGAATGACGATGTGGGGGAAAGGCGCCTGTCGTGGCAGGCAGCAATGCGCTTCTGGGGGCATGAGGGCGCCCTGCCTGCATGGAACCTTTGCGGCGGCGGGCTTCTCTGATGCAGGGGCATGCTCCGGGGCGTATTGTTTGGATCACAGGTGCCTGGGAGCGCACGATGCCCGTGGGCGAGAGGACAGGACCGCTGCTGTGGCAGGCAGTTGCGTTCAGCGCGGTTTTTTTGTGCAAATAGGCAGGGCGGCGGTGCGATTCAGCCCTGCAAAAGGGAGCGGCTTGACGCCAGAGGCGTCATACAGGCATGACTGTCGGGGACAGGCAGTCGTACTCCGGATTGAATGCCCGGCAAAGCCGGCGGCAGGGGCTTGTTTCTCTTCGTGGCTTGCGCTAGAGCTGGAGCGGCTTGCGTTTTGGCGTGAACGGCTTGCGGAAGCGGACATATGGGAGGCTGCCGCCTGCCGTTGCAGAAACGCAGGGTATTGTTTGTTTCGGAGTTGCCTGATGAAAAGATTTCCACCTGTGAAGTTTGGACGTGGCCCGATGCAGGTGCTGCTTGGGGCTCTGGCCTTTAGCACGACAGGAAGCGTCCAGGCGTTGTGCATGCCTGGCGCCGACGCTTTTTCGCTTGGTTTTGTTCGGGCTGGCGGTGCGGGGCTGGCGCTGCTGCTGTTATGCGCCTTGTCTGGCCGGCTCGGTGAGTTCAGACCGCTCAAAAGCTGGTTTTCGTGGCAGGATCTGGGCGCGCTGGCCGGACTTGTGTTTTTTCAGCTGTTTTTTTTCGCGTCGCTGGGACACGCCGGCGTGACGGTAGGCACGGTGGTCACCATCGGGACGACGCCGGTTGCCGTAGGCATTTTGGGGTGGGTGCTGCTGAAGGAACGGCCTTTGCGCACCTGGTATCCGGCAACGGGCATTGCTTTGCTGGGTGTAGGTATCCTGGGGTTCAGCAAAAGCGGAGGAATGGGCAGCAGTATGGGCGTAGGTGTGGCTCTTGCTGTTACTGCCGGATGCAGCTACGCTCTGTTTGTCGTCCTGGGAAAGGGACTTGTGCAGAAGCGGCCCACTGACGTGCTGATGACCGGATTTTTCCTCGTGACGGGAGCGATCATTATCCTGATGGGACTGAGCGTTTCCGATGAGGTTTCATTGGCCTGGATCTTTACGCCGCGTGGCCTGATTGGCGCAGTGTTCATCGCGTTGTTCAGTACGGCCATCGCCTATGTGCTGACCTTGAACGGGCTGCGCACCACGCCTGTAGCGCTTGCCGCCACGTTGGCTCTGGGAGAGCCGCTGGGAGCTGCGATTCTGGGTATTTTCCTGCTGGGCGAGCCGGTTTCGGTAATGAGCCTGACCGGGATTTTCCTTTTGTTTGTCAGTATGGCCCTTTTGGGCCGGCAATGATTGCGTCCTCAACGGACAAGGAGAGAACCATGAGCATTCGCCTGATGGCTGAACTGGATTTACAGGGTAAAGTTGTGGTGATGCGCGAGGATTTGAACGTGCCTGTCAAGGACGGGAAAATCACAAGCGACAAGCGCATTCGCGCGTCTCTGCCTTCTGTGAAGATGGCTCTGGAAAAAGGGGCTGGCGTGATTGTGCTGTCGCACCTGGGCCGCCCTACAGAGGGCGAGTTTGACGCTGCGGCGTCGCTGGCTCCGGTGGCCGAGCGTCTTGGCGAGCTGCTGGGCATGCCGGTGCCGCTCGTCGCGCTGGAAGATCTGTTTGAAGGCAAGGTGCGCGTACAGCCCGGACAGTGCGTCCTTGGCGAGAACGTGCGCTTTATGAAGGGCGAAAAAAAGAATGTCGAGGAACTGGCGCGCAAGCTGGCCGGATTGGGCGATGTATATGTGATGGACGCTTTTGCCACAGCTCACCGCGCCCAGGCCTCCACAGAAGGCGCACTGCGGTTTGCGCCTGTGGCCTGCGCCGGGCCTTTGATGGCTGCAGAGCTTGAAGCCACCTCGCGCATCATGGACAATCCGGCCAGGCCGCTGCTGGCCATCATTGGCGGTTCCAAGGTTTCCACAAAACTGCTGGTGCTGGATCATCTTTCCAAGCGCGTTGACAAACTGATTGTGGGCGGCGGCATCGCCAACACGTTCCTCAAGGCTGCCGGTTATGAAGTCGGCAAGTCGCTTTGTGAAGAGGATCTTGTGGCTGACGCCAAGCGGATTATGGATGAAGCGGCTGCACGGGGCGCCGCAATTGCGCTGCCGGTCGACGTGGTGGTGGCGCCTGCTCTGTCGCCGGATGCGCCCGCCACGCTGCGCAAGGTGCCCAACGTCCAGCCTGACGAGATGATTCTGGACATCGGTCCTGAAACGGCCGCCCGCTATGCCGAAGACATTGCCGCCAGCGGCACGATTGTCTGGAACGGGCCTGTCGGCGCGTTTGAAATTGATAAATTTGGCGAAGGCACCAAGGCGGTGGCGCTGGCCGTGGCCGACAGCCCGGCCTACACGGTGACTGGAGGCGGCGACAGCATTGCGGCTCTGGAAAAATATCAGTGCATCGACAAGGTGTCCTACGTGTCCACGGCCGGCGGCGCCTTCCTGGAAGTGCTTGAAGGCAAGTTGCTGCCTGCAGTTGCCGCCTTGCAGGACAGGGCTGACTCGTGAGCCCGGCCAACAGGCGTTTTGACGGGCAGCACAGGGCGGGACAGCGGCGCGCGGATCACACCCCGGAGGGGCGTGTTGTGCCGGAGCGTCCGGCTGCCGCCTGCAAGCCTGAAGAAAAGCCCGCCCGAAAGCCCGGGCGGGCTGTGCCAGGAGAAGCACGGCGCGTCAGAGCCGATGCAGAAAAAGGCGGCAGAGGCGCAGGCCGGGTTTTCGAGAAAGGTGTGCGCCCTCACGACGGACGCAAAGCGCACGTCACCGAGGGCACGCCGGGACTGCGGCTTGACGTGCCTCCAGCCCGCCTCTTCATGCCGGATACGTTCGCCGCGGAAGCTCTGCGCCGCCTGCCGGAAGTTCTGGATGCCGTCATGCCGCTGCGCCGCGCTCATCGTGCGGATCTGCCGGACGCAATCAGAGAGCTTTCGGCTCAGCTGACGACAGAACGGTATGCGCTTGCACGCTCTTACTGGAGTTCTCCGCGGCTGGTTTCGGCGTATTTGCGTTATTTTCTGCCGTGGAACCTGTTACGCCTGCATTGCCTGTTCCGGGATCTGGATCTGCCGCTGCCTCCGGAGGGGACAGTGCCGTCTATGGTGGATTTGGGCAGCGGGCCGCTTTCTGTCCCCCTGGCATTGTGGATCAGCCGTCCCGAATGGCGGGAAGCGCCGTTGCGGGTCGTGTGTGCCGACACCGCGCCAAGGCCCATGGCCCTGGGTTTGCAGCTGCTTGAACAGCTGGCCGGACTCATGGGCGTGCCGCTGACATGGCAAATCCGCCTCGAGCGGGCGCCTCTGACCCGCGTGCTCAACGATATCCGGCTGCGGCCAACCCTGCTTACAGGCGGCAATGTGCTCAACGAATGGCAGGCCCAAAGCCAGGATGCGTCGATTCCGTTTGGCGAACGGGTGGGCGAAGTGGCCATGGCGGTGGCCCGCCAGCTGCCGGAAGAAGGAACTGCGCTGTTTGTGGAGCCGGGGACGCGCCTTGGCGGAACGCTGACCGCAACGTTGCGGCAGGCCGCACTGGAAGAAGGTCTGTGGGCGGTGGCGCCTTGCCCGCACGCACAGGAATGTCCGCTGCTGGGCCGCCGGGATCGCGGCTGGTGCCATGTGCATCGGGAGCTTGCGCCGGATGCGGCGCCGGCGTGGCTGTCTTCGTTGACGCAGGCTGCACGGCTTGCCAAGCAGAGCCTGAGTTTTTCCTATATTCAACTGCGAAGAGCAGGGACGGAGGCCACGCAGCCGGAGCGCGGCCCTGTGGGAGCCCGTCTGTTGTCAGACGCGTTTCTCGTTCCTGGGCTGGGGCAGGCGCGCTATGCCTGTTCCAGTCGCGGATTGTTGCTTGTGCCGCATGCGGCCAGGCTTTGTCCTGGCAGCCTCGTCGCTTGCAGGTTAGGTTCGTCGCCACGCCGAGATGGCAAATCGGGCGCACTGATCGTTGAAGAACTGGCAGACGGGCGTTAAGGCTGCGCAAGCAGATGCGGTCTTGTCCCGAAGGGAAAGGGATGCCCTGAGAAAAGGGGCTCTCTTTCCTTTTAAACGACAGGAAAAGACGGTGGCGCGTCTGGGCCGTGGGGACAACTCTGGGGCCGGCGTTAAGAACGCAGGAGCTGCCTCGTGGCAGGAAGCTGGCGGCGTTTGTTTGAGCCCGGCTGCGGACGTGACGGGATGGTGTTCACCAGATGGCGCGTATCAGAAACGGCATGTAAACAGGCGCCCGGCTGGTATATACCAGCCGGGCGCCTGTTGTTTTCGCCGCAGCATCCTGGAAGAACAGAGAGGGGACGCTGCGGCGAAGCCTGTCGCGGAAGGGAGGAAGGAAAGGGCTTGCCCCGGCGACAAAGAGGCTGGCCTTTATCCCGGGCAACAGCTTGAGTGTGCCGCCCGGGTGGCGGGCAAAAGCCCGCCTGTTGGTTTACTTGACTTCTGTATAGTCGGCGTCAACCACGTCGTCGCCGTCCTGCTTGTTACCGCCAGTGGCGCCTGCATTTGCACCGGCACCGCCGGGCTGCTGGGCCTGCTGGTTGCTTTGGGCCTGCTTGTAGAGCTGTTCGGCCAGCGCGTGCGAGGCCTTGGCCAGCGCTTCGGTAGCCTGCTTGATGGCATTGATGTCGTCTTTTTCCATCACGCTGCGCAGTTCGGCCATCTTGGCGTCGATATCGTTTTTGAGCGCGCTGTCAACCTTGTCGCCAAGATCCTTCAGAGACTTTTCGGTGCCGTAAATCAGGCTGTCGGCCTGGTTGCGCGCTTCAATGAGTTCCTGCTTCTTTTTGTCTTCGGCAGCATGGGCTTCGGCTTCCTTCATCAGACGGTCGATGTCTTCCTTGGACAGGCCGGAAGAGGTCGTGATCTGGATGGACTGTTCCTTGCCGGTGCCGAGGTCCTTGGCCGACACATTCACAATGCCGTTGGCGTCGATATTGAAGGTCACTTCAATCTGCGGCACGCCGCGCGGGGCAGGGAGAATGCCGGTCAAATCGAAGCGGGCCAGCGTCATGTTGTCGGCAGCCATGGGCCGTTCGCCCTGCAACACATGAATCGACACGGAAGGCTGGTTGTCCGACGCCGTGGTGAAGGTGTTGCTCTTGCGGGTCGGGATGGTCGTGTTGCGTTCGATGAGCTTGGTGAACACGCCGCCCATGGTTTCGATACCCAGCGAAAGCGGGGTCACGTCGAGCAGCAGCACGTCCTTCACGTCGCCGGCCAGAATGCCGCCCTGGATGGCCGCGCCCATGGCGACCACTTCGTCCGGGTTGACCGAGCGGTTAGGATCCTTGCCGAAGAATTCGGCCACGCGTTTCTGCACCAGAGGCA
Source organism: Candidatus Avidesulfovibrio excrementigallinarum (assembly GCA_018715085.1). Classification (GTDB taxonomy): domain Bacteria; phylum Desulfobacterota; class Desulfovibrionia; order Desulfovibrionales; family Desulfovibrionaceae; genus Avidesulfovibrio; species Avidesulfovibrio excrementigallinarum. The sequence goes on along the minus strand of DVMI01000030.1, from coordinate 574 downwards.
TACGGGTCATGCCGCCGACGAGCAGCACTTCATCGATGTCCGAGGTGGACAGGTCGGCGTCGGCCAGAGCCTTGCGACAGGGTTCCATGGTCTTTTCAACAAGGTCGGCAACCAGCTGTTCCAACTTGGCGCGGCTGAGCTTCATGAGCAGATGCTTGGGGCCGCTTGCGCCGGCAGTGATGAAGGGCAGGTTGATTTCCGTTTCCATGGAGGTGGACAGGTCCTTCTTGGCGGCTTCTGCGGCGTCCTTCAGACGCTGCAGGGCCATGCTGTCCTGCGAAAGATCGATGCCCTGTTCCTTTTTGAATTCGTCGACCATGTAGTTGATGATGCGCTGGTCAAAGTCTTCGCCGCCGAGGAAGGTGTCGCCGTTTGTGGCGCGCACTTCAACGACGTTGTCACCAACTTCGAGGATGGACACATCGAACGTGCCACCGCCGAGGTCGAACACCACGATCTTTTCGTTAACCTTCTTGTCGAAGCCGTAGGCCAGGGATGCGGCCGTCGGTTCGTTGATGATACGCTTGACTTCAAGACCGGCGATGCGTCCGGCGTCCTTGGTGGCCTGACGCTG
>DVMI01000029.1 GCA_018715085.1 Candidatus Avidesulfovibrio excrementigallinarum | reverse complement strand
TTCAATCAAACAATTTTATGCTATATAGCAAACGTTCTCCCTATCCAGCACCCGACACAAGCGCGTATTCCCTTACTAACAGCATTCAGGGCAGCTTTTTGTCGGATACGTTTTCTTGCTACTTTTTTCACACCCCCTTCCTCCCTGTAGGGAGGTAACCCCGATCCGGCTTCGATTCCGGAGGAAAAAGGAGTTTTTCGCATGGCAAAGAAGATGAAAACCATGGACGGTAACACTGCTGCCGCACACGTTGCTTATGCGCTGAGTGATGTTGCCGCGATTTATCCCATCACGCCGTCCTCGGTTATGGGGGAATTGGTCGATGAATGGGCTGCTGCCGGTCGCAAGAACCTGATGGGCCAGACTGTGTCTGTGTACGAAATGCAATCTGAAGCAGGCGCAGCGGGTGCTGTGCATGGTTCTCTGGCTGCTGGCGCTCTGACGAGCACCTTCACGGCTTCTCAGGGCCTGCTGCTGATGATTCCTAACATGTACAAAATTGCCGGTGAACTGCTCCCCGGCGTTTTCCATGTTTCGGCCCGCGCCCTGGCCTCGCATGCGCTGTCCATCTTTGGTGACCATCAGGACGTGATGGCTGCCCGGCAGACCGGCTTTGCCTTCCTGTGCTCCAGCTCTGTTCAGGAAGCCATGGACCTCGCTCTGGTCGCCCATCTTTCCGCCATCGAATCGAGCGTTCCGTTCTGCCACTTCTTTGATGGGTTCCGCACGTCGCACGAAATCCAGAAGATCGAAGTCATCGATTACGAAGACATCCGTGGTCTTGTGAACTGGGACAAGGTGGCCGAATTCCGTCAGAAGACCATGAATCCTGAGCATCCTCAGCAGCGCGGCACCGCTCAGAATCCGGACGTCTACTTCCAGAACCGCGAAGCCTGCAACAGCTACTACAACGCCATTCCCAGCATTGTCGTTGATTCCATGAAGAAGGTGGCCTCCATCACCGGGCGTAAGTATCGCCCGTTTGATTACGTTGGCCATCCCGAAGCCGACCGTGTGATTATTGCCATGGGTTCGGCCTGTGAAACCATCGAAGAAGTGATCAATTCTCTGAACGCTCAGGGTCAGCGCCTTGGTCTTGTCAAAGTGCGCCTGTACCGTCCGTTCTCTGTCGAACATCTGCTGCGTGTGCTGCCCAATACGGTAGAAACCATCACCGTGCTTGACCGTACCAAGGAAGCCGGTGCACTGGGCGATCCGCTGTATCTTGACGTCTGCACCGCCTTCATGGAAAAGGGCGAAGCGCCCCGCATCCTGGGCGGCCGCTACGGCTTGGGCTCCAAGGACTTCACGCCGGCCATGGCCAAGGCCGTGTTCGACAATATGCTTGTCAACGGTCCCAAGAACCACTTCACCGTGGGCATCACCGACGACGTGACCGATATGAGCCTTGAAGTGGGCGAAGAACTCGACACCGTGCCTGCCGGCACCGTGCAGTGCAAGTTCTTTGGTCTTGGCGCCGACGGTACCGTGGGCGCCAACAAGCAGGCCATCAAGATCATCGGTGACAACACCGATCTCTATGCTCAGGCCTACTTTGCCTATGACTCCAAAAAGTCCGGCGGCTTCACCGTGTCGCATCTGCGTTTCGGCAAATCGCCCATCAACTCCACCTACCTGGTCAACCAGGCTGACTATGTGGCCTGCCACAAGGCTACCTACGTCAACGAATATGACGTGCTTGAAGGCATCAAGGACGGCGGCGTGTTCGTGCTGAACTCCGCCTGGAGCATGGAAGACCTTGAAAAGCACCTGCCCGCCAGCATGAAGCGCACCCTGGCCCGCAAGAAGATCCGCTTCTTCAACGTGGACGCGGTCAAGGTGGCCATGGAAGTGGGCCTTGGTGGTCGCATCAACATGATCATGCAGACGGCCTTCTTCAAGCTGGCCGAAGTGATCCCCTTTGAACAGGCTGTGACGCTGCTGAAGGAATCCATCAAGAAGACCTACGGCAAGAAGGGCGAAAAGATCGTCAACATGAACATCGCTGCTGTGGACAAGGCGCTTGACGCTCTTGTTGAAATCCAGGTGCCTGCCGAATGGGCTGATGCCAAGGATTGCTGCTGCGGCTGCAATCATGACGATCCCGAATATATCCGCGAAGTGGTTCGTCCCATGCTTGCCCAGCAGGGCGACAAGCTGCCTGTCTCCTGCTTCTCGCCTGACGGAACCGTGCCCCTGGGCACCACCGCGTTTGAAAAACGCGGCGTAGCCATCCTGGTTCCTGAATGGCAGGTTGAAAACTGTATCCAGTGCTGCCAGTGCTCGATGGTATGCCCGCATGCGGCCATCCGTCCTGTGGTTGCCACGCCTGAAGAACTTGAAGGCGCTCCGGCCACCTTTGTGACCAAGGACGCTATTGGCAAGGAACTCAAGGGCCTGAAGTTCCGCATGCAGGTGTACGCTGAAGACTGCCTGGGCTGCGGCTCCTGCGCTGAAGTCTGCCCCGCCAAGGTGAAGGCTCTGGTCATGAAGCCTCTGGAAACCCAGATCGACGACCAGAAGGCCAACCTGGCCTTTGCGGAAGAATGCGTGGAAATCAAGGACAACCTGGTGCCTCGCGATACCCTGAAGGGCTCGCAGCTGCAGCAGCCGTTGCTTGAGTTCTCCGGCGCCTGCGCCGGTTGCGGCGAAACGCCTTATGCCAAGCTGGTGACTCAGCTCTTTGGCGAACGGATGTACATTGCCAACGCCACCGGCTGCTCCTCCATCTGGGGCGGCTCTGCGCCGACCACGCCTTACTGCACCAACAAGGACGGTTTCGGTCCTGCCTGGGGCAACTCCCTCTTTGAAGATGCGGCTGAGTTCGGCCTGGGCATTTATGCCGGCTACGAACAGCGTCGCGACCGCCTTGCCGCGCTGATCGAAGAAGCCAAGGGTCTGGAAGGCATCTCTCAGGAACTGTCCGAAGCGCTCCAGGGCTGGCTTGACAATCGTGAAGACGCCGAACAGTCCCGCGCCTATGGTGACAAGATTCTTGCTGCCATGGACGGCATGCCCGCTTCCCCGGTGCTGGATTCCATCTGGGAAATGAACGACATGCTGACCAAGAAGTCCGTGTGGATCTTCGGTGGCGACGGCTGGGCCTATGACATCGGTTACGGCGGACTTGACCATGTGCTTGCTTCCGGCAAGGACGTCAACGTGCTGGTCATGGATACCGAAGTGTACTCCAACACTGGTGGCCAGGCCTCCAAGGCTACCCCGCTCGGCTCCATTGCCAAGTTCGCTGCCTCCGGCAAGCGTACCGGCAAGAAGGATCTTGGCCGCATGGCCATGAGCTACGGATACGTCTATGTCGCCTCGGTGTGCATGGGCGCTAACAAGCAGCAGGTCATCAAGGCCTTCAAGGAAGCCGAAGCCTACAAGGGCCCCTCGCTCATCATCGCTTACGCTCCGTGCATCAACCAGGGTATCCGCAAGGGTATGGGCAAGAGCATGGAAGAAGGCAAGCTGGCTGTGGAATCCGGCTACTGGCCTCTGTACCGCTTCAACCCCGACCTGGCCGCCGAAGGCAAGCCGGCGTTGATCATCGATTCGAAGGCTCCCGACGGAACCCTCCAGTCCTTCCTTGACGGCGAAAACCGTTATGCTCAGCTGACCCGTCAGGATCCCGACGCTGCCAAGCGTCTGAACGACGAACTGGCCAAGCAGTATCAGGAACGCTTCGACCTGCTTACGCATCTGTCGCAGCCCCTTAAGTAACACATAGCGATCAGAGTCGGGATGTCTGAACAGGCATCCCGACTCTTTTTTACATCAACGATGCTCCGCCGGCCTTCAGCACTTTTGCAACTAAAAATGGCCGCGTGCAGCTCAACTATCTTTCAGAGTCCATTTTCGTGACGCTCTGCCAGTCCTGTCGGCTTGTAGGCGATACGGGATGGTTGTCAACGATTCACCAAGGAGTAGCGTGATGGCGAATTCCCTGTTTGTGACCGCCATGGAGCCGCATAGCGGCAAATCTGCGGTAACACTTGGACTGATGCAACTTTTGCTCAGAAATATTCGCAAGGTGGCGTTCTTTCGTCCTATTATTGCTTGCGAGCCGGGTCAGGATCCGGAAACCGAGCTGATGATCAAGCAGTTCAACCTGCAAATGGATTTG